>JBQGED010000362.1:0-20344 GCA_052039425.1 Sphingobacterium griseoflavum | reverse complement strand
CCACGGCATCGCCAATCAACCGACTACTGAATAGAGCAGGGTAGATCCCTACACTTCATATATAAAACAATCGGTTATATCACACGGCACTCGTCGGTTTTGTCTCATTGCGGCATGCATTTGGGGGCATCACTGCTAGTCTTCATGCTAAGGACGTCTGTGAAGGCAGGGGAGCTTGCCTAAACAAAATGAGCAAACACACAGGTTTGCAGCTCCAGTGTGCTGTAGGGGCATAAATGATCAAAACGATTTTGTTTGCGACGGATTTGGGTGCTTTCACCAGTCACAGTTTGTTGCATGTTGAAGCTCTGGCGAGGCAATTCAATGCCCAAGTCAGTATCGTGCACGCCGTGCCCCCTATAGGCGAATTTGCCGCTGCGGTAGTGCGTAGCCACTGCTCAGATCAGGTAAAAAAAGAGGTGCTGCAAACACCGCATATAAATGGATTACTCGAAGCCATGCGAGAGCAGATTTTCGAGGTGCTTGCGTGTGAACCCATCGGCGATCTTGGATTGCTCAGTTTTGTAAAAGACATAGTAGTGTCCTCCGGGCAGCCCGCCGCCGTTATCCTGCAGGAGGCGGAAAGGATAAATGCTGACTTGATTGTCGTGGGGAGCCATTCTGCTGAAGCTTTGGACAGCCGGCTTTTAGGCTCGGTAGCCGCAAAGGTGTTGCAGCTTGCAAGGGTGCCGGTGTTGATGGTGCCGATGATAAAGCCAGATTACGCCCTTAAACACTGGCAGGTGAACGCGGGTTTTCGTGTTTAACGCGCCATATTTCCTAGATTCCCTTCTCGTTTGCTCACTTGCATATGATTTTTTCGCAAGCAAATTGTTTGATGGGTGCTAAATTTATTCTAAGTTGGTAAATAGTCGGCATAGCGGCTATTCTTCAAAAGAATATTTTCTTATATTTTTATAATCAAACAGTGATTGCGTAATCGGCTAATTGCTGTTTCTCCTTGAACTGCCGCCATTCGGAGGGCATATGAAATTGCAGCAGTTGCGTTACATTTGGGAGGTTGCACACCATGACCTCAATGTGTCGGCCACCGCTCAAAGCCTGTATACATCTCAGCCGGGGATCAGTAAGCAGATCCGCTTGCTTGAGGATGAGCTGGGTGTGGAGATTTTTTCTCGCAGCGGCAAGCACTTAACCCGGATCACGCCTGCTGGAGAGGCAATCCTGCGAACGGCGGGAGAGATTCTGCGCAAGGTCGAAAGCATCAAACAGGTGGCGCAGGAATTCAGTAACGAGCGCAAAGGAAGCCTGTCGATTGCGACCACCCATACCCAGGCCCGCTACGCGCTGCCCAAGGTAATTGGCGGCTTTATCAAACGCTATCCTGATGTCTCTTTGCACATGCATCAGGGAACCCCAATGCAGATCTCTGAAATGGCCGCTGATGGCACCGTGGATTTTGCTATAGCAACAGAAGCCATGGAACTGTTCAGTGATCTGATTATGCTGCCGTGCTATCGCTGGAATCGCTGCGTTCTAGTGCCGAAAAACCATCCGTTGACGCAAGTTTCGCAATTGACCATAGAGGACATCGCGAAATATCCACTTGTTACTTATGTATTTGGATTTACCGGCCGGTCGCGTTTGGATGAAGCGTTTTTGGAGCATGGCTTGGCGCCGAAGGTGGTATTTACTGCTGCGGATGCGGATGTGATCAAAACATATGTGAAATTAGGCCTTGGAATTGGCATCGTTGCCAAGATGGCGTTTCAGCCTGAAGAGGATAGCGATTTGGTGGCGCTCGACGCGAGCCATTTGTTCCGGGCCAGCACCACTAAGATTGGCTTCCGCAGAGGGACGTTTTTGCGCGGATTTATGTATGAGTTTATCGAGGAGTTCGCCCCACATCTCACCAAGGATGTGATCAACGAGGCCTTTAATCGCCACTCCAAAATGGAATTGGATGAACTCTTTGCGGATGTCGAATTACCGGTTTATTAAACGGTATTACCATCAATCCGGCGAATGCCGGATTGATGGTTCACAGAAAATCCAAATCCGAATTATTCTGCAATATCTCCTTCAGCTCTTCGTTCTCATCCGTTTTTTGCTCTAATACTTCTTTAACGAATTTCAGATAAACCGTATAAATTTGCGGTTCCTCATTAGCTTTCTCGACGACAAAAAAAGGCGCGCGATCAACGTTAAAGCGTTTGGCAATTTGCATTCCCGGCGACGAGGGGTCGCGCTCGTCAGCGATAAGGACCTCGTCAATCCGAGCCATTTGTCCGGAAAATTCGAGCTTGTTAATAACGTCTGCGCATTTTGCGCAAGGTGAGCCGTCGGAGAGAATTTTTTTGACAAAAGTGATTTTCATCTTGGCTCTCAGTGGGAATCCTTCAAATTAGTTGCGTGCAGGCCGCATTCTTTTTTAGTGGACTCTTCCCACCACCAGCGACCTTCACGCTCATGTTGACCGGGGCCAACCGGTCGGGTGCAGGGTTCGCAACCGATGGAGATAAAGCCTCGGTCATGTAGCGGGTTATAGGGCACCTCGTAGGCGCGGATGTAGTTCCACACTTGTTGCAGTGTCCAGTTGGCCAACGGGTTGAATTTGGTAAGGGTTTCGCCTGGACGAGCAAATACCTTGTCATCCTGAATGACTGGAATGCTGGCGCGGGTGCCTGGGCTCTGGTCTTTGCGCTGCCCTGTGACCCACGCATCCAAAGTAAGCAGTTTCTTCTTTAATGGACCGATTTTACGAATGGCGCAGCATTCCTGGTGATTGTCCTCGTAAAAGCTGAACAGACCTTTGTTGCTCACCAGATTGCGCACCGCCTCGGAATCTGGGAAGAGAATATCGATTTTGATGTTGTAGTGTTTGCGGACCTTCTCGATGAATTGGTAGGTATCAGCGTGCAGGCGACCGGTATCCAGACAAAACACCCCAACATCCGGGCGGATTTTGGTTGCCATGTCGACCAAGACAACGTCTTCCGCACCGCTGAATGACAGAGCGATATTCTCGAACTCCTTTAGTGCAAACTGCAGAATTTGCTGTGGCGTCTGCGTTTGCAGATGGTTGTCGAGGTCGAGAAGATTGAGTGAGCTCATAAAACTGCCGCTAAAAATCCGCTGGAAAAACAGGGGCGAAGAATAACAGACGCCAGTCTGCTTGAGAAATATTAGGCCGCTATAGTCTTAGATTCAGGAGTTATGCGAGAGGCGTGGCAGCGCGTTGCATTGCATACAGAAGGCGAAATCGGTAGATTTGCCGCCTGCTGCGACCTTGCAGGCCATTTTATCCGCCGCCGTATGATCAAAGCGTCAATCCTCTTATTTCTCAAACCTACAGGAGCTTTCTGTGGAAATCGCGTGTCTTGACCTTGAAGGGGTGCTGGTCCCTGAAATATGGATTAAGTTTTCTGAAAAAACCGGTATCCCGGAGCTGCGTGCGACCACACGTGATATTCCAAACTACGATGAGCTTATGACCATGCGCCTAGGCATTTTGGCGAAACATGGTTTGGGACTGAAAGAAATTCAGGAAGTGATCGCAACATTGCGTCCTCTCGACGGCGCTGCGGAGTTTCTCGACTGGCTGAGAGCCCGCTTTCAGGTGGTCATTTTGTCCGACACTTTTTATGAGTTTGCGGGACCCCTGATGGCGCAACTTGGATATCCAACTTTGCTGTGTCACAAATTGACAGTGGACGCAAAGGGCATGGTCACTGATTACAACCTCCGCCAGGTCAACCCCAAGCGCCAAGCGGTTTGTGCGTTCAAAACGCTTTACTACCGCACTATCGCAGTGGGCGACTCCTACAACGACACCACCATGTTGGCGGAAGCGGATGTGGGCATTCTGTTTCACGCTCCCGACAACGTCATAGCACAATTCCCGCAGTTTCCGGCAGTGCACACCTACGCTGATCTCAAGAAGGAATTCATCAAGTCCAGCGTGCGCGAACTGACGCTTTAATCCTGCCGCCTTTGCGTGCTGCCCTGTGCCAGCGCGCGCAACAGAGAGCCTATTTTATGTAGGCTCTCTTCATACTCTTGAGCTGGATCCGAATCCGCCACAATCCCGCCCCCGGCCCACGCGTAAAGCTTTTTGCCATGCTGCAGTAGCGTTCGTATAGCGATATTGAAGTCGGTATTGCCGTTGCAGCTGAAGTAACCGATGGCGCCGCAGTAGATGCTGCGCGAGTGGCCTTCCAGCTCCTCTATGATTTCCATTGCGCGCTTCTTGGGGGCTCCCGTGATGGAGCCACCGGGAAAACACGCCTCGATAAAATTGGGGTGGTTTACTCCCGGCTTTAATGTGCCGGTGATAGTGCTGACCAAATGGTGGACGTTGCTAAAGCTCTGTAAAGCAAAAAGCTCCGGCACAGCGACGGAATGAGGCAGGCAGTTCATGCTGAAATCGTTGCGCAGCAGATCGACGATCATCAGGTTTTCGGCCCGATTTTTTTCGCTGTTGCACAGAGAGTTTTGCAGTTCGCTGTCTTCCGCCGAGGTGTTTCCACGGGGGGCTGTGCCTTTGATCGGTTGGGTAAGTGCGCTGCAATGATGGATTTGAATAAATCGTTCAGGGGAAATGCTCAGGACCGATCCTTCCTTTAGCGCAAGAAATGCCGAGAACGGGCTTGGCACTGCGCGCCTTAATGTCAGATAGGCATGTTGCGGCGCGCCGGCAAAATCGGCGCTAAAACGCTGGGTGTAGTTGACTTGATAGCAGTCGCCCGCGAGCAAGTACTGATTGATTTTGACGATGGAGTCGAGATAGCGGTCGCGGCTCTCGTCGACCACAAATTCACCGCAGGTGTAATCGCCTTCAATCGGCGCTTGTTGTAACGCCGCAAGCGCCCGGGCACGGATTTCTGACGAGCAGGTATCCAGAAACAATACCTGAGCCTTCTGCTCCTGGTGGTCAACCACCACCGCCCAGTCGTACCAGCCGAATTGGGCTTGGGGTATTGGATCGGGTTTAGAATTTAGTCTGAACGCGGTGTGCCGGCTGGAATATCCAAAATAGCCGATCCAGCCGCCGCAGAACGGTGCCTCACTCTGTTCTGCGACTGACGATAAACGCTCGTTGAGGCGAGTGATAACCGTCGCAAAATCACCGCAGATTTGTTCGCTGGGCAGCGCGCTTAGAATGTCGTAGCGCCCCAACATCGATTCCGGTTTGCCGCTGTCGAGCCAGACACAGCCCGGCAATAAGCTCAGGCGCAGGAATACCGTCTCGACATTGGCGGCATAAGGGAAGTCGAGCGTGATGTACACCTGAGAGACCTCTGGACAAACGGCGGGCGAGCAATTGTAGAGATTGAGGTGTTTTTAAGCTATCGAATAGACTGACGCTCCGATCAGTTCGGTTTGTTGAGGTTTCAATGGCGTTCTATGGCTTGGCGAATTTGGCGGACCTGCACGACGGGTTCAGCGCTGCCCATAACGTAAACGGCAGGCCGCTGCTGTTATTGCAGGAGGGAGGCGAGATTTTCGTAATTGAGAATCGCTGTCCTCACATGGACGCGCCTTTGGCTTCGGGGCGAATCAAGGATGGGGCGATTGTCTGCCGCGCTCACGGCATCGGTTTTGATCTTCGGACAGGTCGCGCTCGCGGCCCGCTTTCCGATACCTTGGACTGCCTGAGATTTTTTCCGGTGAGTTACCAGGGAAACAAAGTAGGTGTGGAGATATGACGCGCCGCTTACAGACTGAGCCGACGCAAGTTCAGGTCCGCTTTGCTGCCATACACCCATAAGTGTTCAAACTCAGCCAGCAGATGGCGAGACTCCGCCCGCGCGTTCCGCCGGGCATAACCTTTCAAGTTGGGCTCATCCAGGTAGTGCACTAGGTGAGTCGTATCCGCGCAAAAAAATCCCATCTGTTCGTCCTGGGCGCCTTCAATGTAGGCGCGGATGGCGATGTGAGAGGGCAGGCGTTGGGCAAGCCGTAGCAGAGGATGATCGCTGCCCTGAAGGGGTCGAGTATCCCGAACCAGAATACGGACTTGGGTTTGCGCCCCGCGGCGAGCGAATTGCGACACTGCATCCACCAACTCGGAATCGCCATAGATCGACAGCGCCAACTGGTTACTAAAAATATCGATATTGCGTAGGGCAGCGGCGGCGAACTCGCGCAGAAAGGGCAGCACATCCGAGGGGTGTTCCAGAGGATGAACCTTGTCGTCCGCTTCAGTGGTCATCAAATTTTTCCCGGCTCAGTTTTAGTCATGCGCACATGCTCGATTCCCGCATCCAAAAAGATCTCACCTTCGCGAACAAACCCAACGCGCTTATAGAAACCTATAGCGCTGATCTGGGCGTCCAGGTAGACCTTATCGAATCCGTGATTGGCGGCATAACGCAGCACTGCCGCCAATAACTGGGATCCCACTTTGCGGTGGCGATAAGGTTGGCGCACAGCCATGCGGGTAATTTTGCCACTGGGCAGAAAACGCGCTGTGCCAACCGCCAAACCATTCGATAGGTCCGTGGCGAGAAAGTGCACTGCGGCTTGATCCTGATCGTCCCACTCGTCGTCTTCCGGAACCTGCTGCTCAACCACGAACACTTCTCGACGAATGTCTCGCAAAGTGTCCTGGGCATGCTCCCATTGCACAGTGCTGACGTGGATCACACCAGCAATCCCTGCGCGCTGAGTTGATTGAGAAGGGTTTGATCTGCTGGGCTCAGATCCAGCTCTGTCGGATCATCTCCGGCGCAAAGTGCCTCTGCCAACGAAAGCGAGCACGAAAACTCCTCACCATCGATATACAGCGTGGCGTGGTCACCGCCATGTTGACGGTAGGCAGCGCGCACCCCGGGCGCCAGCAAAGGATGGACTGGCTCGGCGTCAAACCTCGGCGCTTCCCGGCGGGCCTGGGTCATATAACGGCCAAACCAGCTTCCCAGGTTTTTTTCATCCAGAAGCAACTGCTGTATCAGTTTACGGACCTGATCAATGTCGGCATCGCTGATCAGGCCGGGGTGAGTCCCAGGTGTGCGATCGGGATCGGAGAAGCGTTGGTCTTCATTCAGCCTCGAAGCCATCTCCTGGCTGTAGTCGAGCAGAATTTCCCCGTGGCTGGGAGCGCGAAAGCCGACGGAATAGGTCATGCATTCGCCTTCGGCAATGCCCCAATGGGCGACACCGGGTGGTATATACAAGAGATCTCCGGGCTCGACGACCCACTCATCTTGAGTGGTGAAGTCCTGCAGAATTTTGCAATCCGTATCCTTACGCAGGGGGCTCTGCGAGCTGCAGATTTGTCCAATGCGCCAGCGGCGCTTGCCGCTCGCTTGCAGCAGGAACACATCGTAGTAATCGAAATGCGGCCCGACGCCGCCTTGGTCCGCGGCGTAACTCACCATCACATCGTCAATGCGCCAATTGGGGATAAAGCGAAAGCGCCGCAGCAGTTCGTCAATGTCGGGATGGAGTTGATTCACGGCCTGGATCAGCAACGTCCAGTGAGATTCAGGCAGTGATTTAAAGCGTTTGGCGGTCAGCGGCCCGTGGATAAGTTTCCAGTCGCTCAACACAGGAGCTGCCGGGTTGGGTTGCTCGATAATCAACCGGCTTTCGACGTTTTTTTCGAGGGCATAACCCGCCAGTTCATTGGCGTCGATCACCGGTATGTCCGGAAGCGCGCCGCGCACCAGCAACGGCTTCTTCTGCCAATAGTCGCGGAAAAACTCCGTCAGTGGCATGCCGCCAGGAATGCAGTTCTCCGCGGTATTGCTCATAGTGGTCAGTCGATGAATTGATTGATATTGAGCGCCTGCTGGACCGCATTGCCCGTGTAGGTGGCAGGGGTCAATTCCAGCAGTTGCTGTTTGGCGGATTCCGGCAGTTCCAATGAAGCCACAAATTCCTGGATCAATTCTTTGGTGATGGTTTGGCCGCGGGTCAACGCTTTCAATTTTTCATAGGGCTCTGCTATACCGTAACGGCGCATCACAGTCTGAATCGGCTCGGCCAACACTTCCCAAGCTTCATTCAAATCCGCTTCCAGGGCTTGGTGGTTGGTTTGCAATTTACCTATGCCTTTCAAAACTGCACCGTAGGCGATCAACCCGTAGCCGAAGCCAACCCCCATATTGCGCAACACCGTCGAATCGGTGAGATCGCGCTGCCAACGGGAAATAGGCAGTTTGCTGGCCAGGTGGTGCAGCACCGCATTGGCGAGGCCTAGGTTGCCTTCCGAATTTTCAAAATCGATAGGATTCACCTTGTGCGGCATGGTGGACGAACCCACTTCGCCCGCGATGGTTTTCTGCTTGAAGTAGCCGAGGGAGATATAACCCCAGACGTCACGGTTGAAGTCGATCAAGATGGTATTGAAGCGGGCGAAGGCGTCGAACAGCTCAGCGATATAGTCGTGCGGTTCAATTTGAGTGGTGTAGGGGTTCCAGGTCAGGCCGAGACTGGTGACGAAGCGCTCGGCGTGGCCTTGCCAGTCAACGTCCGGATAGGCGCTGAGGTGCGCATTGTAGTTGCCCACGGCGCCGTTGATCTTGCCGAGGATGGTCACTTTTTCGATCTGGCTGACTTGACGCTGGAGACGCGCCGCTACGTTGGCCATTTCTTTACCCACGGTGCTGGGGGAGGCGGTCTGGCCATGGGTGCGCGACAGCATCGGCACGGAGGCGTTGTCCAACGCGAGCTGCTTGATGGCGCGGACGATCTTGCGCAGCTCTGGCAGCAGCACTTGTTCGAGTCCTTGTTTCAGCATCAATCCGTGGGACAGGTTGTTGATGTCTTCAGAAGTACAGGCGAAATGCACAAACTCGAGTACGCCCGCGAGCTCCGGTTGGGACTGGATTTTCTGCTTGAGGAAATACTCCACCGCTTTCACATCGTGATTGGTGGTGCTTTCGATTTTCTTTATGGCAAGGGCGTCCTGCTCTCCGAACTCGCTGATAACCGAATCCAATACTTGGTTGGCGCTTGCGCTGAAGGATGGTACTTCTGGGATGCCGGGGTTTGCGGCCAACGCTTGCAGCCAGCGGACTTCCACTTCGACACGTGCGCGAATAAGGCCGTACTCACTGAAAATCGTGCGCAACGCTTCGGTTTTGCTGGCATAGCGTCCATCGATAGGGGAGATGGCGGTGAGAGTGGACAGGTTCATAACGGCCCCATTTAAATCGATCAAAATTGCAGCCCGGGCTTGCCCCGGCGGTGGTCAGGCAAAAAAGCGCGGATGATACGCGATTTGGCTCCGCTTTAGGAGTTGCTCGAGTGCTGGGCTTGTTTGGCTTGGACGAGCAATGTCTCGGTGGCGCTAATCAGCTGGCGCCGGTTAAACAAAAAATGTAACCGGCTGCCGCCTAGCTGGTGCCAAAGTGTGGCTGCGCGTATAGCGCAAAGCAGAAGAACACGGACTTGGTTGGCGACGCGGTTCTGTTGCAGATATTGGGCTTCGCCAACCACTTGCACTCGATAGGGGAATGTACTGATTGTGTCGGTGTAAATCGATGCGAGGCCGGCAATCACGTTTTCATGGGTAACGCCAAAGTGCTGCAGCTGATGGCGGGATTTGTTTATCCGCTCTCCCACCTGATTGAGCATGCTCTGGTTGCGCGCCAGGCGTCTTTGCAAGTGAAGTGCGCCAAAGCAATAGCCAAGCAAAGTGGTTTGCTGGGCGCCCTTATTGCGCTGAAGTAAGTCCAGTAACACTTCGTATCCGCGCAGCAAGTGGTTCGCATCACCGAACACGGCTTCAGCGGACTCGGGATTTTGTTCGAACAGACTGTTCACGCAGGTTTCAAAATCTGCGCTATTCAGGTAGCCAGTCTTCGCGAGCTTATCCATCAAATCAATCGCCTGCGTAATGCCAGCGAGAGAGATCACGAGATTTTGCCATTTATCCAAGTTACGACTTCCCGGTTAATCAATGATTGAAGGCATTTTCTATGACGGCACCGCCGAGGCAGATGTCCCCTTGATAAAGCACCGCCGACTGGCCTGGGGTGATGGCTCTCTGCGGTTCGTCGAACGAAATTCGCAGACCCGCCCCTTCAACTTCTACTCGACAAGGCTGGTCGGCTTGGCGATAGCGAACTTTGGCGTGGCAGTTAAATGTATTTGCGGGCGGGGTGCCGTTAATCCAATGAGGTGTACTTGTCGTCAGGCATTGTTTGAACAGCAGGGGGTGGTCAGCCCCCTGAACCACAATAAGTTCATTGGTCGCGAGATTTTTCTCCGCGACATACCAGGGTTCTTCTTTTTGCCCTGCCACACCGCCAATACCCAGTCCTTGTCGTTGGCCGATGGTGTGATACATCAGGCCATGATGTTCGCCCAAAGTTTTGCCGTTAGGTGTTTTGATCAATCCGGGTTGAGCGGGGAGGTACTGCTGCAAAAAATCCTTAAAGCGCCGCTCGCCAATAAAACAGATTCCGGTGCTGTCTTTTTTATTGTGCGTGACCAATCCGTGTTGTTCGGCGAGCTCTCTCACGCGCGGCTTTTCCAGATTTCCTATGGGAAACAAGGTTCGCGCAAATTCGGCTTCACCTACGGCATGAAGAAAATAAGACTGGTCCTTGTTAGGATCCAAACCTTTTGCTAGATAGGTGTGACCGTCTTGGTCCAAAGTGCGCGCATAATGTCCGGTCGCGATTTTATCTGCGCCAAGCATTTGAGCGTATTCCAGAAATACTTTGAATTTAATTTCCCTGTTGCAAAGGATGTCGGGATTGGGTGTGCGGCCGGCTTTGTATTCGGATAGAAAATATTCAAAGACGTTGTCCCAATATTCCGCGGCGAAATTCGCGGTATGAAGTTTAATGCCCAGGGTTTGGCATACCTGTTCGGCGTCTGCCAAGTCGCGTTTCGCTGTGCAATATTCCGTACCATCGTCTTCATCCCAATTTTTCATGAAGAGTCCCTCCACTTTATATCCTTGTTGCAGGAGCAAAAGTGCCGAGACGGACGAGTCAACACCTCCGGACATGCCGACGATAACTTTGGAATTCTGGGAAGTGACGGTGCTCATGAGTGCTTACAGTCTTTAATAAGGTGTTATTACGGGTTCGATTGAATGTTGAAGTTCGTCAGCAGGTCCAGCGGATAGGTTTCGCCGCTGCGATAACGCTCCAAATCGGATAACACCAGGGGGCTACGAAGTTGCGCCTTGCGTTGTAAAACTTCCTCATATGTTAACCAAACCGCTTCGATGATTTCTTTGTCCAAAGTCGCGTTGGTTATCGGCTCCAAGGGTGTTGCGCTGAAACTGGTGCGCAGATAGGTCAGGCCATTTGGTGCGTTATACAGATTGAGCGCCAGAATTTTGTCGATGCGCACATGCAAGCCGGTTTCCTCCCGCGTTTCCCGCAGAGCGGCTTCTATCAGCGTTTCATTCGGATCCAGATGGCCTGCGGGCTGGTTGTAAACCTGGCCAACATCCGTATTTTCATGCACCAGCAGGAATCGTCCATCTTTGGCAACAACGGTGGCGACTGTGACATGCGGTGTCCAGATCATAAGTAGCTCCAGGATTGAATTAATGTCTGCGAGATTGGCGGGGGATATGTATCTGCTCAAGCCGATGTTCACCTGGATTCAACCCGTGAAGTTGCCAGGGTCCAATTTGGACCCGTACCAGCCGCAACGTCGGATACCCCACTGCAGCGGTCATGCGCCGAACCTGGCGATTGCGCCCTTCAGAGATCGTCAGTTCAATCCAGCTGGTCGCGATATTGGCTCGGTAGCGGACGGGTGGGTGGCGCTGCCACAGCTCTGGTTCGGTTATTCGCTTGGCCTGCGCTGGTGCTGTTATCCCATCATTGAGTTCTACACCTTGAGCCAGTTGGGCGAGGGCGGACGCGTCAGGAATCCCCTCTACTTGTACCCAATAGGTTTTCGGCATTTTATTGCGGGGGTGCGCGATCCGGTTCTGCAGTACGCCGTCATTGGTCAACAGCAATAAGCCTTCGGAATCATAGTCCAGACGCCCGGCTGGATAAAATCCAGCAACATCTGGAAGGTAGTGTCTGAGCGTCTGCCGTTGTGCTGAATCAGTAAACTGACTTAAGACTTGAAAGGGTTTGTTGAACAGTAGGAGCTGAGGCATTAACAGTCGCGGCCAAAAACCGCCATCTTACATGAATTGCCATGCGGTGGCGCACGTGACGACGAAGCTCATACAGCAATGAGAAACGACCTTCTATCGGACAGCAGAAGGTCTTCCGGAGGGGTAAAGCGAGCTGCGATTGTAAATCAGGCGTCTTCGACGGCAAATTCCGCAATACGCTGATTGGTAGCGACATTGTTGGATTTGCTGGGAGACGATTTTTCTTGACCAATGACTTTTATTTGGGTGGCATGCATGCCTTTTTGACCTTGAACGATCTCAAACACAACCGCTTGTCCGGCTTTCAGGGTCTTATATCCGTCCATTTCTATTGATGAGTAATGTGCAAAAAGGTCTTCACCGCCATCTTCCGGCAGAATAAAGCCAAAACCCTTTGCATTGTTAAACCACTTGACAGTACCAGTAGGCATGACTTGTTCCTTTGGTTGATTCTGCCCCTTGAAACCTCTCCCATTTTGGGGAATTTATTCTTATTTAGATGGTCACTTCCAAACGACCTGTGCAATTTGTAATCAAGGCGCTTTGGGTTGTCAAGTTTTTCTGTAAATGTGGGTCACATTTTGACGTTTCTGGGTTTTAGGTACGTTAAGATAGGGCCTCCCTGTCACATATGATCGTCTCCTTATCCCATGGGTAATATTGAAAATCTTCAACTACCATTAGTTAAAGCGCAGTCAATTTGCGCAAGCATGAATGGCGCGGAGGACGATGATAGAGAGGGCGGATTGGCGGTTCAAACGGAACGCCCGAAGCTTAAGCGTCCGCCTATGTATAAGGTTGTCATGATTAATGACGATTACACGCCGATGGAATTTGTGGTTGAGACATTGGAAGTGTTTTTTGGCATGGATCGTGAAAAGGCCACAAGGGTGATGTTAACCGTACATACTCAGGGGAAGGCAACGTGCGGTATTTATTCTCGCGACGTTGCCGAAACCAAAGCGGCCCAAGTTAATCAATATGCTCGCGATAACGAGCACCCCCTATTGTGTGAGATCGAAGCGGTAGGGGAGGATGAATCGTAGCTGAGTCAATCAGGTGAAAAGGCGATGTTGAGTAAAGAGTTGGAAATTACCCTTAATCTGGCCTTTAAAGGCGCACGCTCAAAACGTCATGAATTTATGACGGTAGAGCATCTTTTACTGGCTCTTATCGACAACGAGTCCGCTGCCAATGTACTGCGAGCATGTGGCGCCAATTTGAATGTGCTGCGTCAGGAGCTTGTGGAATTTGTAGACTCAACCACTCCGCTGATTCCAGAGGCGGATAATGAACGGGAAACCCAGCCGACGTTAGGCTTTCAGCGCGTGCTGCAGCGTGCGGTTTTTCATGTTCAATCTTCCGGCAAGTCCGAAGTCACTGGCGCCAACGTTCTGGTCGCAATTTTTAGCGAGCAAGAAAGCCAAGCGGTTTATTACCTCAAGCAACAAAGCGTTGCTCGCATTGATGTTGTGAATTACATCACTCATGGCATTACCAAAGTCTCCGGCGAAACCGACAATGGTTCTGAATCCGGCCATGAGCAATCCGATGATGAAGCTGTATCAACCACAACGGAAGGTGGTGCGGGCAACCCTCTCGATGCGTACGCTACCAATTTGAATGAAATGGCTTTGCAAGGGCGCATCGATCCCTTGGTGGGTCGTGATTATGAAGTTGAACGTGTAGTGCAAATTCTTGCTCGCCGTCGCAAAAACAACCCTTTATTGGTAGGCGAAAGTGGAGTGGGCAAAACAGCTATTGCTGAAGGACTTGCCAAAAAGATTGTCGATCACGAAGTTCCAGCCATTTTGGCCGACAGCATCGTGTATTCATTGGATCTCGGATCCTTACTGGCCGGTACCAAATATCGCGGTGACTTTGAAAAACGTTTCAAAGGGCTGCTAGCGGAATTGAAAAAACGTAAAAAAGCAATTCTGTTTATTGACGAAATCCACACCATCATAGGGGCGGGCGCAGCTTCTGGTGGCGTTATGGATGCATCGAATTTGTTGAAGCCATTATTGACCACCGGCGATCTTCGCTGCATTGGATCAACCACCTTCCAGGAATACCGCGGTATTTTCGATAAGGATCGAGCGCTTTCTCGCCGCTTTCAGAAAATCGATGTTAATGAGCCGTCCGTGGAGGATACCTACAAGATTCTGAAAGGACTGAAGACGCGGTTCGAGCGTCATCACAACCTCAAATACACGGATGCTGCCTTGCGCGCGGCAGCTGAGCTATCCAACAAGTACATTCATGAACGTTTTATGCCTGATAAGGCGATCGACGTAATTGACGAAGCGGGTGCCTATCAACAATTGCAGCCCGTCAGCAAACGCAAGAAGCAAGTTGGCGTAAAAGATGTTGAAGAGATCGTAGCGAAGATTGCTCGCATACCAGCTAAAACTGTGTCTTCGTCAGATCGAGATCAGCTTGCGAAGCTCGATGACGTGCTGCGCATGACAGTGTTTGGGCAAGAAGAGGCAATAGAGGCGGTGAGTTCGGCCATCAAGCTGTCCCGCGCTGGTCTGTCTAGTCATGAGAAGCCAATAGGTTCGTTCCTCTTTGCTGGTCCGACTGGCGTGGGTAAAACAGAGCTGTGCCGTCAGCTTGCCAAAGCGCTGGGTGTCGAGTTGATCCGCTTTGATATGTCGGAATACATGGAGCGCCACACGGTGTCACGATTAATCGGCGCCCCTCCTGGATATGTTGGTTTTGATCAGGGTGGTTTGCTGACAGAGGCGGTGACCAAGCAACCTCACAGTGTGGTGTTGCTGGACGAGATCGAAAAAGCACACCCGGATGTATTCAATCTGCTGCTACAGGTAATGGATCACGGCAAGCTGACAGATAACAATGGTCGGGTGGCGGACTTCCGTAATGTCATTCTGATTATGACTACCAACGCAGGTGCCGAGATTTCCAGTCGCGCCTCTATTGGTTTCACTCATCAAGATCATTCAACGGATGCGATGGAGGTTATTAAGAAGACCTTCTCTCCCGAATTCCGCAATCGCTTGGATTCGATCATTCAGTTCGGTGCACTCGGGATGGCTGTCATTCGAACCGTTGTTGACAAGTTCCTGATGGAGCTGCAAGGGCAGCTGGATGATAAGAAGGTTACTCTAGAAATCACGGATGAAGCGCGCAATTGGCTCGCGGTAAATGGTTACGATGCGAAAATGGGTGCACGCCCGATGGCGCGAATCATTCAGGATAAGATCAAGAAGCCATTGGCGGAAATGGTGTTGTTTGGATCGCTTAGCGAGAAGGGTGGAGTGGTAAAAATTGATGCGAGTGATAAGGGGCTTGAGCTGAAGGTTGTGGAGCATTAAGCGCCACAACCTATGTGATCAGCGAGCCCGGTAGGTGATACGCCCTTTAGTAAGATCGTAGGGCGTCATTTCCACTTTCACTTTATCGCCGGTGAGAATGCGAATGTAGTTTTTGCGCATCTTGCCGGAGATATGAGCTGTCACAACATGTCCGTTTTCCAGTTTTACGCGAAATGTCGTGTTTGGAAGGGTATCTACGACTTCCCCTTCCAATTCAAAATTGTCTTCTTTCGCCATTCGGCCTTTTCCTCGGGTTAACCCGCTTTGTTGTTAAATCGGTGAGTCAGCAGGCACTGAGGTGCGCCTGGTAAACGAAGGCGGCAATTTTGCCTGAATTGTCGGCGGGTTCCAAGGGCTGGATTGAGTTTTTTCTGAAAGGGTTGATCAAAAATCAACCTATGGTCAGCCAAGTGTTGTTGATAAACATGTCCAGTGGCCGATATTGGTTTTTGTAGCGCATCTTGCCGCACTCCCTTATCCAATAGCCGAGATAGACGTAAGGCAGATTCATGGACTTGGCCAGCTCCACCTGCCGCAACACCGCCAGTACCCCCAGACTGCGAGACTGCTCATCCGGTTTAAAGAACGTGTAAATGGCCGATAAACCCTGGTCGAGCCGATCCGAGACCGCCACCGCCAATAGCTCACCATCAAGCCGCAGTTCAATATAGCGAGTTACACCCCATTCCGAACTGAGGAAATCCTCATATTGATCTCTTGTGGGTGGATACATATCACCATCGGCGTGGCGGGAGTTGATATAGCTTTCGTATAGCGCGTAGTGTTCGTCCGTGTTGATATTGGCGGTCAACACGGTTACTACATCCTGATTCCGCTTGATGCAGCGTTTCTGGGCTCGGCTGGGTTGAAAGAGATCTACAGGAATGCGTACCGGCACGCAGGCTTGGCAGCTTCGACAGTTGGGACGGTAGACATGAGCGCCGCTGCGACGAAAACCGAAGTCAGAAAGCTCGCTGTAAATTCTGCCGTTCATGGCCAGCATTGGGTCGACAAAAATGGTGGTTGCCGAGCGGTCCTTCAGGTAGCTGCACGGATGTTCGTGAGTGGCGTAAAGCTTAATCGAGGAAATGTCCATCATCAGAGATTAGTTTTTTCCTGGCCGCATGCCAAGTTGTTTGCATGTCTTGCACGTATTCTTTGCGGCAGGTATCAGCTAAATGCTCTTCAAAAAGAGGTCGCGGAATAGTGAGTGCGCCCATGGTGAAAAGGTGATTGCTGGCAACCTGTGCATCGAATAATGCAAAACCGTGTTTATGGAGAAAGCGACAAAAACGGATTAGTGCCGTCTTCGACGCGTTAGTGGCGGCACTGAACATGGATTCGCCGAAAAATGTTTTTCCAAGCCCCACGCCGTATATCCCTCCTACCAATTCACTGCCGTCCCAGACTTCTACAGAGTGCGCATACCCAGCTTCGTGCAGACGGGTGTATGCGGATTTCATCTGTGTGGTGATCCAGGTTCCAGAAGAATTTGCCCTGGTTTCAGCGCAAGCATCTATGACGCGAGAAAAACAAACGTCGATGCTCACCTGCCAGGCGGTTTGCCGGAGAAATTTCTGCATGCTGCGCGAGCAGTGGATTTCTTCGGGGAAAAATATCGTGCGAGGATCCGGTGACCACCAGAGGATTGGCTGCCCCGGATTGAACCAGGGAAAAATCCCCTGACGGTAGGCCGCGAGAAGACGTGTTACTGACAGGTCGCCGCCGAATGCTAGCAACCCGTTTGGGTCGATTAGAGCCTCCGATGTGGGAGGAAACTCCAATGAGTCCCTCGCCAGTTGCGGCAACCTCAATTGGAAACCGCTTATTTCAGATTGTCGAGATAACGCTCGGCGTCGAGAGCGGCCATACAACCTGAGCCAGCGGAAGTGATGGCTTGGCGGTAGATGTGGTCTGCGACATCGCCCGCAGCAAATACACCAGGGATGCTGGTAGCGGTGGCGTTGCCTGAAAGGCCGCTCTGCACCACGATGTAGCCGTTATGCATCTCCAGTTGGCTGGCAAAAATATCGGTGTTGGGTTTGTGGCCGATGGCGATAAAAACACCGTTAACCTTGATGTCTTGCTCGTTTCTATTTAGGACGTTTTTCAAACGAGCACCGGTGACACCGGATTGATCGCCGAGCACTTCCTGCAATGTGTGGTTCCACAGTATCCGCACTTTGCCCTCTGTCACGCGGGCCATAAGGCGGTCCTGCAAAATTTTCTCGGATTTAAGCGAGTCGCGACGGTGGATCAACGTAACTTGGCTACAAATGTTGGACAGGTAAAGCGCTTCCTCGACTGCGGTATTACCGCCGCCGACCACGGCGACGGGTTGATCTTTATAAAAGAAGCCATCACAGGTGGCACATGCACTAACACCACGTCCCTGGAAGGCCTGCTCGGAGTCAAGGCCTAGATACTGCGCTGAGGCACCGGTGGCGATAATCAATGCATCGCAGGTGTATTCGCTACTGCCGATCAAGCGGAACGGGCGGGTTTTCAGATCGACTTCATGAATATGATCGAAAACGATTTGAGTATCGAAACGCTCAGCATGTTGCTGCATCTGAACCATCAAATCCGGTCCCTGAAGGTGAGCATCGCCGCCTGGCCAATTTTCCACTTCCGTTGTAGTGGTCAGCTGTCCGCCCTGCTGCATACCGGTAATCACCACCGGCTTGAGGTTGGCCCGTGCGGCATAGATCGCTGCGGTGTAGCCAGCGGGGCCTGAGCCCAGGATGATGAGACGGTGATGCTGGATGTTGCTCATACAAATGAATCCTAAAATAAGTGTTGATCGGCAGGGCTTGCACGCCGGGGTTCTGGGCGGCCTACATCTTACGGATTCGTCTTTACCTCATCAAATCCGCAGAGTGGGTGTGGTTTACTGCAATATGAGGACTGAAAATCCCATAAACAACCCGTTACAATGAGCGCGCATTTGGGGCAAGGTGTCGTTCAGCGGTTGTTCAACGGCATGCTACTTTTTTAATTAACTGCTTGATATTTTTGGTCAATTCTTCTGATAGCGGCACCTAATCATAAGCTGCGTCTGTTAAGCGGGGCTGCACTTTGAAGTCACAAGCAAAATCGACAGCAGGCGCCACGGGCCAAGCTGCCGCCACCTCCGGGCTGTTCAGTCGCATCCTCCGCGAGGGCATTCTGTTGCTGACCGTTGCAGCCTGCGGTTATCTCGGTCTCACACTTCTGTCCTACGATCCCCACGATCCCGGTTGGTCGAAAACAGGTACCAATGCGGTGGTCACCAACTCTGGAGGTCCGACGGGTGCCTGGTTGGCAGATGTGTTTTTCTCTCTGTTCGGTGTAATGGCGTTTCTGTTTCCGCTGATGCTGGCTTATCAGACTTGGCGAGTCCTTCGAGACAAACGCATTCTGCGGGATCCTCTGTTGCTGGCGGTGCGAGCCATCGGACTCTGTCTGGTGATGGTGTCTGGCACCGGGCTTGCGGTGCAGTATGCTGGCGATACGCCTACCTCCTTGCCAGCTTCCATTGGTGGAGTGCTGGGTATTAGCGTCGCGGAGGCGGTGGACGGGACATTCGGCGTGGTGGGCGGTGCGCTCTTACTGGTCGCGAGCTTTCTGTTTGGTTTGACGATTTTTATCGATCTGTCCTGGATTTCTCTAATGGAATTACTGGGGCGCACAATACTCGGATTTTTCGGAATCCTGCGGCAGCGCTGGATCGTGTGGCGCAGGAATCGCAAAGAGCGCCGTGAAGTGGCGGAAGTCGTGCAAAAGCGCCGAGAGTCCATCAAGGAGCACACCAAAAAACTTGAGCAGCGCGTTCCTCCGACCATCACCGCATTGCCGAAACCTCAGCCTCCCAGCCCGCGTGTGCAAAAGGAAAAGCAGCAGTCGCTATTTGATCTGCCAGTGACAGGCTCACTGCCGCCGATCAGCCTGTTGGATAGCCCCAATAAAAGCGCCAGCAAGGGTTATTCGCAAGAGTCGCTCGAGGCCATGTCACGCCTGCTGGAACTCAAATTAAAGGACTTCGGGATAGTGGCAGAGGTGACGGAAGTTCTGCCGGGTCCAGTAGTCACTCGGTTCGAAATTCAGCCTGCGCCGGGGGTAAAAGTCAGCCGTATCACTAATCTCGCCAAAGACCTGGCCCGCTCGTTGGCGGTGATCAGCGTGCGTGTGGTGGAGGTTATCGAAGGCAAGTCGGTCGTTGGTATTGAAATCCCCAATCAAGAACGGGATATGGTGAGGCTTTCGGAAGTCATCGCTTCCGCGGCATACGATAAGTCTCGCTCTCCGCTGACCCTCGCCCTGGGTCACGATATTTCCGGCCAGCCGATTGTGGCGGATCTCGCCAAAATGCCTCATTTACTGGTCGCCGGTACCACCGGCTCCGGCAAATCCGTCGGCGTCAACGCCATGTTGCTGAGCGTGCTTTACAAGGCGACGCCAGAAGATGTGCGCCTGCTGCTGGTGGACCCGAAAATGCTCGAGCTGTCGGTTTATGAAGGTGTCCCACACCTGCTTGCGCCCGTGATCACAGATATGAAGGACGCGGCCACCGGCCTGCGCTGGTGTGTCGGTGAGATGGAACGCCGGTATAAGCTGATGGCGGCGCTGGGCGTGCGCAATCTCGCCGGGTACAACAAAAAAGTGGGCGATGCGATCAAGGCCGGCACGCCAGTACCTGATCCCCTTTGGCGCCCGGACGAAGCCGGTATAGGCATAGATCAGGCGCCGAATCTTGCCACTCTGCCGTTCATAGTGGTGGTGATCGACGAATTTGCCGACATGATGATGATCGTCGGTAAAAAGGTAGAGCAGCTGATTGCCCGTATTGCACAGAAGGCGCGGGCGGCGGGTATCCATATGATCCTGGCGACGCAAAGACCCTCAGTGGATGTGATCACTGGTTTGATCAAAGCCAACATCCCCACGCGTATGGCATTCCAGGTTTCTTCAAAAA
>JBQGED010000361.1:0-4023 GCA_052039425.1 Sphingobacterium griseoflavum | reverse complement strand
CGCAGGCTGTCGAGGCGAATGGTTTGCATGGGTTCAGGCGCTCACGGCTCGACGACTGAGAGGCAATACGTCTCGCCAGTAATAATCGGTAAGGCGAGTGGCGACCCGATTCCAACAGAATTCCCGCACAATGCGCTGGCGCCCCATCTGCATCAGCGCCTGTGCCAGTACGCGATTGCCCAACACCTTCGCGATACCCTCCGCCAGCGCCTTTGCATCACCCGCAGGCACAAGGATTCCCGCATCTCCCGCTACCTCCGGCAGTGCGCCGCCGGCGCTGCTGACCAGCGGTACGCCGCAACTCATGGCTTCCGCCGCCGGCAAACCGAACCCTTCGTAGAGCGACGGGCAAACCGCCACGCTCGCTCGCGCATATTCCTGCACCAGTTCCATATCGCTGATGCCACTGCGAAAGCTCACGCAGCCTTCCAGCCCAAGCTGCCGCAACAGCCGCTGGTTGCGCCCGTCCGGTTGCAATTTGCCGATCACTACCAAGTGCGCCTCCGGCCGCTGTGCCCGCACCTGTTGCAATGCTTCCAGCAAAATACCAAAGCCTTTTAGCGGTTGGTCTGAGGAGGTAGTGGTGATGATGCGACCGGGCTCGCGGCTGATGTCGGGGTGTGGCCGGAACAGATCCGTGTCCACGCCATTGCCGATCACGTGTGAGCGAGCCTCAGCGCGACCAAATTCCACCGCTATATCGCGGCGGGAGCATTCGGACACGGTCACCACGTGATTCAGCTCGCGCACCACCTTTTCCTGCATCTTGAGAAAGCTGTACCAGCGGCGGATCAACAGGCGGTGTCCCCAACCGCTAGCCTCCTGCAGAGCCAGATCGCGGTCCCGGGTGATGGGGTGATGCACAGTGGCGACAACCGGCAGGCCCAGGCGCTGGAGTTGGAGCAGGCCGTAACACAGGCTCTGGTTGTCGTGGACCACATCGTAGTCATCGCGGTGTTCGCGTAGATAGCGCGCCACCCGCCGACCAAAAGTGTAAGGCTCGGCAAATCCGCCAGTGGCCATGGACCACCACTCGATTAGATCGCTGAAGGAGCGCAGATGGCGCCAGCGCAGGGCGCGGATATGGTTTGGGGTGGCGTAAAGATCGAGGCTGGGAATTTTCACCAGCCGCACTCCTGCATCCAGTTCTGGATACGGCGGGCCGGACAATACATCCACTTGATGCCCCAGTTGCAGTAGGGCGCGGCTCAGATATTTCAGGTAGATGCCCTGGCCTCCCACATGGGGGTGGCTGCGATAGCCCAGCAGGGCAATGCGCAGGGCAGGCGAGTAGTTGGCGGGTGCGGCGTCCGCCTGGGCGAGGCAGTCCTGTTTCGCGCGCACTTACAGGCTCTGGAGAAACTGCTCCGGCTCAAACGCCAGAGGAATAAAACGAATGGGGCTACCATCCGGGTGGGCGACGAGCAAGGTTGGAAAACCGTAGATGCCATAGCTGCTCATCAATGGGCGCGTGTCGGGGTGCTCGGAATCCAGGCGTACAAATACGTATTTCTCCTCGATCCGCGCTTTCACGCGTCCGTCGATCATCACAGTGCGATCAAGTTTGCGGCAGACGCCGCACCAATAGGCGGAGAAGTCGAGCAGCAGCGGTTTGTTCTGCTGGAGTGCCAAGGCCTGAGCCTCCGCCAGGGTCCGCTCCGGCAGGCCAGTGGCGGCAAAAGCAGCGCGGCCGAGCTGATTGGGCGAGGTGAGCCAAAGCACTGCGAGAAGCAGTACACCGAGCGTGCCCAGACCGAAGAGTGTGAGAAGGATTTTCTGTGTGCGGCCGAATGTCATGGAGGTCCCTGGAAGCACAGATGCGGCTCGTGAATTCACGCCGATGTGGCTATAATCCCGGCCTCTTTCAAAAAGGGCGCACAGTATGGCCGAACGTAAGGCATCCATCAATCGGGACACGTTGGAGACCCAGATCTCCGTCAGTGTTGATCTCGACGGCACCGGTAAAGGTATCTTCAATACCGGCGTACCATTTCTCGAACACATGATGGATCAGATCGCCCGTCACGGCATGATTGATCTTGATGTCACCTGCAAAGGCGACAACCACATCGACGATCACCACACTGTAGAAGATGTGGGTATCACCATCGGTCAGGCGGTGAACAAGGCGCTCGGCAGCAAGAAAGGCATACGCCGATACGGCCACGCGTATGTGCCGCTCGATGAGGCGCTTTCCCGCGTGGTAATCGACTTCTCCGGCCGTCCCGGTCTGGTGATGAACGTACCCTTTACGCAAAAACGCATCGGCACCTTTGATACCGAGCTGTTTTATGAATTCTTTCAGGGCTTTGTCAACCACGCCCATGTGACTCTGCACATCGACTGTCTGCGCGGGCACAACGCGCATCACCAGATTGAGACTGTCTATAAAGCATTCGGACGTGCCTTGCGCATGGCGCTCGAGCGTGACGAACGTTTGGGTGATGTTATGCCCTCCACCAAAGGGACGCTGTAAGTTTTATGAGCACACGCATAGCGGTCATCGATTACGGCATGGGCAACCTCCATTCCGTCGCCAGCGCTCTGCAGCATGTGGCGCCCGATGCGCGGATCGAAGTGACTTCGGATGTTGCCAAGGTGCTCGAGGCGGATCGGGTGCTGTTTCCCGGAGTCGGTGCGATCCGCGACTGTATGGCGGAGATCCGCCGGCTGAACTTCGATAAAGCCATCGCCGATACCATTGCCTCCGGCAAACCGCTGCTCGCCATCTGTGTCGGTCTTCAGGCTTTGATGGAGCGCAGCGAAGAAAATGGCGGCGTCCCTTGCCTCGGCCATTTTGCCGGCGAAGTAAAAGGCTTCGCCAACTGCGCCGATTTCTGTGCTGTGAGTGATGAAGGTGCGGCTTCCGGCGAGCGGCTCAAGGTTCCCCATATGGGCTGGAATCAGGTGCACCAGGCCAAGAATCACCCCCTCTGGTACCGCATTCCCGATAACAGCCGGTTTTACTTCGTGCACAGCTACTGCGTGCAATCCCGCGCTGCGGACGTGGTTGCCGGTACCTGCCATTACGGCATCGACTTCAGCGCCGCACTCGCCCGCGGAAACGTTTTCGCTGCACAATTTCACCCCGAAAAAAGCGCCGAACACGGTCTTCAATTGCTGAAAAATTTTGTTGGCTGGAACGGCCAGCCCTGAGATAGAGATCCTCTCCATGCAAATCATCCCCGCCATCGACCTCAAAGACGGCCAGTGCGTGCGCCTGCGCAAAGGCGTTATGGAAGACTCCACCGTATTCTCGAGCGACCCCGTTGCCGTCGCCCGTCAGTGGGTGAAACAGGGCGCGCGCCGCCTGCATCTGGTCGATCTCAACGGCGCTTTCGCGGGTAAGCCAGTCAATGGCGAGGTGGTCACCGCGATTGCCAAAGCCTTTCCTGAACTGCCGATTCAGATCGGCGGCGGTATCCGCTCGGCGGAAACCATTCGCCATTACCTGGAAGCGGGTGTCAGTTACGTCATCATCGGCACCAAGGCGGTAAAAGAGCCGCAGTTCGTGACCGAGATGTGCCGCGAATTTCCGGGCATCATCATCGTCGGACTCGATGCAAAAAACGGCTTTGTCGCCACCGACGGCTGGGCCGAAGTGTCATCA
Source organism: Sphingobacterium griseoflavum (assembly GCA_052039425.1). Taxonomy (GTDB): domain Bacteria; phylum Pseudomonadota; class Gammaproteobacteria; order Pseudomonadales; family Cellvibrionaceae; genus UBA5868. The sequence continues at coordinate 413 of JBQGED010000361.1, read as the reverse complement.
GTCAAAGCCACCGAATTGGCCAAGCGTTTTGAAGCTGACGGCGTCAGCTCCATCGTTTATACCGATATCGACCGCGACGGCATGATGCAGGGTGTAAACGTGGACGCCACAGTCGCTATGGCTAAAGCGTCAAGCCTGCCGATCATCGCGTCCGGCGGCATCACCAATCTCGACGATATCAAGGCCCTGCTCGCCCGCGCCCATGAGGGTGCCGGCATTTGCGGCGCGATTACCGGCCGAGCAATTTACGAAGGCACACTCGATTTGGCGGCGGCGCAGCAACTCTGCGACCAGGCGTAAAAGGAGAATTCCATGGCGCTGGCAAAACGCATAATTCCCTGTCTCGACGTCGACAATGGCCGGGTGGTCAAGGGCGTGCAGTTTGTCGATATCCGCGATGCCGGCGACCCGGT
>JBQGED010000360.1:0-2615 GCA_052039425.1 Sphingobacterium griseoflavum | reverse complement strand
CCCTCGGCCAAGGCCTTCGCTGGCCGCGCTAAACGTACCCGAGTGCATTTGCACTAAGCGTTTAACGATGGAAAGACCGATGCCCAGCCCGCCGTGAGAGCGGTCGATGGTGGGGTTAACCTGAGTGAAAAGATCAAAAATGTTGGGTAGCATTTCCGGCGATATGCCGAGGCCGTTGTCGGCGATTTCAATCGCCACTTCCTGCGCGGTTCGCTCAACGCGAACTTTTATATGGCCCCGAGGTGGGGTGTATTTGACCGCGTTAATCAGAATATTGCTGAGGCACTGCACCAGGCGCTGCACATCGCCCCACACGTATAAATCTTCGTCGGCGGAAATATAGTCCAGAGTGTGTTCTTTTTCTGTGATTTGGGGCTGTGCGGATTCAAGTGCGATAGCGATGGCGTGGCCGATATTCACCGGTGCATTTTTCAGTTCGATAATACCCCGGGTAATGCGCGAAACGTCGAGCAAATCATTTACAAGATGCGTCAGCTGGCCGCATTGACGCTGCAATATTTCTCCGGCTTTTTGAATTTCCTGCGGACTATTGGCTCTTCGCATCAACAGCTCCGCCACACTGGCGATGGGCGCCATAGGATTGCGTAACTCATGGGCCAGCATTGCGAGAAATTCGTCCTTGCGGCGATCTTGCTCCTGCAACCGCTCGTTTGCGAACACACTGTTTGTCACATCGTAGCCAATCACAAAAATACCTGTGACCTGGTTGTCTTCATTGGTCAACGGTTGATATGTGAAGTCGACATGGCGCCGTGCAATGACATGGCTTTCTGATATCAGATCCACTGGCACCGCGTGTCCCTGAAAAGGTTTTCCGGATTGAAAAACTTGATCTAACAAATCGATAAATCCCTGATCAACTATTTCGGGTAGCGCCTCCTGTACCGATTTGCCAACCAATGGACGCATGCCTACGAGCTTTAAATAATCGGGATTGGCGTACTCAAAAATATGTTCAGGCCCTTTTAACGTGCACATAAAAACGGGAGCCAGATCAAACAGTACGCGCCATTTGGCTTCGCCGGCTTTTGCGTCTTGTTGCTTCAACATCTGTTCGGTCGTCTCGGTGCAAACCACCAACACACCGCCAATGCCATTTTCCGCACTCGGGTCGTCGATGGGGCTGTAACTGTAAGTCCAGTAAACGTCTTGCCGAGCGCCGTAACGGGTAATGGGAACGAGCTGGTTTTCGTGCCAGGTAGGCCCTCTGCCTTCCATCACTTGTGCGATTTGAGGGCTGATAAGCGGCCAGATTTCCTGCCAGCATTCCCTGCCCTCCTGTCCCAGAGCGCTGGGGTGTCGCTCAGGTCCTATGGAGCGACTATAAGCGTCGTTATAAAACTGGATCAGTCGCGGCCCCCACCAGATGAACATGGGATGACCTGAGGAGAGCATTAAGCGAATCACTACTTTTAAAGCTTGTGACCAATGCGCTGGTGGCCCCAACGGACTGTTTTCCCAATCATAGGCTCGAATGCGCGCCCCCATTTCCCCACCGCCCGCCAGAAAGCCGGCATCGTCATGCAAGGGTTGAGTCATAGCTGTGGGGCCTGAGAGGAAAGATAAGCGCCCTATTGTGGGCTCAGGCGCTGGAATCGTCCAGCGTCGGGAATGGACTGTGTGACGCGCCGCTACGTCATCTTCTCAACTGTGCACATAATGCTGATAGGCTTTCCGCGAACCGGGATGTTAGTTGGAAACGATGACGGCGACTATCTGGAACGCGTCAGAGAGGATATTCAAGCAGGATAATATGGGCAATATTGACCCCGAAATGCGTTGCGATGCTCGCTATTAAGCTTCTCGTCCATGCATACACTGCCGCATAGATGAAACCTGCCAATAAAAATAGAAAAAATACAGGCTCTGTGGCCCCTGCGTGTGCCAACGCAAAAAGCGATGAAGCCGTTACTATGCCCACGCAGACTCCCATCCGCTTGTTTTTGAAAAACCTTTCTATCTGAGATTGCAGCATTAGTCGGAAAAAAGCTTCTTCAGACAGAACCGTCACAAGCAAGTTGACCACCACAAAATAAAGAATCCCGTGGGGAATCTTGGGCTTCCAACCCGCGTCATAAAGTGCAAATGCCGTAAATAGAATTGCGCCCGCCCCAATCAGAGCAACAATCATTTGCGAGAGTAAAGACCGCTCCCCTACTAGCGTCGAGTGATGATGCCGCAATCCCAGCCCTAACCAGATAACGACAAGATACCCTCCAATGGCTTTGCTTAAATTCACATAAAGCGAGAAAGGCTCGCCCCCTTCGTATAGAGCTCCAGGATTCCACACCAGGGGATAAGAAAACCATTTTGGCCTAAAAATGGCCACAAAGAAGCCAATTAGCAGAGTTGGAACCAAAATCGTCGCAATTAATCCTCTTCGTGAACTAGCGATCACAGTTAAGTAATAAAGTCCAATCGCAAAGGGAAGCAGCAAGGCTGCGTTGATAAGGGGCATCCAGCCGAAGACAACGAATACAATTGTCGCAACTGTGATCATTCCAGATGCCGATAGCACCGGGGGCGGCACATGCCGGGGAGTATTATGAGCCACTCTTTTTCAATCCAGCTGGGTAGACCACTGTAGGTGAGCT
>JBQGED010000359.1:0-1886 GCA_052039425.1 Sphingobacterium griseoflavum | reverse complement strand
CACTCCAAAGGACCGTAACGAAAATGGCGCAGCCAGATTCCGCTGATTTTTATCTGCACCAGGATGATCAATAACGCCAGCAGCAGAGTTTGCCAATCGTGCAGCTCCCCGAGCAGACCGAAGCCGAAACCAAAAAAGAGCGTTGTGCCAATCAGGCTCTGAAGAATGTAATTGCTCAGGGCGGTGCGGCCATAAACAGCTAGTGCGTCTTTCCACCGCCCTTTGGTGCGGAGAAAAAGCAGTGCAAATCCGCTGCCGAGCGCCAGTGTCATAGCAATATTGAAGTAGTTGTAGAAAGAGAAAGCCAGCACGTGGCGCCACTGGGTGAATTGCATCATATCCGGCATCTGAATAAATGCCGTCATCATCAAGATGAAAAAAATCACCGTCAACGCCGCCGAGATCCATAACACACGTTTCAGTTGCGGCCGATAAGTTGCGAGGTTGTGCACGATGCGATGACGCACCAGCCACATGCCAAGCAGAAAATACGCGAGTGTCATATAAGCTCGGCCAAAGATGGCAAAAAGAAAATCGAATTTATGAGCCAATCCAGTACTTAAATTTTCTTTCACCACGTCGATGAAAGTGCCGTGCTTCAAAACGTCTACATAGTGGGCCACTTCGGGGGAATTGGGCGAGGATTCCCAAGGTAGAAAACTGGATTTGCCCGTCAGGCCATACACCAGCAGCTGGCCGCCCCCCAACATCAACAATATGATTGCTCCCCATAACCAGCGATCCGCGACACTATAAAGTGCCGGCAGTATCAGCCCGATCAGGACATAAGCAGTAAGAATATCGCCGCGATAAATCGCCGCGTGAAAAATGCCGATGAGCAACAGCAGGCTCAGGCGCCAGATAAAACGCTTGGAAAAATCCCTGCCGACGGCAGCGGCACGCTCCATCATGATGCCGAAACTGACACCAAACAACAGCGCAAACAAGGAATAGAACTTACCGAATACCAGAATCCAAACCATACTGCCGGTGATCTGGTCGCCAAGGTTTGGTGTAACCCACCAACTGCCCGCAGGACGCGGCGCCGCGATGAACTGCTCATACATATGCGCGACCACAATTCCGGCAAGCGCAAACCCCCTGAGCGCATCGACTACCTGCATACGTTCAATTTTATTGGATTCGATCATGGAGAGCTCCTTTATTAGAAACGATGAACGCGTAATGCATATCATGTACGGTATTTTCGCCAGCACTTTTCCAGTGATACGGATTTCCACCCTGTGTCATCAGAATCATGATTGCGCCTCTTTCGAGCGTACGCGATAGCGTGAATTCTCTTATTATGATGTTGACCCACGGCATTCGACGCGTGTGGGTGTGCTACAGACGTGAAATCAAAACAGGGCAATTGGCACGTATTGTCCATTACTCGCCTTTAACGTGAGCCAGCTCAGAGATTAACGTGGCGATAGTTCGCGCACGGAACACAGAGATGTAATAACGTGCTCCAACTCCGCAAGGGTCACAGGTTTTGTTAAATGGAAATCAAAACCCGCTGCTTCTGACTGCCGGCGATCTTCTGCGGTTCCGTATCCGGTAAGCGCGACGAGTTTTACTTGGGGAGATATGGCGCGGAAGCGACGAGCCAATTCGTATCCAGTCATGTCCGGTAGGCCGATGTCAAGCAACGCCAATTGGGGTTTAAAGATTTCCTGTTGTTGCAGGCCATCGTTTGCGGAGTGAACGGAGAGTGTTTCGTGGCCTAAACAGGTGAGTAGCCGTGCGAGTGAGTCGGCGGCATCGATGTTGTCGTCAACAATTAAAAGACGACAGCTTTCGGAGTTTTGATGCACCGTTTGCGGCGCGTCAATTTTAGGCGGTTCCATGAGAGGAAATCGCAGAGTGAACTGAGCCCCTCGGCC
>JBQGED010000358.1:0-9303 GCA_052039425.1 Sphingobacterium griseoflavum | reverse complement strand
GGCGGCCACGGCGGCGGCAATGACGAGCGCGAGCAGACGTTGAACCAATTGCTGGTGGAAATGGACGGCTTTGAAGGTAATGAAGGCATTATCGTAATCGCCGCCACTAACCGTCCGGATGTGTTGGACCGTGCGCTCCTGCGCCCGGGCCGCTTCGATCGTCAGGTAAATGTAGGCTTGCCCGATGTGCGCGGTCGCGAGCAGATTCTCAAAGTGCATATGCGCAAAGTGCCTTTGGAAGATCGTATCGATCCTAAAATCATCGCCCGCGGCACTCCCGGCTTTTCCGGCGCTGATTTGGCCAACTTGGTCAACGAAGCGGCTCTGTTGGCGGCTCGCGCTAACAAGCGTTTGGTGACTGAGGAGGAATACGAAAAGGCGCGCGACAAGATCCTGATGGGTACCGAGCGCCGCACTCTCGTGATGTCGGAGAAAGAAAAAGAAGCCACGGCTTATCACGAGGCTGGCCACGCCATTATCGGCTTCCTGTCCGCGGAGCACGATCCGATTCACAAGGTAACGATTATCCCCCGTGGCCGAGCTTTGGGCGTTACCCAGTTTCTGCCGGAAGGTGATCGCATCAGCGAGAGTCGCCGCAAATTGTTAGGCGATATTGCGACTTTGTACGGCGGCCGCATCGCAGAGGAAATGGTGTACGGCGCCGAAGGCGTGAGTACCGGCGCGTATCAGGACATTAAAATGGCGACCTCCATCGCTCGCGCCATGGTGATGAACTACGGTCTTTCCGAAAAGCTCGGTCCGCTGGATTACGACGCGAAAGATGATGACTACATGGGTGGCCGTAAGATATCGAGCCATACCCAGCGTCTGATTGATGAGGAAGTCAAAGTCATTACTGACGAATGTTACGCCCGCGCTAAAACACTGCTCACGGAGAATGAAGACATTCTAATCGCGATGAAAAATTCGCTGATGGAATACGAAACTCTCGACTCCGAGCAGGTTGCGGATTTGATGGCGCGCCGCAAAGTGCGTCCGCCGCGTGAGTGGCGCGACGGGGATGTAGGTGGTGCCAAAACCAAAGGTGAGTCCGGCGACCGCGGCGCAGTGGGTGAGCCAGCTGAAGAAGTTTAACGCGTAAATTTTAAGCAGATATCCAGGCCAGACACATGTCTGGCCTTTTTGTTTTCAGGAAAAAAATGCAACGGTCATTTGCGTCACGCAGTCTGGATTTTACGGTGCCTCGGGTCATGGGGATCCTCAATGTCACTCCCGACTCCTTTTTTGATGGTGGAGCCTGTTATCGCAATGGCGTGTTGCAATTGGATCTGGCTCTGCGTGAAGCCGAGCGCATGATGCGCGAAGGTGCGGATTTTATCGATGTAGGTGGTGAATCCACTCGGCCTGGTGCTGCGCCAGTTTCCGTACAGGAAGAGTGCGATCGCGTATTGCCGGTAGTGGAGGCGGTGGCGCAGCGTTTCGAGGTGGTGGTATCTGTTGATACCAGCAATCCGGAATTGATGACGAATGCTGCCAAGTGTGGTGCAGGTTTGATAAACGACGTACGCGCGCTCCAGCGGCCGGGTGCGCTAGCGGCTGCAGCGGCCGCTGGTATCCCGGTTTGTTTGATGCATATGCAGGGCGCGCCCGGAAATATGCAAGAGCACCCGTCATATGGGAATGTGGGGGAAGACGTGCGACGTTTTCTCGCAGAGCGCAAGCAGGCATGTCTGGCGGCAGGAATAGCGGAATGTGATATCTGGATCGATCCAGGTATAGGATTTGGCAAAACAGATGAGCATAATCTTGCCCTCATTCGCGAGCTTGATCGATTACTTAACATAGCTCCGGTTTTACTCGGTGTTTCGCGTAAATCCATGTTTGGTCGATTGCTGGGGCGTGAGCTTGAAGATCGCCTGCCCGGCAGCCTGGCGGCAGGGCTTATTGGCTGTCAGAAAGGCGCCCGAATTCTGCGCGTTCACGATGTGGCGGCGACGCGGGATGTAATTGAGATCTGGCGTATGATTGGTTAACGAATTTTCTTTTTATGATTCGAATTTATTTTTTGGCGATACCGGGGAACAGTGCATGGCGCGTAAATATTTTGGGACAGACGGCATTCGCGGGCGCGTGGGACAGGCACCAATTACGCCAGATTTCTTTTTGCATCTGGGCTGGGCGGTCGGTCGGGTATTAGCGAAAGAGCAACAGCCAGACAGCAAGGCGCCGATGGTTTTAATAGGCAAAGACACACGGATATCGGGTTATATGTTCGAATCGGCGCTCGAGGCTGGTTTGATCAGTGCGGGTGTCGATGTCGGTTTGCTTGGACCCATGCCGACGCCGGCTATTGCCTACCTTACCCGCACGTTTCAAGCGAGCGCGGGGATTGTGATCAGCGCTTCGCACAATTCTTATTATGATAATGGCATCAAGCTATTTAGTACCGACGGAGGAAAATTAAGTGATGAGCTGGAGCTCGCGATAGAAGCGCAACTCGGCCAGTCAATGACCACCGCGGCTTGTTTGGGGAAGGCCCGCCGGATAAGTGATGCTGAGGGACGCTATATCGAGTTTTGCAAAGGCAGCTTGCCTTGGGGCTTTTCTCTTGCTGGCATGAATATAGTGGTGGATTGCGCTAATGGCGCCACTTATAAAGTCGCGCCGGAAGTATTTCGCGAACTCGGCGCAACAGTGATCGCGTTGGCTGTGACGCCGGATGGTGTCAATATCAACAAAAATTGTGGCTCTACTGATGTAAAACTCTTGCGGGAACGGGTGTTGGCGGAAAAAGCTGATCTGGGAATTGCCTTTGATGGTGATGGGGACAGGGTGATTTTTGTTGATCATACTGGTGAGGAAGTCGACGGTGACGAGCTTTTATATATCATCGCCTCACATAAGCACACAGCGGAAGGGGGTTGTACCGGTGTGGTCGGCACGCTGATGACGAATTTCGGTTTTGAGATGGCACTTAAGGAATTGGGAATTCCATTTGTGCGCGCCAAAGTAGGCGATCGTTATGTGTTGGAAATGATGAAAGAGCGCGATTGGTTGCTGGGCGGTGAATCCTCTGGTCATATCGTCTGCGGGGATGCCACAACGACTGGCGACGGTATTATTTCGGCACTGCAAGTGTTGCGCGCATTGCAAAAGTCTGGCAAATCCTTGTGGGAGATGCGCAATGGGTTCAGCAAAACACCGCAGTGCATGATTAATGTTCCGGTGGTTGAGAAAGTGGATCTTGAGCGCCATGGAGCGATTGCCGAGGCCGTTGCCCGAACGGAAGAAAAATTGGAAGGGCGCGGGCGTGTTCTGCTGCGCGCCTCAGGTACCGAGCCGGTGATTCGTGTAATGGTAGAAGGTCCGCGCGTCGACTTGGTCAAAGCGCTGGCAACGGAATTGGCGGATGCTGTCCGCGCCGCGATTGGCGCTGGCAATTGAGGTGATGCCAAATAACTGTGTGGCGGGCATTGTCACCGACCTTATTCTCAGATACCATTTGCGCCCGTTTCGCCGAGGGCCAAAAAGTCGCATTCAGATGATGCTCACAGATTCTGAGAAAGACTCCGAGAATCGATATGCGACGCCCAATCGTAATAGGTAATTGGAAATTACACGGCGATCAGCAGTTTGTTTCAGGATTGCTGCGAGAGCTGATGGCGGGATGGGTCGGTGTCCACAGAGCAGAAGTGGTAATTTGCCCTTCTTATATACACGTGGATATGGCTTGCCGAGCCCTTGGGCATTCCAATATAGGATTGGGTGCGCAAGATGTGAGTCCTTTTATTGAAGGGGCCTACACAGGCGAAGTTTCCGCCGTTATGCTGCACGACCTTGGATGCCAGTACGCAATAATTGGACATTCGGAGCGGCGGCGCTGCTATGGCGAGACCAATGAGCTGATCGCGCGCAAGTTTGAATCTGCCCAAGAGGCGCGTCTGGTACCGATTTTGTGTGTTGGTGAAAGCGCAAAAGAGCGTGAACAGGGAATTACCCTGGATGTGATCGACAGGCAGATCAAAGCGGTAGCCGATTATTGCAGCTATGAGCGGATTGCCCGCGGGGTCATAGCATACGAGCCGCTCTGGGCCGTTGGTACGGGAAAAATAGCATCGCCGCAACAGGCGCAGCGGGTGCACGAATTTATTCGTGATCGGTTGGGCGTAGCTGGAGCGGTAACACGAATTGTATATGGCGGCAGCGTAACGCCACAGAATGCTCGCGCTATGTTTGAAATGCCGGACATAGACGGGGCTCTCGTTGGAGGGGCTGCTTTGCGAGCGAACGATTTTCTAGAAATATGCCGGGCTGCTGAATAGCGCTTTCGGTACGAGACTCGAGAATGGAAAGTATTCTGCTGGTTTTACACGTTATCGTTGCCTTGGTCATTGTTGGTTTGATCATGCTGCAGCAGGGCAAAGGCGCGGAAATGGGGGCATCCTTTGGTGCTGGCGCCTCCCAAACGGTGTTTGGCGCTGTTGGTTCCGGGAATTTTTTCTCGCGTTTGACCGGTATTCTTGTTGCAGTGTTTTTTGTAACGAGCTTCGTATTAGCCGTTATGGCTAAAAACAGCGTCTCTGTGGATGATGTGCTCATTCCTGAATTGGAGACTGTTTCAGAAGTTCCTGCGGTTGCTCCCGTAAAATCAGACGAAGTGCCTGAGGCTCCGGTCGAAGCAGCGGACGAAGTGCCAACTGCAGAATAATTTCGCGGTTTGAATTTTTAACTCTTTTGCCCAAGTGGTGGAATTGGTAGACACGCTATCTTGAGGGGGTAGTGGCGTAAGCTGTGCCGGTTCGAGTCCGGCCTTGGGCACCATTCTAAGTCACAGCATTCACGATGCTGTGCATGCAAAAGCCTTCTATCGAAGGCTTTTTCTTTTTTGGCCATCGCTTTTTCGCTCTTGGTCCCGCGCGCCGGTTAAACTTGTTCACTCATGGTGTCTCTGAGCTTTTTTGCGCTCACGCGAGGATCTATGCATCAGTATTCGGGTGTTCTCAAAATCAATTTGTCGGCATTGCGGCGAAATTGGCGCGTGATGCGCGACCGCTTTCGCGGTCAATATTGTGGTGCGGTGGTTAAAGCAAACGCTTATGGCCTGGGCGTAGCGCCGATTGTTCAGTCGCTTTATAGCGAAGGCTGTCGACATTTTTTTGTTGCCACGCTTGATGAGGCAATTCAGATTAGGCGCTTGGTTCCCGACGCGGCGGACATATTTGTCCTGCAGGGTGTTTATCCCGGTATGGAGCAGCGCTTCTGTGATGAAGATCTGGTGCCGGTCATTTATTCAGGCAATATGCTGCGCCAGTGGTTGAGTGCATCCGTAACCGGACGTCGGCGCTGCGCATTAAAAGTCAACACCGGCATGAACCGCCTCGGTTTAAATCTGGGGGAGTTCGAAGAGCTTTTGCAGGCGAAAGAGGTGTGGCCGGAAGATGTTTGCGTCGAGTTGGTAATGAGTCATTTGGCCTGCGCAGACGAGCCTGCGCATAAGCTCAATTCCACACAGCTGGCGCTTTTTAGGCAGGCCATCGAATTAACGCGACACCATTTCCCTAACGCTATCTCCTCGCTGGCCAGCTCTGCTGGAGTTTTTTTGGGTGATGACTGGCATTTTGATCTTGCTCGTCCCGGTATTGCACTTTATGGAGGCTGTTGTGCTCCGGGGCTGCAGGGGATGTTATCTACGGTGGTCACACTGGAATTGCCGGTGATTCAAACCCGGTATTTACGCGCCGGTGAGAGTGTTGGCTATGGTGGTGATTTTGTCGCGACGCAAGATACGCGTGCATTGGTAGTCAGCGGAGGTTATGCAGATGGGATCTTGCGCAGTCTTTCGCCGCGCATGGCGGCTTGGCGCGGACAGCGCCTGCCGATATTGGGGCGCGTCGCCATGGATTCCTGCATTTTTGATGCGAGCCACTTGGCTCCGGACGATTTTCCGCGCGACGGCGATTTGATCGAGGTGATCGGCCCTCATCTCTCGTTGGACGAAGTGGCGGCCGCTGCCGGCACCATCAGCTATGAACTCATCACCCGCCTCGGTGAGCGTTTATCGAAGGTGTATTTTGATGAGGCGGAGCAGCCGAGCCAGGATGGACTTTTATCCTAGGAAATTGCGTGGACATAACACAACTTCTGCACATTTTAGCTGATGGTGAATTTCATTCCGGCGAAGATCTCGGGCTGCGCCTCGGAATCACTCGTGCGGCTGTGTGGAAGCGCCTGCAATGCTTGGCTGCGATGGATATCCCAGTGGAAGCGAGCAGGGCGCGCGGCTATCGCATCCCAGGCGGAATGGATCTTTTGGATCAAACGCGAATTTTATCCTGCATTGAACCTGAAGCCAGTAAGCTCATCGGCAATTTTTTATGTTTGGAGGAAGTGGAGTCCACCAACACCCTGTTGCTTGAGCGCGGTGGGCCTGGTGATGTTTGTGTTGCTGAGCGTCAAACTGCGGGGCGTGGACGGCGCGGGCGGCAATGGTTCAGCCCCTACGGGCGCAATCTTTATTTGACGGTGCGCTGGCATTTTCATCAGGGCGTTGCTGGATTGGAGGGACTGAGCCTCGCCGTTGGAGTTTTGTTGGCTGAAACATTGGATCAGCTAGGTATCGGCAATATTGCGTTGAAGTGGCCCAACGACCTGCTTTGTGCCGAAAAAAAACTGGGCGGCATATTGATCGAAGTTGGAGGTGATCTCACGGGCGAGTGTGTGGTAGTGATCGGCGTGGGGCTCAACGTATTTATGTCGACTGCGCTTGCAGATGGTGATCAGCGGATAAGCCAACCCTGGACTGATCTTAAACAGCAGGGCTTTTCCGGCAGCCGCAATCAATTGTGTGGTGCCATATTGTCAGTGCTTCTTCCTGCACTAAAGAATTTTTCGGAGGTGGGATTTTCTGCCTATCGGGAGCGATGGGAAAGCCGCTGCGCATTCTTGCACAGCCCCATCACGATACTTTTGCCAACCGGCGGTTGTGATGGAATCCTGCTCGGTGTGGATTATCAGGGGGGATTGCGCGTGTTGACCGTCAATGGCGAAATGACGTTTTCCGGCGGTGAAATTTCGGTGCGGAGTGGTGTGTGATTATTGATGTGGATATAGGCAATTCGCGCATCAAATGGCGCTACGCCGGTGTGCCTGATTCCTTTGGTTTGTTTGATTTAAGCGACCCATTACCTGAAGGATGGAAAAATTTGCCACCCCAATCGCGCGTTCGAATCAGCTCGGTGGTTGGCGCAGAGCGAACACGCGAATTTTCCAGTCGTTTGGCTGCGTTGGAAAATGTTGTTGTTGAAATTGCCTCGGTGAAAAATCCTTATGCCGGTGTGAATTTGGCTTACGCGGATATTGCAACTTTCGGCGTTGATCGCTGGCTGGCACTGCTGGCAGCGAAAGCCAGATTTCCAGCGGCGGATTGTGTCGTGGTGCAGGGTGGAACTGCGCTGGTTGCGGATTTATTGCGGGCCGACGGTCGCCACTTGGGTGGATTTATTGCCGCTGGCTGGAAAACGTCATTGCGCTCCCTTGGCGAAGCTGCTCACGCTCTCAGTGTTGCCGATACGGTTTCCGATTTGCGGCGGAGCCAACCGGGCGCAACTACACTGGAATGTATTGAAGCGGGCACATCCTTGCTCTTCCGAGGTTTTTTGTGCGAACTCAATTCGGTTGCATCTGCTCAGCTAACATCTCCCGTATGGATTTTTGCAGGAGGTGATGCTGAATTGCTGCTTTCTCTTATGTCAGCAGCGCGGTTTGGATCTGCGGCTTCATCTGGCTGCTATGAACTTGCGCGGGACCTGGTGCTCGAAGGCCTCTCAATCGCGCTGCCATAACAATAACGATAATGCTTTTTTGGTAATTCGAGTCAAAATGCGCTGGATATTAGTTGTGCTAGTAGCTGCAAATGTGGCGTTTCCGCTCTGGCGCATGCTGTCAGCTCCATCGCGCCCCTTGCCAATGAATATTGTCGAGCAGCCACCGATTTCTGCGGGCAAATCTCTGTTGTTGTTGAATGAGCTCGATCCTGCACTGGTGCACGAACGTCCCGAGCAGCCAGTGGATCGTCCGCCTTCTGTATGTCTGATGGTGGGTGCATTTGCGTCGCAAGATGAGGTGCGCCAATTTATGGCCCGTTTAGCAGCGCTCGATGTGGCTTCATTTGAGCACGCGGTTGATCTGTCAGCCGGGGAAGGTTATTGGGTTTATTTGCCGCCCTTGCCGAATCGGGATGCAGCGCGCCGCCGCTTAGCCGAACTTCACTCTCGCGGAGTGGATAGCTACATCATTCCAAAAGGTGAATTGGAAAACGGCATTTCACTTGGTGTGTTCACTCGTCGCGATCTCGCAGAAACCCGTCTTGCTGAGTTGGTGCGTTTGGGATTGTCGCCGAAGCTGCACAGCATAGAGCGCTCCTATCGCGAGCTTTGGATAATGTTGGGTGAAGCGGAAGAATATAAGTTGGACGAATCCGTGTGGCGTTCCCTGGCGCAGGAAAACATTTCTCTTCAGCGCAGACAAAATTTATGTTCAGCTGTTGCTTCCGCCAAAAACTTTCACTAGAATCCCGCCTCCACAAACGATGGCTCCGCCTGCTGGGCGATTGGCAATTGCTTTGGAATGCTTGAAAAATCGCTGGCGTAGCTCAGTAGGTAGAGCAGCTGACTTGTAATCAGCCGGTCGGGGGTTCGATTCCTCTCGCCAGCTCCAGCTCAAACGATCAAGCAAAGATGATAAGAACTCGCAGGGGTTCCCGAGTGGCCAAAGGGATCAGACTGTAAATCTGACGCGCGAGCTTCGGTGGTTCGAATCCACCCCCCTGCACCATATATAAGCCTGGATAGATCAAGGCGCAGCCTTCAGAGATTGATCTGCCAGGGTTGCTTTTGGAAAAAGCGGGCATAGTTCAGTGGTAGAACCTCAGCCTTCCAAGCTGATGATGCGGGTTCGATTCCCGCTGCCCGCTCCAGCCTATTTTGACAGCCGTGTCACCTGGCTGGTCAACGAGTAAAGGAAAAGCTCATATAGCTCAGCTGGTAGAGCACTTCCTTGGTAAGGAAGAGGTCACCGGTTCAAATCCGGTTATGAGCTCCACATTCCGGGGTTTCCCGATTTTACAGTAGGCGCTGGTGCTTCACCGGTGTCGTCAACTAAATGTTGTTGAGTCTAAGTTAAGAGGCGCTAGCGATGGCAAAGGAAAAATTTGAACGTACGAAACCGCACGTGAACGTGGGTACCATTGGACACGTTGACCACGGCAAAACGACTTTGACAGCGGCTCTGACCCGCGTATGTGCGGACACCTGGGGCGGCACAGCAGTCGCATTTGATGGTATT
>JBQGED010000357.1:0-4713 GCA_052039425.1 Sphingobacterium griseoflavum | reverse complement strand
GATATTCCACTACCGGTAATTGCGTGGCTTTGCCTTGCTCAAGACCGAGCAATAATTGTTCATGCACGATTTCCGGTTTGAGCAGTGGTGTCTGCCAAAAGCTTTTTTCCACGCGAGACGTCTGGATAAGACAGAGCTTTTCGACGCCCATGGTGGCGATGGTCTGCAACGTACGCTGCAACATTTTCGGTCGGGGTAGGCCGAGGATCAGCGTAACCGGCAGCGTCGGAGGCGAGAGCTGATCCAAAATGCCGACTTTCAAAATAATGGTGTCGGACGTAACGGTGGCCACTTGCGCTTCGCCCTGCAAACCGTTGAGCTTCCCCACGCTCAAGGTATCGCCAGGCTGAACCTTGATTACGGTGGTGAGGTGAAGGTGGCGCCGGCCGGTAAGCCGGACTTGAGTAGGATCGATAAAGTCCCGATCCTCGAGAATTATGAGATTCATTGCATTAAACCGTATGGCGTTCCCGACAGGAATCGAACCTGTACCTAGCCCTTAGGAGGGGCTCGTTCTGTCCATTAAACTACGGGAACGGGGCCGCGCATTGTAGCAACTTCGTTTTGCGCGTCAAAACCGTAAATTAACGGGTGTTTTTCCTATGCCGTCTCTCAGTGTTGTCATTCCGGTCGACGCTGTGCCCGCCGACTTCAAAGCCTTTCTCAATTGCGTTTTGCAATCCGTTGCGGCTTTAAATGGCAGTGAAATTATTGTCGTTGACGCCACCACTGGGACCAATATCAGCAAAATCTGTCGCGCATATGGCGTGAGTGTTTTACGCGGAAACGGACCGCGCTACGGCCTGTTAAAAAAAGCCGCGGTTGGAGCTTCAGGCGACTATCTGTTGTTTCTGGATGCCAATACGTCCTTACCGACGGAATTTGCGGATGTATGGCGGATGATTCGTCGCCAAGGTCATGTCTGGGGTTTTTTTGCGTTGCGGTTTCGTCGCTCTTCCTGGTCATTGCGCTGGCTGGCGCGCCTTATCTCGCTGCGTTCGGGATTTTCCGGCGTAGCGATAACGGAGCAGGGGTTGTTCGTGCGGCGCGATATTTGGAAAGCGTTGAATAAGGATGGAGTGGAGGGATATGTCGAATTGTGCCGGCGGCTGCAAAGTTTCGAGCCGCCTTGCCGCATGCGTCAGCCTATCGTGAGTGAAGCCCAGCACTGGCAGCAGTTAAGTTGGAAGCAGTGGCTGGGCGCCGGTTTTTCTGCGCAGTATGACGTTGAAGCAGTTACACCAGTGGAGGGAGCAGATAAATCTAAAGCCCCTGGTTCGGGGCTAAGAAAGCGGACACCTGAGCTGCCTTAAGTGCTCAGGCTTCGCCGAGTTTCTGCACACTGGAGTCGGCGCCGCGGCCGCCTTTGGCAGTGTAGAGCGGCCCGCTCTCATCTTGACCGCGCACTATGGAGAGCAGGCGGGAGAACACCTGCTGATTGCGCGCCAGCAGCTTGCCGTTGATTTCATTCTGTTCCTGGCACTCGCGCAGCAATTCCTTTAATTCACTCCAGGTTTGCTCAACCTGCGGCTTGCAAGTGCGCAGTAATGCAAGCCAGGTATCCTCTACCGAATCTTTCGGCTGCTTTAGACTGGCGGCCCAGACGCTGCGCTGCTTGGCGCTTTGCTCCAGGTGCAGCAAATTGGCGGATTTGTTTTGAATGATGTCTTCCAGCGCGGTCAAATCGCGGGCTTTGAGAGCGCCGCGTTCCTGTTCAAGCAGCTGGAGCAGATTGCGGCAGGCGCTGACGTCCTGCCCAATATGTTGGAGAAGGGTTTCTTGAGAGAGTGCAGTTTGGGTCATTTGGCCCCCTATACGAAGCCTGGATCGTGGTCGTTATAGCAACCCGTCCTGCGCCAGCATGCGTTCCGCAATTGCGTTACTGTCGATGCTGTAGCGGCCCTCGGCAATCGCTTGACGCACTGCGGCCACCTTGGCTTCATCTACATCACCACTCTGTCTGACTGCCTGCTCGAGGCGACCCATTGTCTGGGCCTTACTGCTCAGGGAGACGTTGTCGTCAGATGAGGGTTTTGATGATGCACGGGGACCCGCGCCGGTGTCGACCGGAGGAGCGGACTTTGCCTTGACGCCACCGGATGCCGTATTGGCCGCCCGGTTCAGGCTTGGGTTGCTGGGATCTATAACCATAAATGCGTAACCGTTGACAGAGGTTCGACAAAACTGCGTTTCTCAACCGGCTTATCGGCATGTATGGCGGAAACTTTAAGGCGCTTTAGCCTTTTTTCTGCTGCTAACCAGGGAAATTGACCGTTTCGATGAAAAAATGTGACTGAACTCAACTTTTCTTCCCTCACAGCGCGACTCGGGCTTTCCCCGGGCCAATAACTTCGGCGTCCACCACGCGTTTGGACTGCTCATTGCGGACCTGAATCTGGTCGCCCACCTGGCCGTTGGCCAAGGCGGTGCCGGCAGTGACAACGGAAATGCTGGCAGTGCCGGCCTCTAGAATGACCCGGTCACCCTTGCGAATAACCTGCGGCGCTTTGAGTTGTGACATGCGTACCGGCTCGCCCACGTCGAGCCGCCGTTTCAATTCCTTACCGATTACTTGTGGCAATTCCTGGATAAGACCGGAGCCCCCCTGGCTGGTGTTCATTCGCTTCAGCATCACATCATCCGCATTCAGCACCGCGCCACGGGGCAGGGCGCGTACCACCACCGCCACTTCCGCATAGGTTTGCACACGGGCCGGTACATAAATTGACCAGGGTTCCGGCGCGTTGCAATTGACCGTCACCGGCAGAGTGCTGCCGTAGGGCCGGGCAGAGGCAATTTCCTGCCGCAGGGGTGCCTGGCATTGTGGCAAGCGCAAACGCGAGTCGAGATTCGCCACGGCAATCTCAAGATCTTCGGGCTGTATGCCGACATATTCATTGCGCAGAGCGGTTTGCAGAAATGTCTCGACCTGACCGCGCAGGCCGTCTGGGCTTTCGATACTTTCGGTACGAGCGAGACCGGCAATCAACAACAGCATGCCAGCGAAAAAAACGCGGTGGCCCATTGTGAATGTCCTATGCTTTAGTGAATGACGGCGCCTATGAGTCATGGTGTCAAAAAAATGTCGTCCGGCACGAATTATTGGCTAGTGAATCCCTTTCTGCAAAGCGCGTGCCCATCAACTTTTTTATTCGCCAGGATCTCAGGCATTTATTTTTTGAGGCAGTGGTATGGCAAGTGTTCTCGACAGCGTTAATCAGCGGACACAATTGGTAGGGCAGAATCGCCTGGAATTATTGTTATTCAGTCTTGGCGGGCGTCAGCTTTACGGAATTAACGTGTTCAAGGTCAAAGAAGTACTGCAATGCCCCCATTTAAATGAAATCCCTAAACGCAAGCCCGTAGTGCGCGGTGTAGCGCATATCCGCGGCGGCACGATTCCGATTATGGATATGCGCCAGGCGATGGGCGCAAGCCGTTTGGAGAATATCGAAAACTGTTTTGTCATCATTACGGAATATAACCGTTCTACTCAAGGTTTTTTGGTCAGTTCTGTCGAACGTATCGTCAATATGAATTGGGGTTCCATTCACCCGCCACCGAAAGGATCCGGCAAAGAAAGTTATCTGACGGCGGTCACTGAAGTGGACGGCCGCTTGGTGGAAATTATTGACGTGGAAAAAATTCTTGCGGAGGTTTCGCCGCTGTCGGAAGAGGTCAGCGAAGAAGTCATCAAGGGTGTCAGCAAAGCGGAGGCGGTCAATAAGCATGTGTTGATCGTTGACGATTCGGCCATAGCGCGCAAACAGATTCAGAAAGTGATTGAGTCCATGGGCGTGCGCACCACGGTGATGAAAAATGGTAAAGAAGCGCTGGATCACCTACTGACTATGCTGGAAGAAGGCAAGGATCCCTATAAAGAGCTGCTGCTCGTTATCTCGGATATCGAAATGCCCGAGATGGATGGCTACACCTTTACTGCTGAGATCCGCGCCAATCCTAAACTTAATGATATGCATATTATTCTGCATACCTCGTTAAGCGGCATTTTCAACGAAGCCATGGTTAAGAAAGTCGGCGCCAATGATTTTCTCGCTAAATTTCATCCGGACGAATTAGCGAAACGGGTCAGTGACCGAATACTGAAAATGATTGGACAAGACAGCCATCCTTAACGCGAAAATCGATGGACCACTGGGTGGGGAACGGTTTTCCAAAAATTGTCGCACATCCGGAAGCGCTGGGAATGAACCAATTCAATGGGGGGGACATCTCCCCGCTTGACGCAAATGAATACCAGGCATTTACGGTTTTTTTACGTACTGCCTGCGGTATAGACCTGGGCGCGAATAAGCAGTACCTGGTATCTACCCGCGTGCGCAGGATTTTGCTGGAGCACGGCCTGAAATCCCTCGGCGAACTCACGCGGGCTATTCAGCAGGACAGCCAAAAAAGCCTGCGTCAAAAAGTCATTGATGCCATGACGACTAATGAAACCTTCTGGTTTCGCGATAATTATCCCTTCGACTATCTCGGTAAATCGCTTTTGCCGGCCTTAGCGAAACAGCAAAGGCCAGGTGAAAAAACCCGCATTTGGTCCGCTGCCTGTTCCAGCGGGCAGGAGCCTTATTCCATCAGCATGATCGTGGAGGAGGGCATGCGCGGCCTGCTATCGACACGGTGCAACGACGCCGATATTTTGGCGACTGACGTTTCTTCCGCCGTATTGGAAACCGCTAAGGAGGGGGTGTA
>JBQGED010000356.1:0-3777 GCA_052039425.1 Sphingobacterium griseoflavum | reverse complement strand
AGGTAATTGAGGATATCCATTTTCTGCAGGATCGCATCGAGCGGATCAAAAAACTTCAAACACCCAATTCCACCGTGCTGAAAACCTATCAGTCTATGTTGGAAAGCCGGGAAGCGGTTTTGGCGTGGCTGCGCGAAAATGGCGACCTAGAAGAAGAGCAAGATGTCACTCATCACGTAGGTTAAGCTCAAATCGCAAGATGATTTCTGGCAAGGCTGACATATCGGAGAAGGCATCAATTTCTCGCCCCTCCATCACCAAAGGCTCGCCGTAGCGTACAACACTCATCCCTGCTCTGATTGCGGCGGTCACGCCTGCAATCGAATCTTCCACCACTAATGTTTCCCCAGGCGCAAAGTCCATATGTTCGGCTGCCATTAAAAACAGATCCGGAGCGGGCTTGCCCTGCTTCACTTGCTCGACCGAAAAATGATGGTTACCAAAATAAGAGGAGAGGCCGGTTACTTCCAGCGAATGCCGAATTTTGTCCAACGCCCCGTTGCTGGCGACGCAAAATGGCGTGCCCCGCGCCACCAACCATTGCAAAACGGGTTCAATACCCGCCACCGGTCGCAGATCCTGCCCAAATGCTTCAGTAGTGGCCAACGCTAAACTGTGCAAAAAATCGTGCGGCAGCGCGCCGGGATATTCCTGCTGCAATAGTTTCAGACAGTAATCCATGGTTTGGCCGCGAAATTTTCGCTCGCACTCTTGCGCGGACAGCGAAATATCAAAACCCGCCAAATGCTCGGAAAAAACCCGTGCCGCCAGGGATTCACTGTCCACCAGGACGTCGTCACAATCAAAAATAATCAGCATTTAAAACGACCAACTGGAAGGATAAAGCGAGGGAGGCACCGTAATGAATCGCGCAAAAATTTCATCAAAATTCCGGATTATTTCTTCCTTAAGTGCAATATCCAAGGATGCCACCAATTCGAACAGCGTCTCCTTATCTATCTCTTGCTGAAACTCCCGCGCTAGAGGTGCATAGCTAAGATGCCATGGCTCCGGCGCTACCCCACCAAAAGGCTCCACATAAGGGCGAAAGAATAATGCATCGGCGTGAGCAAGTTCGCCATCAAGCCATTGATGGAAAGCCGCAAAAGGACCTTGGCATTCGGCCAGTGTTAATTGGAGCGACTGGCCGATTGGCAGGGCCGCGCGGTCGTACACGTCGACATCGGTACCCCAATGATGCCGCGAGGTTCCGGGCAGCGCTGACCACCGCAATATCGCAAACATCAATGCCTCGGTGTCCAAGCTGGCCACATCCAGTGGTTGCCCATCATCGCCCAGGACTGGCCGCAGTCCCGCCGCCTTGGCATTCCAAATAACACATTGACGTTCGATAGAGCGAAAGCCGCTGACAACAGTGAAATCAAATCCATGCCGCGCCGCTCTGGCGGCCAGATCAGCCAAAGGATCGAGCAATTGGCGCTGCACAGGAACACCGTGAAAATCAGCCAATCCCTGCGGGACATTGTCAAGACGCATGAACAGTTTCAAAGTTTTTTAGAATTCCGCATGTGACATATAGGAAAAATGTAGTAAATTCCGGGACTCTTATGACATGAGCAGGTATGAGCAAGCGACCCGTCGAGGTTGTTTGCGCGAGACCTGGCTCCCGCCAAAATTTGCACTACAGTTATAGGTAGGTCCAGCGCGTTTTGCGTCTGGAACTGTAGTTCGAGTAACACGCTAAGAAACCACGGCACCCGCCGCAACACGATAATAATAAAGGATGACCCATGAATAACGTAAATCTGGCCCATAGTGAACTTCTTGAACTCAAAAATCTGGGCATGGCCTCGGTCAATATTCTGCAAGCTATTGGCATCAATACCTATGAAGATTTGGCGGAGATGGGCCCGGTTCAAGCCTACTGCCGCATCAAAGCCCGTGGCATTCACGTCTCTAAGGTCATGCTGTACGCTCTCCAAGGAGCATTGATGGATGTGCACTGGAACGATCTGCCCCCCGACCTCAAAACCCGATTAGTCAAAGAAGCTGAGCATTTGGAGCGCGGTGAGCGCGCACGCGCTCCGGCCTGATGGCCACAACCCTTTGTGCCTTGGATGAAATACCGGCGGGTGAGGCTCGCGGCGTAGATCTAGGGGAGAGGCGATATATAGTCGTACGCCAATCAGGAGACTTCTTTGTCTACCGCAATCAATGCCCCCACCTCGGCGTCCCGCTCGATTGGCAACGGGATCAATTTATGGATCCCGAAGGTGAATTCCTACGCTGTGCTACCCATGGGGCTCTGTTTCTTCCGGAAACCGGCGAATGCATTTCCGGCCCGTGCGTCGGCCAATTTCTGATTCCTGTGCCATTCGAACAAGTGAATGGCCTGATCATGCTGCGCAGCTAAAAGCCGATAACAATCAACTGAGGACTACGGGTAACACGCGGTCCAGCACAATTTCCGTCGGGGAAATGTTCGCGCCCAGCGCTATCACTTCCACGCCGGCATCGACAGCCTCATAAAAAGCGTTGGCGTAGACGGCGTCTATATGGGACGCCACCGCGACCCGGGCAATTCCCGTGTGTTGCACGCAATACACAAGTACAGCTCGATGCCCTGCCCTCACCATGGCTGAAAGTTCGCGCAAATGCCGTGCGCCGCGCGTACTCACTGCATCCGGGAAAAATCCATTGCCATCATCGGCTTCCGCCAGGGTGACATTCTTGACCTCGACATAAACTGGTTGGTTTTTGATCTCCAGCAGAAAATCAATGCGACTGCCTTCGCTACCGTAGAGCACCTCGTGGCGAAGACTGTCATAACCTCGTAAAGTCGGCACCAACCCCGTTGCGAGCGCTTCTCGCACCAAACGGTTGGCACGACCGGTGTTGATGCCTGCGAGGTGACCGTGAGGGGTGGTGGCGATTTCCCAGGTCGCCGGATATTTACGCTTTAAACCAGGTGAGAGGGAAAACCACGCCGGTGCGCCCGGTTGCAGACAATTTTTCATGCTCCCGGTATTAGGGCAATGAACTGTCAAAATTTCGCCGTTTTCAAGGCGGATATCGGCCAGGAAACGTTTGTAGCGCTGCATTAGGACACCCTGCTGCAGCGGCTCAGGAAACAACACAGAATCACTCCACAACAATTTACGGCGGCGCAGTATAAGTGAGAAATTGGCGAAATTTTGGCTATTTCCCACCCATTTACAAAAAACTGGCGCACCGCAGATGAATCTGATAGCTTTCCCGGTCTGGCCGGCCGGCCACGGGGATTAAAGACCGGTCTCCGATACCGAAGTGACACGTTCTGCATCTATGTCACTCTTCGGGCGCAGTGACGCGACAGGTTTCGCGACTTGCGCCTGGGTTTAAGGGTGGCGATGCGTACAAAGGCAATATAGAGAGGCTCAACAACAATGCCCCAAACAACGAAGCCCGATACAACTAATTTTTCTCTCCACGGTATCGAACCCTACACGCTGGTTAAGGGTGAGGAGTACATGAACGAAAAGCAGCGGGAGCACTTCAAAAAGCTTCTGCTGGCGTGGAAAAGAGAGCTCATGGAAGAAGTTGATCGCACCATGAGCCACCTAAAAGATGAAGCGGCGAACTTCCCTGATCCCGCTGACCGTGCAAGCCAGGAAGAAGAATTCAGCCTGGAGTTGCGCACCCGCGATCGTGAGCGCAAGCTGATCAAAAAAATTGACAAAACCCTCGAGCTCATCGAAGCCGATAATTACGGTTTTTGTGAAGCCTGCGGTGTGGAAATCGGTATCCGTCGACTGGAAGCCCGCCCCACCGCCACTC
>JBQGED010000355.1:0-9875 GCA_052039425.1 Sphingobacterium griseoflavum | reverse complement strand
CAAGCTTGCAATGCTCGCATCCAGCACCATCTCCTGCGGAATCTGACCGCGATAGAGCAATAATTCCGTGCCTGCGCTTACGGCGGAACAATGGGTTTCCACCAATACTTGCCCCGCAGCGGGATGCGCTATTTCAGCCTGTCGGATGGCAATATCACCCGGCGCGGTAAACCAAAGTTCTTCAATGAAATGTGTATTGCTCACGACGCGTACCTATAGGCGACGCGACCCCAAAGAATTAAATCCTGCTCCAGGCGTTCGCTGTGTAATGGCTCAATTTTGAGCAGATCTGCGCGGGAGGCCAATTGCAGATCATGCAAACCGCGATAGCCGCCTACCAAGTTGGGCGTCACCGTCAGTACCAGTGCATCCACCAATTGCGCTTTGATAAACGCGGTAATCACCTGGGCGCCACCTTCCACCATCAAATGGCGAATGCCTTTGTCGTACAGGAATTTCAAAGCGCTTTTCAGGCAGACCCGCCCTTGGGTGTCCGCCTGCATTGGGCAAATTTCCACGCCTTCCAACTGTTCCCAACCGGAGGTGCGGGTGGTGAGAACCCAACAGGATTTTTCCAGACTGCGGCACAGGCGTGCGCCGACGGGAATGCGGCACTGGCTGTCGAGCACTATGGGCTGCGGGTTATTGCCGGGCCAGTGACGCACCGTTAGCTGCGGGTCGTCACTTAACACAGTACCTATACCCACCAAAATGCCGTCGTGCAAACTGCGCAATTGATGGGTTAAGCGCAGCGCCTCTTGCCCACTCAAAATCAAGGGTTCACCCTCATGCAGCGCGATGCTGCCGTCGAGACTTTGCGCGTAACTGAGCGTAACGAAGGGGCGGTCGGCGGGAGTGCAGGTACTGTGGGTGCCGGTAAACCAATCCGAGATGGTGTGGTGAATGGTCATATCACAAAACACATTGTGGACGGCCAATAAAAATACTGTGCTGCAAACAAATGCAAAAAAATCACAGCAATAAAATTGCGGCCTTGAAAAACGCCGATGCGAAATTCAAGATCGCCGCACCTTAACACAAAATCGCTGAGCATTTCTGCGGATATGCCCGCACCTGAGCAGACTCATATATGAGCAATCTCAACACCATTTATTTCGCCGTTCCTGGCGATTTGAACACCCTTACCGGCGGTTACGGATACGACCGGGAGATTATCGCCGGACTGCGGCGTTCGGGTATGACGGTTATAACCATCCGTTTGTCTGATGAATTTCCGCGCGCGTCTGCGCAAGCTCTTAAAGACACAGAAGAAATTTTTGCCAGGCTGCCCGATGGCGCCAGCGTAATTGTTGATTGTTTGGCGTTTGGGGTGATGGATGCCATCGCAATTGCCGAAAGCCAGCGTTTGAATTGGCTTGGCCTATGCCACCATCCCCTCGCACTGGAAACCGGCGTGGCGCTTGCGGAGGCGATACGGCTGAAGGAATCTGAAACCCGTGCACTAAAGGCGGCGAGCGCAGTAATTGTCACCAGCGCCGCCACCGGACGTTTGTTGGTTGAAGAATTTGATATTCCTGCAGAAAAAATCACCCTCGCCCCGCCTGGAACCCGCCGTCCGCAGCAGCCTATTCTGCGCAGCGCACCGGTCGAACGAACACCAGTTCTGCTCACCTTGGCTACCCTCACCCGCCGCAAAGGTCACGATACTTTGATCGCCGCCCTCGCCCAGATTCGCCATTTGAATTGGCAGGCGCGTTTTGTCGGTGGAGCGGAGTTTGATCCTGAATGGGCGAATTGGCTGAAAAACAAAGTGGTGCGCTTGGATCTCGGTGAGCGCATCGAATTTGTCGGCAGCGTAAAAGACCCCACGCAGGAACTCACCAATGCGGACGTGTTTGTGCTGCCCTCGCGGTTTGAGGGCTACGGCATGGCATTCGCCGAAGCGCTCGCTTTTGGGCTTCCAGTCATCGCTGCACACGCAGGTGCGGTGGCGGATTTGGTGCCGCCAGATGCCGGTATTCTGGTACCGCCGGATCAACCGGACGCCCTAGCCACTGCCCTCTCCCGACTGCTTACAGATGCAGCTTTTTTGCAGCAACTTCAACAAGGTGCGCTGCGCGCTGCGCAGACTTTGCCGACCTGGGAAAGCAGCACCGAAGTGGTGGCGGAATTAGTGCGCAATGTGCAAAGCGGGAGATTGTTATGAGTGGGTTTTCAATAGAGTGGTTGGATTTACGCGAGCCTGCTGATAAGGCCGCACGCAGTCCGGATTTGCTGCAGCAAATGCAATCCTGGTTGCAGCGCGATCCGTCCCCAATCCTGTTGGATTTAGGCGCAGGTACCGGCTCCACTTTGCGCGCTTTATCTTATGTGCAGGCGGCGTGGCGCTTGGTTGATCTGGACAGTTGCCTGCTGAATGAAGCCGTCGCGCGCCACGGCAATACACACCAGCTCGCCATTTATCAGCAGGATCTCACCAAGGTGGAACAGCTACCGCTCGCGAATGTGAATCTGGTAACCGCATCCGCGCTTTTCGATCTAGCTTCCGCCGCTTTTTGCGACTCCTTGATTGCGCAATTGGTTGAGCGGCGTATCGGCTTGTACGCGGCGATGAATTACGACGGTGTTACGCAGTGGTCGCCTGCACATCCGCTGGATGATGATGTTCTCGCAGCGTTTAATCGCGACCAGCTGCGCGATAAAGGTATGGGCCCGGCGCTTGGTCCCGGCGCGACGGATTATCTGATGCAGCGTCTGCAACAGGCGGGTTTTGTGGTGCATATCGCTGCCAGTCCATGGCAGCTCGACGCTCAACAGCGTCCAATGCTGGAAAGCCTAATTCCGGGCATCGCTGGCGCGGTGAATTCCCAGATCGAATTAGAGCTCTTGCAGGACTGGCTCGACTTCCGTTTGCGCAGTATCGCCATCGGCACCTGCGTCGTCGGTCACCAGGATCTCCTCGCCCTGCCGCCCGACTAATGCAGGCAGTGTTGGGCCGGACATAGTCGTCACCAGCCGATCGCGCAGCTCGCTCATTTTCCATACCGAGGTGGTGGAGTCCGGCTGCAAACCCGCCGTCCAGCGCCAATCCGCGACAGCGTCGAGAACGGCGGGATCACGGGTAAATAAATGCACCGGCACATCGCGGTTATCGGTTTCCCCGGTCACCAGCGGGGCAGGCTGGTGATCGCCAAAGGCCAGCACCACTAGGTTGTCGTCCGCGTGAGTGACCAGATAATCCACCAGTGTGCGGATCGAATATTCCACCGCCAGCCGGAACTGTAGACGGATACGCTCAGGATCTCGCCACACCACTTCAGGTGCATCGCCGCTATCGGCTTGCTCATCGAAAATCCGCCCATCGGCGATCGCATTCCAGTCCACCAACGTCGGCACTGGCGTCCAGGGTGCGTGAGATGAGATCAGCGCAATTTCCGCCATTACCGGGCCGCGCTCCTGCGGCGCCAATTCCCGCTGATGAAAGGCCGCTAAGGTGTACTGGTCCGGCATGGTGACCCAATTAAACGGTTTGCCGGCGTAGCCGAAATTATGCGCGTGATAAATATGCTCGTAGCCGTAATAGCCGGCCTCCGGCCAAGCCATGGTGATGGCGGGCATCACCGCCACTGTGCGCCAGCCGGCATCGCGGAACATCTGATTCAGGGATTTGTGTTGGCTCAAAATTAGACTGTCGTAACGCACCTGACTGTCGATCCATAAACCGGACATGGCCGTGGCATGGGCGAGCCAGCTCAAACCACCCACGGTAGGCGATGTCATATACGCACTGCGTACCTCGATGCCGACGCGTGCGAGCTTGTTTTGCTCCGCCTGCAAGAATGGCTGGAAATGCGTCGAAAATTCGTCTTTATCGAGCAAGGTGCGGCCGTAGGATTCGATAAACACCATCAGCACATCTTTGCCGCGCAATTTTTCCAGCAGATCTGTATTCGCAGCATCGGTCGCATCCTGCTGTGCCAGCGATTCACGGAATTCCCGCAAATCCACCAGACTGGTGCGAACGTTGTTCGCCTGCAGAGCGAGATGTTGATAAAACCGCAGACTCGCGTGCGGGGATTGCGCCATATGCAAACCCAGACCTACTGCGCTCAGCATCAGCAGAGCAATCGCAGCAGGCCGTGGACGCAAAGGACGGCGAATCACCCCAAGCAGCGAAAATGCACCGGCCACGATCAGTGCCAGCAGCACCAAAGCCGTGCCCGCCGCGAGCCAAGCAGTCAGAGTGCCCACGGTGGTTTTCAGTAGATAAAGCCCGTCCGCCAACAAATACAGATCGAACACGGGATTAAACGGCCGCGCATATACCTGCAATGACACCGTATCCGCAATAACAAAGACCACCCGCGCCGCCAGCAGAATCGCCATCAGCCAGCGCAGCCAGTGGCCGATTTTTCCCGGCATCAGCAACAGCGCGCCCATCACAGGCAATTCCAGCGGAATAACGAAAAATGCCGGCAGGTGCAGATGCAACAGTGAGTTGGGTAGCGACAGCGCGAAAAACAACAATAAACCGCTGAATATCAACGGCAAATATTTCACAGAAGTGGAGACAGACATTCTTTGAGCCAATGGATCATCGCGACAAAACGCCGAGAATTATTGCGGGTGAACAGATTCAGGACAATCTTGTTACAGGCGTTCTGCGACGGTGTTACACATTCGTCGATAGTCCCAGCCCACCGCACTTCGTTAAACTGCTGCTCATTTTCATTTCGCCGGGGATTCACAATGGCCGCCGAGGGCAATGCAGGACAATTGATAGGCTTAGTCACTTTACTGGGTGCCGCCGTGGTGGCCGTGCCGTTATTTAAACGCATCGGCCTCGGGTCCGTGATGGGCTATCTGGCGGCGGGGCTCGCTATAGGTCCCTTCGGGTTGCAATTAATCAATGATGCGCAAACCATTATTCACGTGGCGGAGTTGGGTGTGGTGATGTTTTTGTTTGTGATAGGGCTGGAAATGAAGCCCTCGCATCTGTGGAGTCTGCGCGGGCAGATTTTTGGGCTGGGCAGTTTTCAAGTGATCGCCTGCGCGATTCTGCTCACCTTGGTCGGCATGGCGTTCGGCTTTCCGTGGCAGGTTTCTTTTGTCAGTGCTGCGGGATTCGTCCTTACTTCCACCGCAATTGTGATGCAGGTACTGGCCGAGCGCGGTGATATTGCCGAGCCCCGCGGTCAGCGCATCGTTTCCATTTTGTTATTTGAAGATCTTCTGATTGTGCCCTTGCTTGCAATCGTGGCTTTTTTGGCGCCGGTCGAAATCGCCCATGAACCGGCTTCGCCACTTTGGCAGCGGATCGGAATTTCCGCCTTGTCTTTCGGCGCGCTGGTCGCCATCGGCCTGTGGCTGCTCAACCCGTTATTCCGAATTTTGGCGCAAGCCAAAGCCCGGGAAGTGATGACTGCTGCAGCATTGTTGGTGGTATTGGGTGCGGCTTTGCTGATGGAGTTAGGCGGATTGTCCATGGCGATGGGTGCGTTTGTCGCCGGGGTTTTGTTGTCAGAATCCACCTTCCGCCATCAATTGGAAGCCGATTTAGAGCCATTCCGAGGCTTGCTGTTGGGATTATTTTTTCTCGGCGTTGGCATGGCGCTTAATCTGGATGTGGTGGCAACAAATTGGAAGTTGATCGCCTCCAGCGTGATGGCATTGATGGTTGTTAAAGCCCTATGCATCTATGTGGTTGCGCGGTTGGCGAAAAGCTCCCACGCCGACGCAATTGATCGTGCAGTGCTGATGGCGCAGGGAGGAGAGTTTGCATTTGTTCTTTTTACCGAGGCGCTAAAACTGAATGTGATCAACGCCGAGGTCAACGCCAATATGACGGCCATAGTGGTGCTTTCCATGGCAATTACGCCGCTTACTGTGCAGCTGTACAAACGTTTTGCTAGCGCTCCCTCTGTATCCATGAACGGCATTGAAGCCGCCCATGATCTACGCGGCAATGTGCTGATTATCGGCTTCGGCCGCGTTGGACAGATCGCCAGTCAGGCGCCCCTCGCCCAGGGTGCAAAATTATCCATCATCGATAACGACCCCGATGTGATCCGCGCAGTGGAGCCCTATGGGTTCAAAGTCTACTACGGCGATGGTGCCCGCAGCGATATTCTCCACGCCGCCGGCGCGCAACACGCCCGCGCTATTATTATTTGTGTGAATGACAAAAAAGCGGCCACGCGCATAGTTGAAAGCGCCCGAGCCCACTGCCCCCATGTGAAATTATTGGTACGCGCTTTCGACCGGGAACACGCATTGGAACTGGTTAAACATGACGCCGATTTTGTCGTGCGGGAAACCTTCGAATCCGCCCTCCTCCTCGGCCGCCAAGCCGTGCTCGCCATGGGCGCATCTGAAATCGAAGCAGATAATTTGGTGGAACAAGTGCGCAGTCGAGACGCCGAGCGTTTTGCTTTGGAAACTGCAGGCGGATTATTTGCTGGACGGGCGTTGGTGCTCGGGAACATTGAGCGGATTGATCCGCCCAGGCATGACGACTAAAACAAAAATTAATTTCCCTGAGCATGCGACAAGCTTCGGGATTCAATTCCGCGCCATCAACATATGAAAAAAGTAAGGGAGAACATCGCCGATCAACTCGGCGATTTTGACAATTGCTCCACAACTTCCAACGCCTTCAAAACATTCTCTTTCGGCGTCAGACCGCCAATGCTTGCGGCGATTTTGCCATCGGGAGTGATGATAAAGGTGGTGCGTTCGGCGTAACCGTGATCAATGGTTGCACCGCGCGTGTCCACTTTGTCGGGTTCTGCGTCGCGCACACTCAGATCATAGGCTTTGGCGACTTTGCCATCGGCGTCAGAGGCCACTGGAAATTTCCCCGCACAGAACTCCGGGTCCGCGGAATATTCATTGAGGCGCTCAACGCTATCGAGAGAAACGCCGACAATGCTGGCGCCCGCCGCGGCGAATTTTGCGCTGTTGACGGAAAATTCATGCGCTTGAATATTGCAGCCACGGGTATAGGCGGACGGGTAGAAATACACCACCACAGGGCCTTTTTTAAGATTTTCCTGTAGAGAAAAATTCACTTCCTTGCCAGCAAAGGACGCCGGGATTTTGAAATCCGGTGCTTTATCACCTGCCTGCAGAGCCGCTTGCGCACCCTGTGTTAAAAATGCGCTGATTACGCCAGCCAACCAAAAACGTTTCATAGTGTTCTCCGCTTGATAAAGGTTTGTAACAGGCGTCAAAGCGCCTCCAGGTACTCTGCCAAAGCCTGTAATTCGCTGACGGTCAGGCTTTTAACGGCAATATTCATAATCGCAGCCGGGCTGTTACTGCGCGCGCCGCTGTGCCAGTTAAGCAATTGTTCTTCCAGATAATGGCGATCCTGCCCGGCGATAACCGGAATCAAGCTCGCAGGTATCTCCGGCTGCGCAATGGAGGTTTTACCGTCCAGCCCGTGACAGCTGGAACAGGCGGGCACAACCCGGGCTGGATCGCCGTCGCGATACAGTCGCTGTATGTCTGTGTGCGGCTGCGGGGCGGATACGCGTGCACCCTTCCCTCCCTGTTGAACATAAAACGCAATAATATCCGCCGCGTCCTGCGGACTTAAGTCCGCTGCCACACGGTTCATAAATTCATGTTTGCGCGCACCACTGGCGAAATCGCGCAGTTGCTTGAGCAAATAGTCGGGGTGCTGCCCTGCGAGGCGCGGCACTTTCATGGATTCGTTATCACCCTCCACTTCTCCATGATCTCCATGACATTCACGGCAGCGTTCATCGTCTGCCTTGATTGCACCGGTCTCCGGATTACCGGCGTGGGACGCCGCCAAAGCGCCGCACCCCGATACTGCAAACGCGATGAACCAACTCAATCGCCAAACCAAGCCAACAGGTTTACGGCCCATATATCGACGTAAAAAAATCGCCACCGTCATAAAAGTATCTGCGTCAGTCTTCGCGATAGAAGGTATGGCAGGCGCGGCAAGCGCGGGATAAATCCGTGGCCGAATTTGCGGCGGACTCAAAATCGCGGGCTTCAACGGCGCTGAGAATGGCCGCTGTCAAGGCGCGGCTTTCGCGGGAAATATTCACCGCATCCGCGGCGTCCGGCTGCTTCACGTAATGTTCTTCCACTACAACGAATAAATCCGCCAACTCACTGGCGTCTTTAAATGAAGGTTCGGCTTTTTCTAAAGCAATATTGGAGGCCAAACTGTCGTTGATCTCTTCAATCGTCTGCATCAAATCCATATCCACATCGGCAAGCGCTGTGGAGGTAATCAAGAGTGCCGTTAACATCGGCGCGAATAACTTCGACATAAACCTCTTCCAGAAAAAAGTGCGGTGGCGGACATTCGCAGTTGTGCCGCACCGCCAAGAGAGAGACTGTTAGCGCAGCGACTCAGGCGGGACCCGGCCGCGCCAGGCCATTCCCGTCTATCAAAACGCCGCGCATTTCGGATCAGGCCAGAATATCCTTGACCACCTTGCCGTAAACCACGGTCGGGCGTTCCGAGCGGCCATTGTTGATAAAGGTGGTTTTCAGGTGGTTGAGGCCAAGCAGATGCAGCACTGTTGCGTGCAGATCGTAGGTGTCCACTGCGGTGTTTTTATCCGCAACCTGCAAACCGATTTCATCGGTGCCACCGTAGGTATATCCGGCCTTCAAGCCGCCACCCGCAAGCCACTGGGTGTAACCCCATGGGTTGTGGTCGCGACCGGTGCCGCTTTCACCCCAAGAGGTGCGGCCAAACTCAGAAGTCCAGACCACCAGGGTGGTTTCCAGCAGACCCAGAGTTTTCAAATCATGCAGCAGGCCGGCGATGGGCTTGTCCACCATTTTCGCCATGAGACCGTGGTTTTTTTCCAGCTCGTCATGAGCATCCCAGCTGATAATGTCGGTTTCGCCTTCCGGTGCGCCGCTGACCACTTGAATAAAACGCACACCGCGTTCGACCAAACGACGTGCGCGCAACAACGTTGTACCGTAGCTGCCGCTGATGGGATCGTTAATGCCGTAGAGTTCTTTGGTCGCGTCGGATTCTTTGCTCAGGTCCACCGCTTCGGGTGCGGTGACTTGCATGCGATCCGCCAAATCGTATGAACGCAGGCGCGCTTTGAGTTCCGTATCCGACGGGAAACGCTCGCCACCCAGCTGGTTGAGACGGCGCAATAAATCCAGAGATTTACGCTGCTGATCCGCTGTACGCAATTCCGGGCGCTCCAGGTAATAAATGGGTGATGGACCTGGACGGAATGCGGTGCCCTGATAAACCGCAGGCAAGAATCCGGAATTCCAGTTGGCGGAACCTGCGCGCGGTTCGGACGGGCTGTTGTACATCACCACGTAGGGCGGTAAATCCGGATTGGCGCTGCCGAGGGCGTAGGAAATCCATGCACCCAGAGAGGGTCGGCCGGGGTTCAAATCACCGGTATTCAATTTCAAAATCGAAATATCATGCGTCGCACCGATGGTCACACTGGATTTGATAAACGTGAGTTTGTCCGCGTGTTGCGCAAGATTAGGCACGAGATCAGAAAACCATGCGCCGCTTTCACCATATTGTTTCCAAGTGCGTTTGGAGGTGAACAAAGTGTTCACACCGCCTTGGGTACTGGTTTTGATACCGGTGAGAAATGAATCCGGCACCGGTTTGCCAGCCAGTTTTATTAGGTCAGGTTTGTAATCATAAAGATCAAGCGTGCTGGGCGCGCCGTTCTGGTGGAGCCAGACAACCGATTTAATTTTTGCGGGAAAATGCGGCTCTTTGGGCGCGAGCGGATCAATTAATTCCGCAGCGGTAGCAGCAGAAATTGTGCCCAGGCCCGGAATAAAACCGGTCAGTGCGGCAGCCCCCAAACCTATACCGGTGTGCTGCAGGAAGTGGCGTCTTGATTCGTTTGTCATCTTGTTATCCTCAA
>JBQGED010000354.1:0-5625 GCA_052039425.1 Sphingobacterium griseoflavum | reverse complement strand
GGAAGGCGCCCGAATCGGGGTATATAACACGACTGAAAACGGTGCTGTTAAAAGCAAAAAACGATGATCGGGGGGTGGTTCCTTTTGGGGGTGGCGAAACCAGCTCCCTGGTTTTTGTGCTCGCAGAGAAAAAAACGCCGGCAGTCATTAACACCGTAAAAGAAGCCTTCTGGGAAGCTACTGCGTCCAAAACTCTGGACGAGGTGCTTTCCTACGTACCTGGCGTGAGCCTTACGGATAACGGCGGCTGGACAGGTGACACCATCGCCATCCGTGGATTTTTGTCCTCCATGCCCTATCGCGATGGCATGCGTCAGGCGGATTCCGGTTACGGCCAAAGCCTGCGCGCCATGCCGGACAACATAGAACGCATTGAAATCGTCAAAGGTCCTGCGGGTGCCGAGTTTGGTGTGGCGGAACCCGGTGGCGCGGTGAATTTTGTGACCAAACAACCTCTGCGCGAAAAACAGGGCCGCATAACTCTTGGTGTCGGGCAGGATGGTTACCGCAAGGCGGGTGCCGATATTACCGGTGGCATAAATTCAGAAGAAAATGTGCAGGCGCGCCTGGTGTTGGCGTATATGGAACCCGAAGAGTGGCGTTCCGGGCGGCCGGATAACACTTACCGCTATCTGGTAGCACCGAGCGTAAATTGGGACTACAGCGCGGAGGGGAAGTTGACGCTGGGTTTCGAGCGCAATTATCAGAACGCACCGCAAGATCGCGGCATTATTTATCTGGAAGGTGCCTGGCCCGGCGGCTTCGCGCCACGAGAATGGAGCTTTCACCAGACCAGTTCAAAACAGGTAAATAAAACCGGGCGTCTCTATCTGAGTCATCGCCATGAATTTCATTCTTCCCTGACCTGGACCACGACCATCGAGCGCGGCACTTACGACTATAAATTGGCGGAATTTCGCAATGCCGAAACCGAACCGGATTGGGGTGACCTCTATAACGCCGATGGACTGACCTGGAGCGGCGCACGAACGGTCAATCTGTTCTGGGATAAATGGCGCGGCGATACCACCGCTCACGCCTTCCGCTCTACCCTTGCCTACAGCTTCAACGTAGCGGATGTCGAACAGGTTTTGAGTGTTGGCGTCGACGGCAGCAAAAGCACCAATATCGCTGACAGTCGATCCAGCGACATCGCCAATACTCTGGATATTCTCGCGCCGGTGAATAATCAGCAGCCGCAAGTGTTGCGGGAGGACTACGCCCTGTGGGAAAGCGTGATCAAAGTCCGAGAGCAAGGCATCCATGTGAAGTGGCTCGCCAACTGGAGTGAACAATGGCGCACCATCCTTGGCGTGCGCCGCTACGATTACACCTATGATTACGATGCCGCTAATACTGACTTTACCAATCCCGCCAACAATTACCCGTGGGTGGATAATTACGGCAGCAGCAAAACCTCCTTTCGCCTTGCCACTAGTTACGATTTGAATGAACAGCACACATTTTTTGCCGGCTTCAGTGACGGCTATGTGCCACAGAGCGGCGTCAAACGCTACGGTCCCGTGGATCCGATCCACGACCGTGCGGTGGAACTGGGTGTGAAAAGCCGGCTGCTGGATGACAAACTCTCCTGGACCAACAGCGTGTTCGGCACCAAGCGTGCTGGTGTTTCACTGGAGGATCCCACCAATGGCGTGAATCCCAACACTGGCATGGAAGAATCATTCGTCATCAACGGTGGTGAATCGCGCATCTACGGTATCGAGAGTGAACTCAACGCCCAGCTGGGTCATTATCTGCTGGTACGCGCAGGCTTGGCGCTGCAACAGTCGCGCATCCTGGTCCACCAAGCAGAAGAATTTGAAGGTAATCGGTTTGCCAATACCCCAAAGCAGCAGGTCTCCGTGATGGCCAGCTATAACTGGGGTGGAATTGAATTGGCCAACCTCACCACTGATCTGGGTTTCACCCATATAGGACAGCGCTGGGGCAACTCCGGCAATAATATCTCTCTGCCCTCTTACACAGTGGTCGCCCTGGGCGCGGCTTACCAATTCGCAGACCAAACCTCACTGCGCCTCAGCATTGCCAATGCCACCGATGAAATCTACTACACCGGCATGCAAGACAGCGGCGCTCGGGCGGATCAGGTGATGGTGGGACCCAAGCGTAATGCGTTTCTAACGCTTATCCACGAGCTGTAGAGTTTAATCATTATCTTGAATCAATCGCATTTATGGCGGCTTTGCGCTTCACATTATTTTCGTGAACTGCAAGTAGGTCGACACCTATAACACTGGCGAGGACATTCGGTAGAACCTGATTAGAAATCTTGAATGTAACCAAGAAGCGAATTTTTGGATCGCGATGGGTAGCTTCAACAAATAGACGCTCTTGCGGAAAAATTCGGAAATAAATCCACCGCCCGTAAACAGCGGTGGAAATAAAAAAATCACGCCGCGCGATGACGAGAGCTTCCCGGTGGTTCGTAGCCAACTTGACCGGGGATATTAATGCGTAGTGACTGGGCGTATTTTTCGCAGGCTTCCACGTAAGCGGCGCCGGCTTTGTGGCGGATGGAGGCAGCGAATTTGGTGAAATCGTCTTTGACGATTACGGCTTCCACTTCTCTTTGTGAATACCAATAATCCTCGTCCAATTCCGTTTCGATTTCGCACCAATACAAGCGGAAATCCGCTTCGCGATCAATTTGTTTTTTACCGGCATCCGAACGCAGCACCAAACCTTTACGGGTCTCGGGTAAAAATCCTGTGGACGCCAAAAAAGACGAGATATTTTTCAGCGCCGGGTGATGGCGTGTAACGTTCGCGTCAATTAATTTTCCTCTCGGGCGATCATCCTGCGAACAGGCTTCCACACCTAGTTTCGCGTGCTGTTCGCTGAGTAATCTCAGAGCTATAAATAGCCTCATAAATGTCAGTTATCTGTTTATTAGTGTTTTACGGGACCCGCAAAATGTGAAAATCGTTTCCTTCCGTCGATTTTGCGGAGCAGAAAATAGCAGTGAGGTCGCGACAGCGATGGTCATGGACCGGTAATAACCTGAGTATAGATCAGCCCTTGTCCGACGCCATATCCGCACGTCTGTCGCCGACCTATGGCAATTGCGGCGCCATCCCTGGCTTGCTGGAGGGCGTTTATCTCGGTATCGGCTTGCCGCGATGGAGCCATTCATAGAGCACCGGCAATAAAAACAAGGTGAGCAGCGTGGAGGACACTATGCCGCCGACAACCACCGTGGCCAGTGGTCGCTGCACTTCCGCGCCAGTACCCGTGTTGAATGCCATAGGTACAAAACCGAGGCTCGCCACCAGCGCCGTCATCAACACAGGGCGCAGGCGTATTAAGGCGCCCTCCACGACTGCGCGCTGCAAGTTGCCCTGTTCGCGCCATCGATCTCGAATAAAGCTCACCATAACCAATCCGTTGAGCACAGCCACGCCCGAGAGCGCAATAAAACCAACGCCGGCCGATATGGAAAATGGCATATCGCGCAGCCATAGCGCCAACACACCGCCAGTCAATGCGAGCGGCACGCCGGTAAAAATAATCAGTGCGTCCTTTATGGAGCCAAAAGCGAGAACGAGCAGCCCAATAATCAACAGCAGCGTCACCGGCACGATCAAGCCGAGTCGTTGCGCCGCCGATTCCAATTGCTGAAAGGTGCCGCCGTAATCCAACCAATAACCACTCGGCAAATCCACTTGTTCTGCGACCGCGCGTTTGACTTCGCCGACAAAACTGCCCAAATCGCGGTCGCGCACGTTGGCGGTCACCAAAATACGGCGCTTGCCATTTTCACGGCCGATTTGCGCGGGCGCTGGGTTAAGCTCCAGTGATGCCACCTCCCCCAATGGCACATAATCGCCATTCGGTAGCGGCACCGGCAGAAAAACCAGCTTGTCGATATCATTACGGCGGTTTTCCGCCAAGCGCACAACTAATTTAAAACGTCGGTCGCCTTGATAAATAAGTCCGGCGTCTTCCCCACCAATACTGGTGGCGACAAAGCGTTGCAAAGCCTCAATGGTCAGTCCGTAGCGGGCTAATTCCAGGCGTCGAGGCACAACGGAAAGCACCGGTAAGCCACTCACCTGCTCAGCCCCCACATCTGCCGCGCCCGCAACTTTTTCCACAACTTCCTGAATGGCATTGCCGGTAGCAATCAGCGTAGCGAGATCATCGCAGAATATTTTGAGACCTAAATCCGCACGCACGCCGGAAATTAATTCATTGAAACGCATTTGAATGGGCTGCGTGAATTCGTAGTTATTTCCGGGCAATTGGCGCAATTTCTGCTCCATCGCGGCAACAAGATTTTCTTTTGAACGCTGCGGGTCCGGCCACTGAACCCGCGGTTTCAGAATGACGAAATTATCAGCCACGTTGGGTGGCATGGGATCTGTCGCCACTTCCGGCGTGCCGATTTTCGCAAACACCCGGTCCACTTCAGCGAAGGAGCGCAAAGTGGTTTCGAGTAATTCCTGCATTGCGACCGATTGCTCTAAGCTGGTTCCCGGAATACGCAGAGCGTGTAAGGCGATGTCGCCTTCATCGAGCTGCGGAATAAATTCCGCGCCCAATCGCGTCGACAACCACGCGCATCCCAACACCAACAGGACCGCGCCGGACAGCACCAGCCAACGCGCTCGCAGCGCCGCTTGCAACAAGGGTCGATAACATGATTTTGCGGCATTGATTAGCGGGCTTTCTTTTTCCGCGATTTTTCCGCCCATAAAAACCGCCACGGCCGCGGGCACAAGTGTTAGCGACAACACCATGGCGGCAAGCAAGGCCATAACCACCGTCACCGCCATGGGGTGAAACATTTTGCCCTCAATGCCAGTGAGACCAAAAATGGGGATGTACACGAGGGTAATAATGGCCACGCCAAATAGACTCGGGCGGATGACTTCTTTGGTCGCGCGAAATACCAGCGGCAGCCGCTCCGCCAGAGGCAAAATGCTTCCACTTCGCTGCTGAGCTTCCGCCAAACGGCGGATACAGTTTTCCACGATAATCACCGCACCATCCACAATAAGGCCAAAATCCAGTGCTCCCAAACTCATCAGGTTGGCGGATACTTTCGCCTGCACCATTCCACTGATGGTGGCCAGCATTACTAGAGGAATGACTGCGGCGGTGATCAGTGCTGCGCGCAAATTACCGAGCAATAAAAACAACACGGCGACTACAAACAGCGCGCCTTCCAGCAAATTCTTCTGCACGGTGGCGATGGTTTTGTCGATGAGTGTGGTGCGGTCATATACCGCTTCCACAGTAATCCCCGGTGGTAAAGACACTTTTACCTGCTCCAATTTTTGCGCGAGATTGCGTGCGACAGTACGGGAGTTTTCTCCCATCAACATCATCGCTGTACCTAACACGGTTTCGCGACCGTCACGGGTTGCGGCCCCCGTGCGCAATTCTTTGCCGAGGGCCACTTCCGCAACATCAGCAATCCGAATCGGAACTCCGTTGGAAAACGTAATCACCAGCTGTTCGATATCGCGGGTTTCCGCCAACTGTCCCGGCGAGCGCACCAATAGCTGCTGGCCATTACGCTCCACATAACCGGCCCCGCTATTGCTGTTGTTAGCGCGCAATGTCTCCAGGATTTGCTGCTGGGTAATGCCAAATTCC
>JBQGED010000353.1:0-4942 GCA_052039425.1 Sphingobacterium griseoflavum | reverse complement strand
GAGACAGTCTCTATGCTTATCATTCAGGCGAGTTAAAAAAATTGGCTTTTCACATTCGTGCGGAGCTGATTGCATTACTGGATTCCTCATGGCGAAGCCATTTTTCCGGGGGCATCCCCGCGTGTGTCAAATTTGTTTTTGGGTTGGCTCGAACCAAAGTTCAGTGATATGCCGACCTTCAACACCAGCAGGATCGTTATGAACGTGGACTACAACATCAACAACGCTCAGCAGAAGGCGTTTAATAACGTCATATGGGAGCGTTCGCCCTTGCCGATTCTGAAGAATCATTAAGGCAAGTCTCTCGAAGGTTTGGTTTGCTGACCCTGCGTGACAGCTGGTGATCGACCCACCGTGACCGGATGAGCAAACGTTCACGTAGTCAAACGTTTCACCACCTCTCAGCTCCGCAGGTAGGATTCGATCCGGTTTCATTCTCAGGCAGCTTTTCAGAAGCGTCGCAGACGTGATGATAGAACCTGCTTCTTCAGAGGCTTCAGATGGATAAAACAAATGAACGTGATTATCGTGGTTCGGAAGAAATAACTCCGGAACGTCTTCAATCGTGATAAGGCGCTCGTACACCGGTATCAGATCGATGAGCGCCTTCATGAAGGTAGTCTTTCCCGATCCGGTACCACCAGCAACAACGATGTTTTTTCCGTACAGAACGGCGCGAGTCAAGAACT
Source organism: Sphingobacterium griseoflavum (assembly GCA_052039425.1). Lineage (GTDB taxonomy): Bacteria > Pseudomonadota > Gammaproteobacteria > Pseudomonadales > Cellvibrionaceae > UBA5868. Next base: position 4,253 of record JBQGED010000353.1, on the reverse strand, counting down.
CTTCAAACTCCTTTGCATCCTTGAGCTTCAGAAGCTCACGATCAATTGAAGACAGTTCGTTGGTGACCGGTATGATTTTTCCGAAGAAACCGCTTTTTGAATAGTCCTGCAATGTGAAGCGTACCGATGACGGTCTGCGAATCGTCATCGAGATCGTGCCGAAGCTACACGCGGGAGGCATAACTATTTGTATTCTCTCCCCGTCTGGCAGCAACGCGGAGAGGATGGGCTTCAGCTCGCCGACGGTGTCGCTTGCGAAGCGTGCAATTGCGGTGGACATCGATTCAAGACTTTCGTAGGTCAGTTCAGGTACGTCAAACGTTTCCCTCCGGCCGCTAGCTTCGATGATGACTTGGCCTGGTTTGTTAATCCAAATTTCGCTGACCTTTGAGTCCTGGAGCCATCGCTTTAGAGGCTCCAGTTGATGCCGCACGCTGACGGCCCTATCGTTGCGGGGCAAGGTCATAGACACCTCTAAAATCAAGATCGCGCGCGAGGTAAATAGCCACCGCTTCGCCCTGGTTTTTCGAAAGAGTTGGAGGAATGTTAATTGAGCTTTTCAAAGCCTCGGCGGCCATATCACTTGCGGCGTCAGATGTCCCGCCCAGATTGATATTGGCGCTGGTACTCTCTCTAGCGGCTGAGTTGCCCAAATCGTCTATCAGGCTCAGCATGATTGCACCGCCAAAGCGCTTCCAAAAATGAGTGTTGATATGTCCATCAACACCAGCTTCGCCGAGCGGCCCGGTACCTGGTGACGCCAATTCGACTCGAACACCTGAAGGTGTCTTAATCCGGTCCCACAGAACAAATATGCGGGACTGGCCTTGCTTCAACCCAGCCTGGTACTCTCCAGTGATTTCTGAACCCCGCTCCATTAACAAGACCTTTCCATTGTCACTAAAGACGTTCGTTGGCATTACGCACTTGATCATGCCGGCAACGCTGGTAACGATTTTGGTCTGCAAAGCACATTGCAAGATGGTGCCTTTGGCAATGATGTAGTTTCTATCGCCCATATGTGATGCGTAGTTGGTACGGGTGCTTGTGCTTTGCAGCATTCCTCCGAGAGCGCCCTTCTCTGCGCCGCCGCCCGCGCCGGCCGCAAATAAGGCGGATTCAGCTTCGCGTAACCGGCGATCATTCTCTTCTTGGAACGGTGCCGCCCTACCCTGCCCCCCGGCTCCGCCAATGGCAGAGCCACCACCGCCGGCAAGAGCGATCTGCCGGCCAGACTTGCTTATCCTGGGCGCACCGCCTCCAGAGGCCCCAGAGGCGGCCGTGTCACCCTTGCGGGGTGGTGGCGCAGCCTCTTGCTGTTCTTCAACCGCGGCTACGGGCGGGGCCGCAGGCGCCGGCTCGGGTTCAAGTACGAATGTCTTTGCGGGTATGGTCGGCGGCTTAACAACGGCCGCCGCTTTCTCATCTTCCTTTTCAACAGCATCACTACTTGATGCGAAGTACTTGAAGTACCCCCAAGCACCGAGAGCGATCAGAGGCAGGACAAGGAATAGTGCGCCGACGATCTTCTTGCCGATGTCGCCGCCGCCTTCCTTCTTGCGTGCAGCGACACTCGGGATACCGCGTTCCTCTCCGTCCAGTTCGCTGATTGTGTTTTCGTTAGCTTCAGCCATGGTCATTGCCCCTTCAGTTGCCGTTCAACGCCGTCGACAGTGGTTCCACTTGTAATTAGCTCTCCAACATCGTCGTATGACTCGTTGAAAACCTTGATAGCGGATTTCCCATAACGGAGGATAAATTTTTCGCCGATGCGATGGACCACCACAGTCCCCGGCATTTTCGGATCAATGTGAGAATTCACTATCGACTCATCTTTTTTCCCGCTGACATGGAATATCGCGGGAATTTCGCGGTTGCCCGGAAAGGTAAAATAAGTAAACGTGCCGTCATCGAAAACGCTGCTCGGTGCAATAGCTTTTGATCGGCGGCCAATTCGCATGGTGTAGTTTTTGTTCTTAACGACAGGTGTTTTCTCCATGCTCACCTGCCTTTCACGCTCTGCTTTTGCAGCCTGCTCGCGTAGGTATTCATCCTGCGGATACTTAAACTTCACCAAATACGCAACCTTCTGACTTCCGCCATGGAGCTTGAGATCAAGAACGTAGACGCGCTTGTTCGTTGTAACCAGAATGTTCGTATTCCATGTGCCGGGGACAGGCTCAACATCAACGTCATTGCCTTCGCCATCAACACCCTTCATCGCTATCGCCTTTACAAAGAGTGAGTTTCCCTGTGGCACCAAGGACCAGCCATCCACGAACCCAGAAACAGCCTTTTCGTTAACGATTGATTCGTCTTCGGCGAAGAGGACTTGTGTGCTGATCCCCACTTTCGTGTTGATCTCAAAAACATCGTCGGGGTTATAGATTACGCTCTGCACGCGCTTGTCATATGCGGACGGGACCGGCACCGTCAGCGCACTCGCAAGCGGTGAAAAGGCGACGGAAGCAATAAATAAAAAGTGCCCAAGTCTCATGGTGCGACTCCCATTTCAGGATCAACGCGATAAGCAACGACGGTGAAGCCAAACGGATTAATCAATCGCTCGCTCTCCTTCATCTTCTCTGCTGACCGATACTCGTAATTTATGGTCGCAATCCAGTAGCTTGGTGGCTGGTGATCTTTACCAGTCTCGACAACCTTCACGGATTTGACGAATCGAACGGAGGCAGCACCGTTTCCATTGGGCGAAATATTCAGGATCTTAATTTCAGCCCGATATTTGTTCTTCCAGGTAGAATCCAGAGCGTTGTCGCCTTGGAAAAGCTTGGCATATTCATTGGCAACAGACGCATCAGAGAGCATTGGGATCAAATCGTAATCGCTTTGGAGGGTGTACCAGTTGTAGCCCTCGCGAGCCACGATAAACTTGTTGATCCAATACTTATCCTGTACATCCTCATAGCCAACGATTTCTTCCTGGAGCAGAGAAACGATGTCAGTAACACCAGTGGCGTTATCCACGCGAACCAGGTAAGGCACCTTTTCCTTAAGCGGTAGCATCAATGACATGCCGATCCAGGACGCAACGCACATCGTGACCGCCCCAATAGCAACAACCCACGCGCGCCGCTCAGAAGTGGCGGTCATAACTGCCTTAGAACTTTCAAAGTCAAGCGCCTGATCGTTAACATCCAACGCGCTGTATTCGACTGTTTCATCACTCATAATCGTATTCCTGATTTTTGCCAAAATATAATGTTTTGGAAACTCCGAGGCGAAAAAAGACCGATCTCTTGAGATCGGTTAGCGCCCTACTGTTTTCCCGCCGCGTGCGCGGCCCCAATTTTTGCCGATGTTTTGCATGATCGCCTGCCGGTAAGCGGGATTAAGGACCGTATTTCCCGCGATGAGGTGATCCATGCGAGTCCCGGTAGTCATCATTCCAGACTGCAAATCGCGACGGGTACTGAGTGGATTGATCCTATTGGTAATGCCTTTGGTCGCCGCTGAAACCGGACTAAGAAATTGCCGCACTCCCAGAGCCGCCAATGCAACTCCACCAGACAGACCACTCGCGATCTCTGAACTTCGCTTGATTAGATACGTCAGGATCAAGGTAAGCAACAAAATCTGAAACGCTGATGATCCAGGATTTTGCGTTCCGGACGCAGAAAAATCGGCTGCGCCAATCACTGCGTCGTAACACAGCATGGCGAACGACATGATGATCGCAACCATAATAATCGTCAGAATGTAATTCACGATTTGAGATAGCCACATATCGAAAAAGCGTGCAGTTAGCGGGAACATCAATGCAACAAAAAACAGAGGCCCGATGGCGAATAAAATTGCTAGGGAGAACTTTGCAAAAATCACGAGCGCACCGCCAATTGCAGTAACAATCAGAGTGCCGATGGCGACAACGATTCCGCTAATTATCCAACCCAGCGCGGAGCCAATCGAACTTAGGCCAGCCGTATTGGCATTCTGGAAGCACTTGTCAACAGAGTCGAGGCCCTTATTAAATGACGCGTCCAAAGTGACGTAAATATCCGATGCATCCGCTTCTCCAAGAGATAGCACCGAAGCAATACCGGCTTCGAAGCCTTCAAAAAAGCCAATGACATACGTTCCGTAGGTGATGATGTTCAAGCCGAATATCGTGATAAGCGTTATTCGCGCCGCGCGAATAAGAAAGGCGTAAAAGTACTCCTGCATCGCGCCCGTCATGATCTGATATCCGGTCAACATGAAGTACACGGTCAAACCTGAAATGGTAATAGGGGTTA
>JBQGED010000352.1:0-7266 GCA_052039425.1 Sphingobacterium griseoflavum | reverse complement strand
GGCCAGGAGCTGGTTGTAACCATTCCGCGCCTGCAGCAGCAGGTCACAGACTTCGCGCACCGCGCCTTCACCGCCGCGGCTGCGGCTCTGCCAATGCGCACGGGCTTTGACTTCTGGATGGGCGTTGGCCACGGTTAATGCCAGGCCGGCGCGGCACATCACCGCCAGATCCGGCCAGTCATCGCCCATGCAGGCGATTTCGTGCATTTGTACGGGTGCGTCTTCCGCTGGGCTGCCCGCCAACATTTCTTGCAGGGCATCGAACTTGTCCTCGCGCCCTTGTTGAATCCATTCAATGCCCAGGTCGCGCGCGCGGGCGAGTATGGCCTCGCCGCGCCGGCCGGTGATGATGGCCACCCGCACACCGCTTCTTTGCAGCATTTTGATGCCGTGGCCATCCAGGGTGTTGAATACCTTTAACGCTTCACCCTGCGCGCCGTAATAGAGACGGCCGTCGGTCAGTACGCCGTCGACATCGAGCACGAGCAGGCGGATGGCTCGGGCTTTTTCCAACAGTATCGCTTCGCTCAGCATAGGTTCTGCAGATAATGAGTGAGAGGGGAGGCCGGTCAAACCAGCCCCGCGCGCAGCAAATCGTGCATATGGATGACGCCTACGGCCAGACTTTGTTCATCGGTGACTACTAATGCCGTGATTTTGCGGTTTTCCATAATGGTGAGTGCCTCAGCGGCCAGCGCATCGCTGCGCACGCTGGTGGGGTTGCGCGTCATGATGTTCTCGATGGTTACTTGACGAATATCATGGCCTTTGTCCACGGCGCGGCGGAGGTCGCCGTCGGTGAACACTCCGAGTAATTCACCTTTGGGGTCGACCACGGTGGTCATGCCCAGGCCTTTCGCCGTGATTTCACCCAAAGCGTTGAGCAGCGAGGTATCCCGCTGCACTTTTGGCATGCGTTCTCCGCCATGCATGAGATCACTTACGCGTAGCAGCAGACGGCGCCCAAGGATGCCGCCGGGATGGGATAGGGCGAAATCCTCAGCGGTAAATCCCCTAGCCTCCAGTAGCGCCACGGCGAGGGCGTCGCCCATCACCAGGGTGACTGTGGTACTGGAGGTCGGCGCCAAATCCAGTGGGCACGCCTCTGAAGCCACGCGTATATCCAAGCTAACCTCCGCAGCTTCCGCCAGAGGTGAATTTGGCTTGCCTGTCATGGTGATCATGGGAATGCGCAGGCGTTTGAGGATGGGCAACATTGTGAGAATTTCTGGGGAATTGCCTGAGTTGGAGATGGCAATCACCAAGTCGCCGCGGGTGATCATGCCCAAGTCGCCGTGGCTGGCTTCGCCCGGGTGCACAAAAAAAGCTGGGGTGCCAGTACTCGCCAAAGTGGCGGCGATTTTATGGCCGACATGACCGGACTTGCCCATCCCAGTGACCACCACCCGGCCTTTACACGCAAGGATGAGTTGGCAGGCGCGCACGAAGTCGTCGCCTATGCGTTCTTCCAACGCCGCGACGGCTTCCTGTTCCAGGCGCACGGTTCTGCGACCGGAGGCAATCAGATTGTGTGCGGAAAATTGCTCCATCTTCGCCACTTGCGGTTAGGAAAGCCGCTCATGATAAGGGATAAGGCGGGCAAAAATTAATAGCTGAAAGCTTTTGTTCGGCAATTTTGGCTGGCGTTCAGCTTGCGCGTGGTTCAATGGCGTTCACTGCATTGGAGATAGATGCGACACAGCAGTGTGCTCGCCATGAGCACACCAGCGCAGTAAACTTTCGCGCCGCGTTTGTATCCAAGCGGCGCGCCACTGGGCAAATTTTTAATCAGTTGAAGGAGAACATCGTGAAACAGCGATTTATTGCAACAGGTATCCAGCTTTTTATGTGGATGATTCTGGGGCTGTGGGGAAACACGGCATTGGCGACTGGCGCGGCCAAAGAAGAAACACCGCACCAAGTGGTGCAGAACGTAACCGACGCGGTGATGAAGGTCATCAAAAACGGCGAAAAAGCGCTGAAAGAAAACCCGGATCAATATTTTGCCCAAGTTCGCGAGAATCTCGAACCCACGGTGAGTTTTGCCTTTATCGCTAAAAATGTGATGGGCAGTTATTGGGATAAGGCCAGCGAATCCCAGCGGGAGCAGTTCACCGAAACCTTTACTCGCGGCATGGTGGAAACTCTGGGTAAAGGTTTGGCGAATTACAGCAATCTGAAAATTGCCACTCTGCCTCCCGAAGGCGACATCAGCGCGCAAAAGCGCGTCGAGGTCATTCAGGAAGTGGCGGCAGCGGATGGTACCAGTCGAATTTCCTACACCATGGCGCAGAATAAGAGCGGCGAGTGGAAATTGATTAACGTGGTGCTCAACGGCGTCAATCTGGGTAAGAGTTTCCGCGACCAATTCGCCCAGGCGATGAAGCAGCACGACAACAACATCGATAAAGTCATCGCCACCTGGGCGCAAAAAGCTTGAGTTTTGCAGTTCGCCCGACCGCGCGTCGCCGCTGCGGGTGCGCCATTCGGGCGATTTGATTAAACTACGCGTTTTTTACGCAGGGCTGGTCTTTGAGGCCAGTCCAATTCTCAGGTCACTCTATGCTAGAACAAGACATCATTGACGCGATCCGGGCAGTGATACCGGATGCGCAGGTGGAAGCCCGTATGGAGGGTAACCACGCCCACGTAACCGTGATCAGCGCGGTTTTTGAAGGGCTTTCCCCGGTAAAAAAACAACAATTGGTGTACGGCGCGTTGAATCCGGCAATTGCCAGCGGCGCAATCCATGCCGTGCATATGAAAACACTGGTCCCCGGCGCCCACTGATTTACTCCCGGTTCTCCCGGGATCTGTTCCCCCTCAACCAGACTCTTTTGCAATGGACAAACTGATCATCACCGGCGGCGCCCCCCTGAATGGGGAGATCCGCATTTCCGGCTCGAAAAATTCCGGCCTGCCAATTCTTGCCGCGACCCTGCTGGCCGATGGTCCCATGCATTTGGGCAATCTGCCGCACCTGAACGACATCACCACCATGCTCTCATTATTGCGCTGCATGGGGGTGGGTATCACCATCGACGAGCACATGGGGGTCGAAATCGACTCCAGCTCGATAAACGATTTCGCTGCACCCTACGATCTGGTCAAAACCATGCGCGCCTCTATCCTGGTGCTGGGACCATTGTTGACGCGGTTTGGCAAAGCGGATGTGTCCTTTCCCGGCGGCTGTGCCATCGGCAGCCGCCCGGTGGATATTCACCTCCGCGGCCTGGAGGCCATGGGTGCCACCATTGAGGTAGACGGCGGCTATATCCGCGCGCGGGCTCCGCAAGGGCTTAAAGGCGCGCGTTTTTTGATGGATATAGTGACCGTCGGCGGCACCGAAAATCTGCTGATGGCCGCTGTGCTGGCTAAGGGCAAAACCGTTTTGGAAAACGCCGCGCGCGAGCCGGAGATCGTCGATCTGGCCAACTGTCTGGTGCGCATGGGCGCGCAGATTGAAGGTATAGGTAGTGACTCGCTCACCATTTATGGAGTTGAGCGCCTCCAAGGCTGCTCCTATTCCGTTATGCCGGACCGAATTGAAACCGGCACCTATTTGACTGCCGCCGCCGCGACCCGCGGCCGCGTGCGCTTGCGTGATACGGCTGCCGATATTCTCGATGCAGTGTTGCTGAAACTCGAAGAAGCCGGCGCCCACATCAGCACAGGCGCCGATTGGATCGAGATCGACATGAAAGGTAATCGGCCCAAGTCGGTCAATATCCGCACTGCGCCTTACCCGGCGTTTCCCACCGATATGCAGGCGCAATTCACTGCCATGAACACGGTGGCGGAAGGTACCGGCGCGGTAACGGAAACGATTTTTGAAAATCGCTTGATCCAGGTGCACGAACTCAACCGGATGGGTGCCAATATCACTCTGGAAGGCAGCACCGCGATCATCAAAGGTGTGCCGCGTCTGAAAGGCGCACCGGTAATGGCCTCCGACCTCCGCGCCTCCGCCAGCTTGGTGATCGCCGGCTTGGTGGCGGAAGGTGAGACCTTGATCGACCGGATCTACCACATTGATCGCGGCTATGAATGCATCGAGGAAAAAATGCAGATTCTCGGTGCCAACATCCAGCGTGTCGCCGGAAAGACGAGGTAAACGCTATGCCACAACTCACCATCGCCCTCACCAAGGGGCGCATCCTCGACGAAACTCTGCCGCTCCTCGCTGCCGCAGGCATAGAGCCCCTGGAATCCATCCAGAACAGCCGCAAGCTGACCTTTGAAACTACTTCGCCGGATGTGCGCCTGCTGATTTTGCGCGGCGTTGATGTTCCCACCTATGTGCAGTTCGGTGCGGCGGATGTGGGTGTTTCCGGCAAGGACACCTTGTTGGAGCACGGCGGCCAGGGTTATTACGAGCCGCTGGATTTGCGTATTGCGCGCTGTCGTCTGATGACGGCGGGCTTGGTCGGACAGCCGCCAAAGCCAGGGCGCATCAAAGTAGCCACCAAATACGTCAATGTGGCAAAGCGGTTTTATGCGGAAAAAGCTCAGCAGGTCGATGTGATCAAACTCTACGGGGCCATGGAATTAGCACCCGTGTTGCAGTTGGCCGATGAAATCGTCGACATAGTGGACACTGGCAACACCCTGCGCGCTAACGGGCTGGAGCCACGCGAAACCATCGCTGAGGTGAGTTCGCGCCTGATCGTCAACAAGGCGTCCATGAAGCTTAAGCACTTCCAGATTGAAGCGTTAATGGACGCGGTGGAAAGCGCCGTGGGCGAAATTAACGGCGCGGATTAATTCTTCGAGTGGAAACCATCATGCAGATTCGTCGCCTTCAATCGTCGTCACCCGATTTCTCTCGCGAGCTGGATAAGCTGCTGGCTTGGGAGGCATCGGCCCACGAAACGGTGGAGCAAGCGGTCAAACAAATCCTCGAAGAAGTGCGCCGCCGCGGCGATGCCGCGCTGGTGGAATACACCAATCGTTTTGATCAACGCCAAGTGGCTTCCATGGCGGAGCTGGTGCTCGAACGCGCGCAACTCGACGCCGCCCTTGCGCGCATTCCGGCGATTCAGCGTGAGGCCCTTGAACAGGCCGCGCACAGAATCCGTGAGTACCACCAGCATCAACGCCAGGAGTCCTGGCGCTATGTGGCTGCGGACGGCACGGTTCTCGGCCAGCAAATCACCCCTATGGACCGCGTCGGCATGTACGTACCGGGGGGGAAGGCCTCTTACCCCTCGTCGGTCTTGATGAACGTCATTCCCGCGAAGGTGGCGGGGGTGCCCGAAATTGTGATGGTCAGTCCCACTCCGCGCGGTGAAGTAAATGATTTGGTCCTCGCCGCTGCGGCAATCGCGGGCGTCGATCGGGTGTTGACCATCGGCGGTGCTCAGGCGGTGGCCGCACTGGCATACGGCACAGAGACAGTGCCCAAGGTCGATAAGATCGTCGGCCCCGGCAATATCTATGTGGCTACAGCCAAGCGCGCGGTTTTTGGTGTGGTGGCTATCGATATGATCGCCGGCCCTTCGGAAATTCTGGTGATTTGCGATGGCAAAACCGATCCAGACTGGGTGGCGATGGATCTATTCTCTCAGGCGGAGCACGACGAGGACGCCCAAGCGATTCTGATCAGTCCTGACCGTCAGTTCCTCAATGCAGTAGAGGCGAGCATTGGCCGCCTGCTGCCAACGCTGGAGCGCAATGCCATTGCGGCGGTTTCTCTGGCAAAACGCGGCGCTTTGATTGAAGTTGGGTCGCTTGCGGAGGCGGTGGAGTGGTCGAATCGAATCGCTCCCGAGCACCTGGAGCTTTCGGTCGCGGAGCCCGAGGCACTGCTGCCGCAGGTGAGACATGCCGGCGCTATTTTTATGGGCCGCCACACCAGTGAAGCCTTGGGAGATTATTGCGCCGGACCGAATCACGTACTGCCCACCTCGGGCACTGCGCGCTTTTCGTCACCGCTCGGTGTTTATGATTTCCAAAAGCGCAGCTCGCTGATCCACTGTCCGCCAGCGGCTGCCTCTAATCTCGGTCGCATCGCCTCGGTGCTCGCGCGGGGGGAGTCTCTTGAAGCGCACGCGCGTTCTGCGGAATACCGTATACAGGATGACGCCTGATCAGCCGGTGACTGGCTTCTTCTCAAGTACCGCCTGGACCTTTTCCAATTTGCCGTTGCGATAGAACTCTATGGCAACGGTTTCCCCAGGGCGGGATTCCTGAATCTGCTGGCGCCCGCGCGCGCCATTACCCACCGGTTCATCATTGATTTTGACGATAACATCACCCGGCTGCAGTCCGGCCACATGGGCTGGCCCGTTATTGTAGATGCGGGTGATCAATACGCCATTGGTGGAATTTAATTGAAAGGAATGCGCCAGCTGCGGTGTGAGGCTCTGTGCGTCCACGCCCAGCCAGCCGCGCACCACGCGGCCGAATTCCACTATGTCTTTGAGGGTGCGCACTGCCGTATCCGCCGGTACCGCGAGACCGACGCCGTCCAGGTCGGAATTGCCAATACGGTCGAGGATGGCGGTATTGATTCCGAGCAAATTGCCGTGCACATCAATCAGTGCACCTCCCGAGTTGCCGGGATTGATCGCCGCGTCTGTCTGGATGAAATTCTCAAAAGCGCTTATACCCAGACCATAACGGCCAGTGGCGGAGATAATGCCTTGGGTGACGGTCTGCCCCATGCCGAAGGGATTTCCGATCGCCAGCACTATGTCGCCCACCTGAGCGCTCTGTGGTGAGCCTATTGGAATTGCGCGAAGTTGATCCAACTCGATCTTCAGTACGGCCAGATCATTTTCGATATCCACGCCTATAACCCGAGCTTTGCTCTCCCGACCGTCCTGCAGCTGCACCACAATTTCGTCAGCACCATAGATAACGTGGTTATTGGTGAGCAAATAGCCCTGCTCGCTGATGATGACCCCCGAACCCAACGCCGATTGCATGCGCTCCTGCCGGGGAATATCCGCGCTGTTGTAGAAGTAGCGAAACAGCGGGTCATTGAACATGCGGTGAGTGGTGCGGTTGATCTTTTTGCGGGTAAACACGTTCACCACTGACGGCGCCGCGCGGCTCACCGCTTCGGCGTAGGAGGTGACGCCAGGTTCATAGTGGGTGTTGCCCACGGTAAAAGAAGGATGATTGGGAGAAACCGCTGGATTGCGCGGATTGAGTTCTGGGAAAAGCTGCAGGACGGTCAGCGCTGCCAGCAGTCCAAAGACTGCCGGCCAGCGAATATAGTCAAACACTTTTGCCCACATAAAGAGCTCTCTTGGGGTGGTC
>JBQGED010000351.1:0-2638 GCA_052039425.1 Sphingobacterium griseoflavum | reverse complement strand
TGGTGATCAGACCAGAAACCGCAACTTGATATGCCGGGGACAACCGTTGAAAAACGCGTTCCTGCAGTCGCTAGAGTCTTCCTTGTAAACATTAATTCACGGTTATGGCTCTTTTGCATAAAGGAATATGCAGGGAAAATAAACAGAAGAATGTATATTTTTCATCGACACTTCACCGGTTCACCTTAAAAGTGTCGAATTTTTTTGCCTCATCCAATGATTTCGGGTGAAGCAATGACGCGTTTATCTTCTGGCTGCGTCAATCCAATATCGGTGATTGCCCACTGAACATAATTACGCAATTTCGTCCTGCATATTTCGCTGCATAAAGCGCCGAATCGGATTCTGTAAATAGCGTTTGAAGCAACCCACTGCTATTGGGTTTTGTACTGCTGACGCCGATACTGACCGTGATAAAAATATCTCCTCTTTCAGTACCTAACGGCGTGCTGGCAATTGCGACTAAAATTCGCTGTGCCACATGCATGGCATCGGTGCTGTTGGTTTCCGGCAAAATAATGCAAAACTCCTCGCCACCGTAGCGCGCCACTATGTCTGTGGGCCGTAACAGCTCTCGGAGGAGCTTCGCCATCGCCTGCAGACAATCGTCTCCGATATCATGACCAAAGCGATCATTCACCTGTTTGAAATGGTCGATATCCAGCATCAAAACTGAAATGTCTGTTGATTTTCGTAAGCATCGCTGCCACTCCCTCGCTGCGGCCTCCTCGAGATAACGTCGATTGTATGATTGTGTCAGTGGGTCTGTGTAACTGAGTTCTTGAAGTTTGCGATTGAGTTCGGCGAGTTCTTGGGTACGCTCCGCGACCCGCATTTCCAAGTTTTCATTAGCACGGATTTGGATGGCGAGATTTTCTTCCTGTGCTTTAAAACGCATGCGCCGCTCAAAGTTTATGCGATCCGCCAAGGCGAACGACAGTAAAATGGCTTCCAAAATCGAGCCAACTTGAACCGCGTTTTCTGTGAATACGTTGGAGGGAAGCATGTTCAGCTTGTTGAAGGAGAAAACAATGCTGCCGAGTAGAAACACGGACCAGGCAAGAACATAAAAGCGAGCCGAGGCAACCTGCCGGTGCCATGCATAAATGCCTGCGGTCATGTCCGCTATACAGGCAAAGATCACCGTGACCACCAATAGCATGATGCTAATTCGGTATGGCAGGCAAAGAGATATTAGTAATGCTGCAGCACCGATAAAAGCAAAGGTGAGAATTACGTAATCCAACGTAGATGAGATTTTTTTTAACTCGAGAAAACGACGGGTAAAGAGAGCGCCAAAGATCACCAAACATGAAAGGAAAGCCGGTATTGCGTGATTGTTCCAAGCGGGTAGATCGGGCCATAAGTAACGAAACCCCAACCCTTTAAGCGCCAAAAAATAAAGCGGGACGGATGCAACAAAGCCGACATAATATAAATAGCTTCTGTCGCGGAGAGCGACAAAGATTAGCAAGTTGTAAATCACTAGGGTGAACGTGCCGCCAAAGTAAAGTCCTTGAAGTAAGTTGTTATTAGCCTGATGACGTAGAAACGCGTTCTTTTCCCAAAGGATAAGCGGAACCTGCACGGAGGATGCAGTTTGAATTCTTATATAAATCGACAACCCGTCCTGCGGAAGATGAAGCGGCACAACGAAATTCCGACTGGCCAGCGGACGTTTGCGAAAGGGTAAATTGTCACCCGTTCGATAGCTTTGCAGCACTTGCCCATGATGAACCAAATGCACGTCGATCTGATCGAGAAGCGGATTAGCAATTTCGAGCAAGCGCTCAGCGGGATGAGTTTGGGTACCGTCAAGCTCAAATTTTAGCCACCAGACGGAGTGGCTAAATCCTTTATTGAAAACATGATCCGGATTTTGTCGCCAGCTTTCAGTGTTACTCAACAGATGATTCAGCGCACGACTTCCGTCAGGATCTTCGAGATAGTGAACGTGACTATTGAGAACAATGCGCTCGGTGGGAGTGCTCAATTGCGGAGCCGCGAGGGCGAATTCGCAGATAAGTGCCAAAAAAAACAGCGCGAAAAAAAGAAGCTTTATCCGACCCAGATGTTGGATATAACACTGCCCTCCATCAGTCGTCATTTTTGCCATTGCTCGCGTGTCCGAAGGGATGATCCCATTAAATTGAAAGTATAGTTCATGGTGTTTGTCGCGCTTGTCGCGTATCGGAACGGACCACTATGGACAGCTAAATGCAATTGACACTTGTGTGACAAATCGCTCCTCTGCAATGATCTTTCTATCTTCTCTCGGAGGTTGGACTTTGATGTTTCGTTTTGCCGGTATAGGTTTTACGGTTCCCCACTCCCCTTTGTTATTTTTCCTATTCCTTTTTGCCGTGCAGACACGCGCGGCGGTTCCCGTGGATCCCCAGATTGAAGCGCTTATCAACACCATGACTCCTGAGGAAAAAGCCGGCCAATTGACGATTCTGGCAGATGAATTCCGCAATACGCCACCGGGTGTCAATCCTGAATTCAAGCGTCGGCAGATCAATGAATTGCTCGCCGATATACGCAGCGGGCGCGTCGGAGCTTTGTTTAACGGCCAGGGGGTAACCCTGGGCCGTGAGGCGCAGCGAATTGCGATTGAAGAATCCCGTTTGAAGATTCC
>JBQGED010000350.1:0-32453 GCA_052039425.1 Sphingobacterium griseoflavum | reverse complement strand
TGCGTCAGCCGCCAAGTCGAGCTGCAGATTGGGATGGCGCGCCAACAAACGGGCCACCAAGCGCTGATTGGAAACATTGTCTTCGATATACAGAATCTTCTTGCTACCGGAGACGGCGAGCTGGAACAAATTCTCGTCCTGCGCCGCTACCGCCGGAGCCGGAGTAATCGGGGCCGTTTGCGCCCCTTCGAGACAGAGCGGCAGATCGACCCAGAATTGACTGCCGATCCCTTCTTCGCTGGTGAAATCGATACGACCACCCATATGGCCGACCAGCTGGCGGGTGATAACTAACCCTACGCCGCTGCCTTCGATATTGCCCAATTCCGCCCCTAAACGATTGAAAGGCTGAAAGACCTCTGCGTGCCGTTCTTTAGGGATGCCTCGACCTGTGTCTTCGATATTGATGCGCAAATAATGCTCATCGACGATGCAACAAGTAATCACTACCTTGCCCTGCTCGCGGTTGTACTTGATGGCATTGCCGATCAGGTTGAGGAAGACCTGGCGCAAACGCACCTTATCGCCATTGACGGCGCAACCGGCTAGATCATTAGTCTGCAAACACAGTTGCACACTGCGAGCCTCCGCCTGCGACTTAACCAGAGCGAGGCATTCTTTGACCAACTCCACCGGGCGCAGCATTTCGATGGTCAGAGTTAGCTTGCCTGCTTCGATCTTGGCGAGGTCGAGCACGTCACCCACCAACTGCAGCAAATGTTCACCTGCGGCCCGGATCTCCCCGGCGCTTTCCTGCAGGCCGGGCGAGAGCGACGCGTCCATTTCGATGAGCTGAGCGAAACCTAGAATCGCGTTGAGCGGCGTGCGCAGCTCGTGACTCATACTGGAGAGGAATTCCGACTTGGCTTTATTGGCTTTTTCCGCTACCTCTTTGGCCCGCAATACACGTTCTTCGGCCAATTTGAGTTCGGTAATGTCCATATTGGTGCCGGACATACGCAGCGGCTCGCCGCGCTCGTTGAAGGTCATTTGACCGCGCGCACGGATCCAACGCCACTTATCGTCCTTGCCGCGAATGCGGTACTCCACATCGAAAGGTGCTTCGCTGCGGATATGAGCTGCCAGAGCTTTATCAAAGGCAATGCCGTCATCTGGATGCATACGGCGGCGCCATGCCTGAATGCGATCTATGCCTTGGTTGACCACATCGTCGTGGTCGGTATAACCCAAATGTTCCCAGCAACGATTGGAAAAATGGAAACCGCCGTGCTCAGCTGCCCATTCCCAGATGCCATCGTTGGAGGATTGAATAATGCGGGCGTGACGTGCCTCGCTGATCAACAGCGCCTGCTCGGTCTGCTTCTGCTTGGTGACATCGAAGGCGATGCCGCTGATGTAGAGCACCCAGCCGTTTTTATCACGCACGGAGTCGGCGCGAATTTCAGACCAGATGTAACCGCCTTTTTTGCGGCGGGTGCGGTAGGTAACTTCGCCAGGGCCCGGCTTTTTCAACATGCGGTCGACGGCGTCGCGCACTTTGTCGACGTCATCTGGATGAATGTAATCGTAGTAGTTGGTGGATACCGAAATGTAATCGACGTCCTCATCGGTATAGCCAAGGTAGCGCCAGTAACCGCCGCTCCAGTCCATGCGACGGGCCATCAGGTCCCAGTCGAAATAGCCGTAACCGTGGCTGCCGTGAAAGATACGCTGATGCCGCGCGACCGCCTCGCGCAACTCATGCAGCTCGCGTTCGTGATCGGAGCTGAACAGCGATTTTAAAAATTTGAGTAGCACCCTTATCCCCTATTCCAACTCCATTGATTGGCGCAAAGCCCCACGACACCGGAATGAATATGTGCGGACCTAGATTGTTTTTTCATTACATAGGCCGACGGCGTAGCGCAAACGGGCCCGAGTCTATACTTTTCGAAAGCACCAGCAAAGTAGCCGCCTACATCCTGGGCCAAATGCTAAACCACGTTGTATGCGGAGAGTCGCCCTATGAAGTTCCGGGATTTCAGCAAAAACCTGTCGAGCGAGATCGAGAATCTGTTCGCCACGCTTGGAGACGCCAGCCTTCCAGAAGAAGCACACCGGCTGGATCAATCGTTTTCCATTCAGGAAATTCTCGAGCGGGTAAAAAACCTGGACACCGACGACCAGACCCATACTAAACCCGCCAAACCTATCTCCTGATCTTAGCTATCAATAGAAAGGGGGCTTACGCCCCCTTTTAAACCATTCCGATTCAATCCCTACGGCATCTCATCCAGTTCAGCGCCCTCTTTCACTGGCGGCATCAAATCTTCTTTCGACAGATTCAGCCACATCATGATGGCCGAGGCGATGTAAATCGTTGAATAAGTACCAACGGTGATACCCACGATCAACGCAATGGAGAAATTGCGGATCAGTTCGCCGCCGGCAACAAGGAGCGCCAAAAGTACGAGCAGCGTGGTGCCTGACGTTACCAAGGTTCGCCCCAACGTCTGGGTCAGCGATATATCAATGATTTCCGCAGTGGACCCTTCCCGGATAATTCGAAAGTTTTCCCGGATGCGGTCTGCCACAACGATAGTGTCATTAATGGAATAACCAATAACCGCCAGCACGGCTGCCAACACGGTCAGGTCAAATTCCAATTGGAAGACGGAGAACAAGCCGAGAACGATAATGACATCGTGAATCAGCCCCACCAGCGCGCCAACGGAAAACTTCTTTTGGAAGCGAATAGCAACGTAGAGGAAGATACCCGCAAACGCAGTAAGGACTCCGAGCAGGCCATCATTCACTAGCTCCTCCCCCATCTGCGCACCGATAACTTCACTGCGCATCAAATCGATTGAGTTATCCGGGGTCGCATTGCGCAGGGCCTCCACAATACCCTCTCCCGTATTCGCCGCTGCTCTTTCCGCGTCGCTCTCCTGCTCATTCCCTCTCAAGCGCACCAGCAATTCGTTCTCTGAACCGAAGTGGACAACTATAGCTCCCGCGTAACCGGCCTCATTCAGCTGCGTTCGCACCGTCTCCAAATTCGGGGCTTTTTCGTAGTGCAGCTCGATAAGAGTGCCGCCGGTGAAATCCAGTCCTAAATTGAGCCCTTTGACAAAAAAGGACACAATGGATCCCAGTACCAAAAACAAGGAAAGAGCCGCTGCAATTCGGCTCCAGCGCATAAAATGAATAACTTTTTCAGATTGGCTGGTCATATTTTTATCCGCCTGCTTAGATCCACAATTTAGAAACTTGCCGATTGCCATATATAAGGTTGATGACGGCCCGTGTTCCGATGATGGCAGTAAAAACGGAAGTCAAAATACCGAGAGATAAAGTCACAGCGAAGCCTTTGACCGGACCAGTACCAATCACAAACAAGATGAACGCCACAATCAAGGTCGTGATGTTGGCGTCCATAATAGTGGTGAAAGCCCGATCAAAGCCGGCGTGAATCGCACTCTGCGTAGGCAAGCCCGCCTTAAGCTCTTCCTTAATACGGGAGAAAATCAGCACGTTGGCGTCCACCGCCATGCCCATGGTCAACACGATCCCCGCAATACCCGGCATCGTCAGGGTCGCGCCCAAGATCGACATTAACGCCGTCAGCAGGATGATGTTCATGCCCAATGCGATGTTTGCCGCAAGGCCGAACACCTTGTAATAAGCGAGCATGAATAGAACCAGCATCAACAGCCCGAGCTTCACCGACTTCACGCCCATCGCAATATTCTCGGCGCCAAGGGAGGGGCCAATGGTACGCTCTTCGACAAAAACCATAGGCGCCGCCAGAGAACCCGCGCGCAACAATAAAGCCACATCATTAGCTTCTTTGGGACTATCGAGACCGGTAATTTGGAAACGAACCCCCAACGCACTGCGAATGGTTGCCAGGTTAATGATCTTTTTATCCGCTTTGGCGACTTCCTTCTCCACGACTTGCCCGTTTTCCACTACCCGCTGTTTTTCCGTGTAGTAATCGATAAACAGCACACCCATATTTCGGCCGACGTCGTTGCGGGTGGCATGGTGCATTAGCGTGCCGCCTTCGCTATCGAGGGTTATATCGATTTTTGGACTGTTGGATTGATCATCGAAGCCGGATATGGCATTTACAACTCGCTCACCAGTGATGATACGGCGGCGCTCAAGGTATTTTGGCCCGCGCTGTTGGCGCTCTTGTTCGGTGTAAAATTCAAAACGCTCTTTCTGTGTCAGCGGCGCGTCCGGCGCAGCTTCCAGACGGAATTCCAAATTGGCGGTTTTACCGAGGATTTTTTTCGCCCCGGCCGCGTCCTGTACACCCGGCAGCTCGACCACGATGCGATTGCGCCCTTGACGTTGTACCAATGGTTCACTTACACCCAGCTCATTGACCCTGTTGCGGATGGTGGTGAGATTTTGGGAGACCGCATGATCTTCGATCTCCTGGATGATCCGATCCTGCATGCTGGCCCGCACCCAATAGGTGCCGCCATCACTGCCGCGCTGGCGTGCAAGATCCGGGAGGCTGTCCTGCAGCAGGCTGACCAATGCCTTTTGAGTATCTTCGTTTGGTGTCGTAATGGTGAAGGTGCGGTCTTTCAACTGCACATCGACATTGAACAGGCGCTTGTCGCGAATGCCTTTTTTAATGGTTTCTTGCATGTCCTCCATGCGGTCCGCAACTGCTTTGGGGGTATCGACTTCCAGGAGAAAATGCACACCACCAGCGAGATCGAGGCCGAGATTCATCGGCGACGCACCCAAGGAGGACAGCCAATCCGGTGTGGTGGAGGCGCGATTGAGGGCTACAACATAACGTTTGTCTTCGGCTTGATAGGGCGCGCCGTCCAACAACGTCTGCACAACTTTTTGCGCCGCAAGCTGTTGGCCGGCATCGCGCAAGCGGATCATGGCAAAACCTTCCGGTGTTATCTCGGCACCGAAATAGTCGATATTGGCCTGCTTGAGAGCGCCGCCGACCTCTTCGAGTAGGCCCTCGTCCATTTTCGCGGCGCGAGAGTTACTGGTGATCTGGATAGCCGGATCAGGACTGTAAATGTTGGGAAGCGCGTAGATGAAGCCAAAACCGATTACCAGAATCAGCAAGCCATACTTCCACAGAGGAAAACGATTCATGAGTGAGTCCAACTTTGTTTTATAAGAAATTCTCGGCTCGTTGTGCCGGTCTGACCTGCACTGTCACCCGCTTCTGATTATAAATGCGGCGCGCATTATAACCGGCCAAGGTGAGGTTGCGGCCCTATCTATTCAACCTGGGCCGCTTTATCGCCCTGAATGGAGGGCGGCGCCAAATTTTGCCGCGCGTAAAACTCCTCCCTGTAAGCGCTCAACCGGCGCAGCTCAATCGCCTGACGCAACTCGCGCATTACTGATTGGTAGTGATGCAGGTTGTGAATGGTGTTGAGCTGCGCACCCAACATCTCCCCGCATTTATCCAAATGATGCAGATAGGCCCGGCTGAAATTGCGGCACGTATAACAATCGCAACTCGGGTCCAGCGGACCAGTGTCGTGCCGGTGCACCGCGTTACGGATTTTCACCACGCCTCCGCGGGTGAACAAATGGCCATTCCGAGCATTGCGGGTAGGCATCACACAGTCGAACATATCTACGCCGCGAAACACCGCTTCCACTATATCCTCGGGCTTGCCCACCCCCATCAGGTAACGCGGTTTGTCCACCGGCATTTCGGGGGCCAAATGGTTCAGCACACGCAACATGTCGGCCTTGGGCTCACCCACGCTCAACCCACCGATGGCGTAACCGTCAAAGCCGATTTCCTGCAGGCCAGCGAGAGAAATGGACCGCAGATCTTCGTACATGCCGCCTTGGACTATGCCAAACAGCGCCGAAGGATTATCGCCATGGGCTGCTTTACTGCGCTCCGCCCAACGCAATGACAGCCGCATAGAATCCCGCGCCTGCTCCCAAGTCGCCGGATAGGATGTGCACTCGTCAAAGATCATGACCACATCCGAGCCCAGGTCGCGCTGGACCTGAATGGCGACTTCCGGGCTTAGAAAGACTTTGCTGCCGTCGATAGGTGAACGAAAGGTCACGCCCTCTTCCGTAATCTTGCGCATATCACCCAGGCTAAAAACCTGAAAACCACCCGAGTCGGTCAATATCGGCCCCTGCCAGCGCATAAAATCGTGCAGATCGCCGTGCGCGCGGATAACTGCGGTGCCGGGGCGGAGATAGAGATGGAAAGTGTTGCCCAGAACGATCTGCGCTCCAGTAGCTTCAATATCCCGCGGCAAAATTCCCTTTACCGTTCCGTAAGTCCCTACCGGCATAAACGTGGGCGTTTCCACCACACCGCGGGGAAAATGCAGACGGCCGCGACGGGCAAGCCCGTCGGTTCCATCTAATTCAAACTGCATAAAAGACATAAGTGATTCGTCTAACGGGCCCCGCTTACAACTGCGCGAATTCCGCAGCGGCATCGGGATTGGGTGTTATAAACATGGCGTCGCCGTAACTGAAAAAGCGGTAGCGCTGGGCTACCGCATGGCGATAGGCATTCATAGTGTGGCCATAGCCGGCGAAGGCGCTCACCAACATCAGTAAGGTCGATTCCGGCAGATGGAAATTGGTTACCAATGCATCCACGACCTTAAATTGATAGCTGGGATAGATAAAAATATTGGTCTCGCCCTCATAGGGGCGAATATGACCGTCGCGAGCGGCCGTCTCCAGACAGCGCACACTGGTGGTACCCACGGCGATCACTCGACCACCGCGCGCCTTGGTCGCCTCCACCTGCGCGCAAACTTCGGCGCTCAACAACATCACTTCACTGTGCATGCGATGGCTGCGCACATCGTCCACCCGCACCGGCTGAAAGGTGCCCGCCCCAACATGCAAGGTGACAAATGCGGTGTCCACACCCTGCGCGACCAATTGCTCCAGCAAGCCGTCATCGAAATGCAGCCCCGCAGTCGGCGCTGCCACTGCGCCGGGGTTGCGCCCAAAGACCGTTTGGTAGCGCTCGCGATCTTGCACTTCATCAGGCCGGTTTATATAAGGCGGCAGCGGCATATGCCCGACAGCTTCCAACACTGCCATCGCCGAACTGTCCGCAGGAAATTTCAGTTCAAACAGCTCATCCCGCCGCCCCACAACCTCAATTTCGGTCCCACTTTCCAACAACAGTGCGCTGCCCGGCGTGGGGGCTTTGCTGGCGCGAACATGCGCCAGCACCAAATCGCTTGCCAGCACCCGTTCGACCAGAATCTCAACTTTGCCACCAGTGGGTTTCTGCGCGAACACCCGTGCTGGTATAACGCGGGTATCGTTGAACACCATCAGATCACCCGGCCGGACAAGCGAGAGAATGTCCGCAAACTGGCGATCTTCAAGGCAGCCAGTGGCGCCATCCAGACACAACAAACGGCTCGACCGCCGCTCCTGCGCGGGAGCCTTGGCGATCAAGTCTTCGGGTAAGTCGTAATAAAAATCCTGGCGCCGCATGTCTCGTGGTACAAAAAAATAAAGGCGCAAGAGTATAGGAAAACGCCGCTCAATGCATCGACTGAGGGCAAATGCTGAAATGCGACTGGCGGAGCATGGACAAAGACTAAGGTGGCTTATCGCCGGAAGATAGACACCGGAAACTCAGGTGTTAAGGGTTCGACTTTCTATCAATGACTTTCGAAAGCCGCGGGTTCCCCCGAAAAAAAGGCCGCCCTGCTTTCACGACGGCCTTTATGAATAAGTGATAGCGGGGGCTGGATTTAATCACCAACCTAAACGGTTGGTGCCCCTGCGGGCTTCGCGGCTAGGCCGCTCGTTGGTGTTTGCTTTGCAAACGCTGAACGGGGCGCCCTCCGTCAACGACCTTTAAAACAAAGAGCCGTTTGCTCCCCCATAAAAAAAGGCCGTCCTGCTTACACAAGACGACCTTTATAAATAAGTGGTAACGGGGGCTGGATTTGAACGGGGCGGCCCTCCGTCAACGACTTTCGAACAAATAGCCGTTGGTTCCCCCGAAAAAAAACCGTCCTGCTTATACAAGACGACCTTTATAAATAAGTGGTAGCGGGGGCTGGATTTGAACCAACGACCTTCGGGTTATGAGCCCGACGAGCTACCAGGCTGCTCCACCCCGCACCTGATCAGAAAGCCTATCGACTTAGCTGAGGCCGCGAATTATAGGGAGCAGATCTAACAGCGTCAACCGTTATTTACCGCGAAAAACAAAAACTTCAAATATGGTTGCGCAGGCCCAGCTCAAACGGATAGGGATTTAAATAGACTTGCTGGCGTATATAAGCGCTGCCGTAATTTTCCAGATAGTGCTGCATCAATTTCATGGGAACCGCCAGCGGCACCTGACCTATGCGATATTCCTCTATTGCTTGCGCTAAGTCCTGCCGAATTTCTCCCGGTACGGTTTTGCGCAAATAACCCACCATATGAGACAACACGTTCACGTGCCCTTTACGAGTGGACGGCATAAACGTACCGCGCATAACCGCGTCAATGTAGTTCACCAGAAGTTGCAGCAAGTCGTCGCCGCCCGCCCTTGCTACCATGGCGCCGGTCTCGCGATAGAGCTTCTGTCCATACGACATAAAAAAATATTTATGACGCGAATGGAAATCCACCAATTTATGCGCACTGGGTTCGCTGGCGACTTCCCGCCGCCAGCGCTCGTATAAAAATACCCGAGCAATAAAATTTTCCCGCAACGCGGGATCATTCAGCCGGCCCGCCTCCTCCATCGGCAACAATGGAAAATGCGCGCGCAGTCGCCCGGCAAACAGCCCCGCCCCCTTGCCGACCGGCGCACCTTTATCGCTGTAGACCTTAGTGCTGTAGAGACCGCAGCTAGGCGAATCGTTCATCAATATATAGCCGCATAAAACCTCTCCACCTTCGGCTACTTTATCGGCGTATCCCAGAAGGCGATCCGTAACATCCAGAGCGGAATCTTGCGTACCGATCGCGCGCGCATTTGCCTCTTCGACCACTAAACGAATGGTTTGTCGCGGCACACCCATGCCGATGGCAACCTCCGGACAAAACGGTTTGAACGCAAAATATTTCGCCAAAGTAGCAGTGCAGTAGTGATTATGTTTATGTCCGCCGTTATATCGCACCTGCTCGCCGAGCAGACAAGAGGAAATCCCCACCGCAATTTTTTGTGCTTGCGTCCACTCCGTCATATTTCACCCTCACTTGCCAGATGACGTTTTCCATTCACGGTTACGGGCCAAACAAAAAAGCCGACGTTATGTCGGCTTTGTCGCAGGAATCGATGCTCGCACGTTACATCATTGCCAGCAACTCTTCCGTTTTCTGTTGCATCAGCAGTGCGTCACCACGCGATTCGACATTCAAGCGAAATACCGGTTCTGTGCTGGAGCTGCGCACATTAAACCGCCAATCGGCAAACGCCACGGATAAACCGTCGGTCTTGTCAACTTCGAGTGCGTCGGGCGCGTACTTCTCCTCGATTTTACGCAACAGCGCGATCGGGTCCGCCACCTTGCGATTAATTTCACCACTACAAGGAAATTTGGCGATGCGCTCGTTCACCATTTGCGACAAGGTCTGTCCGCGGCGACTCATCAACTCAATGACCAACAACCAGGGAATGGTGCCATTGTCGCAATAGGCGAAATCGCGTAAATAATGGTGCGCACTCATTTCTCCGCCGTACACCGCATCTTCTTTGCGCATACGCTCTTTAATAAACGCGTGACCGGTTTTGCTTTGCACCGGCCGACCGCCGCTAGCAATAACCAGATCAACCGTGTTCCAGACAAGGCGCGGATCATGCACTATGTTCGCGCCGGGATAACGCGCCAAAAATGCTTCTGCCAAAAGGCCAACCACGTAATAACCATCGACGAAAGTGCCTTTTTCATCAAAGAAAAAGCAACGGTCAAAATCCCCATCCCAGGCTATACCCAAGTCGGCGCCCGCTTCCATTACCGCACGGGAAGTGACGCCTTGGTTTTCCACGAGAATTGGATTGGGAATGCCATTGGGGAAACTCCCATCAGGCTGGAAATGTAACTTGACGAATTGCAACGGCAGAAAAGGCTCAAGAGCTTCCACCACCGCACCTGCACCACCATTGCCCGGATTCACCACCACTTTCAAAGGTTTGAACTGCGTTACATCCACATAGGACAGTAGATGCTTCACATATTCCGGACTCGGCAATCTCGCGAATATCGAGCAAGCCGCTGTCATTGGAAATTGGCCGCGACCCGCGCTGCACCAGCTTCATGCCGTTGTAATCCATTGGGTTGTGACTTGCTGTCACGCAGATACCGCCATCGACACCGAGTTCGAAGGTCGCAAAATAAACCTCTTCGGTACCGCACTGACCGATATGGACTACATCCGCTCCGGCCTCGGTAAGGCCGCGAACCAATGCATCGCAGAGCGACGCACTGGTTAAACGTATGTCATGCCCGACCACCACACTTTTGGCAGAGAGAAAATCAACAAAGGCTCGCCCTACTCTGTAGGCCACCTCCTCGTTGAGTTCTTCTGGTACGCGCCCGCGCAAGTCATACGCTTTAAAACACTCGATCTTCATTATTCGTCCATTAACTCAGGCGTCATCAGGCTTTGTAGATATTCTCGTAGACGTAATTGGTGGCTTCAACAAAGCCTTCAACGCTTCCGCAATCGAAGCGGCGGCCTTTGAATTTATAAGCCAACACACAGCCGCTCTTAGCCTGAGTCAAAAGCGCATCCGTCAATTGAATTTCGCCGTTTTTGCCTGGCTGAGTGGTTTCCAGAATGTCAAAGATGTCCGGCGTAAGAATGTAACGACCGATCACAGCCAGATTCGAAGGGGCATCTTTTGCGTCCGGTTTTTCCACCATATTGGATACCTGCACCAGATCAGCTTTGATCTGACTGCCGGCAATCACACCGAATTTGGAAATCTGATCTTCCGGTACTTCTTGAATAGCCACGATACTGCAACGGAATTGGCGATACAGGTTGACCATTTGCGCCAATACACCGGGGGTATCGCCATCGGAAACACAGAGGTCGTCGGAAAGAACTACGCCGAAAGCCTCATCGCCGATCAAACGCTTGCCATTGAGAATGGCATCGCCAAGGCCGCGCATCTCACGCTGACGGGTAAAGGAAAAAGAACCGCGAGCCATAACCGAGCGGATGGAGCTGAGATATTCTTCTTTGGAGGTGCCGGCAATCTGATGCTCCAATTCGTAGCTCACATCGAAGTGATCCGCGATCGCGCGCTTGCCCCGCCCGGTAACAAATCCGATCTCACTCAAACCTGCTTCCAGAGATTCCTCAACGCCGTATTGCACCAAGGGCTTATTCACGATGGGGAGCATCTCTTTGGGCATGGATTTGGTGGCGGGGAGGAAGCGGGTACCATAACCCGCAACAGGGAACAGGCACTTCTTAATCATAAACTCATCCTTAGAATGACGAAGGGTAGACAAACAAGGCGCCGACTATACCATACGCATTTCGGCGAAATGCAACCGAACCCAGTCGCTAAGCGCTTTTTGCTGGACATCATATGTTTTGCCGCTAGAATGGCAGTCCCCCGAGAATCGGCACCCCAGAAGCGGCGGCTTATTCAACGGCAGTGCCCAGACCAGAATAAGTTAAGCACGAAGTCCGGCAGCTTCTCCTGATCATTAACATCAAGACACAAGAGCACCCTATGCAGCCTTTCGAGCCGAAACCTTCCTACGGACGCGACGAATTGCTCGCCTGTGGCGATGGCCTTATGTTTGGCCCCGGCAATGCACAATTACCTAAGCCAAATATGCTGATGGTGGATCGCATCGCCCATATCAGTCAGGTAGGCGGCGAGTTCGGCAAAGGGGAAATTGTCGCGGAACTGGATATTCATCCAGACCTCTGGTTCTTTCAATGCCACTTTCCCGGCGATCCGGTAATGCCCGGCTGCCTTGGTCTTGATGCCATGTGGCAACTGGTGGGCTTCTATCTTGCGTGGCGCGGCAATCCCGGAAGAGGCCGCGCTCTTGGTGCCGGAGAAGTGAAATTCACTGGCCAAATCCTGCCGTCCGCTAAAAAGGTCACCTATCACATCAATCTGAAGCGCGTGATCGAACGAAAACTGGTCATGGGAATCGCAGATGGTAGAGTCACCGTCGACGGCAAAGACATCTATTTTGCTAAGGATCTGCGCGTCGGACTGTTCACCAATACCGAAAGCTTTTAATTATCCAGAGGGGGTTCTTGAGCCGAGCGCCGACGACCGGCAGAATTGCGCCGGGAAGCGACATAGTCGCTGACGGCTCACTTCGGCAACGGCGCGAACAGCCGAGAACTCCATCCAGATCTGATATCCCAGTTACAAGAGGTTGTGTATGAAACGTGTTGTTGTTACCGGAATGGGGATAGTGTCCTGTTTAGGCAACGATATCGCTACGGTGTTGGACGCGCTCAAAACGGGCCGCTCAGGAGTCAAATACAATCCGAGCTACGAGGAACAAGGCTTCCGCAGTCTGGTCTCCGGCTCTGTCAGCATTGATTTCGCCGAGCACATCGACCGCAAAAACCTCCGATTTATGGGCGACGCTGCAGGCTTCGCCTACGTCGCCATGCAAAATGCCATAAAAGACTCCGGTCTCAGCGACACCGAAGTGTCCAATGAGCGCACCGGCATTATCGTCGGCTCCGGCGGCGCCTCCACCAAAAGCGTTGTGGAATCCGCCGACATAATGCGCAGCAAAGGCGTGAAAAAAGCCGGCCCCTATCGCGTGACCCAGACAATGGGCAGCACTGCTTCCGCCTGTCTCGCCACCCCGTTCAAAATCAAAGGCGTCAACTACTCGATCTCCTCCGCTTGCGCAACTAGCGCACACTGCATTGGCAACGCCATGGAGTTGATTCAGCTGGGTAAACAGGATGTGGTATTCGCCGGCGGCGGCGAGGAAGAGCACTGGACATTGACCGGCCTGTTCGACGCCATGGGCGCACTGTCGACGAAATACAATGCGACCCCGGAAAAAGCCTCGCGCGCTTATGATGCGGATCGCGACGGTTTTGTGATCGCGGGCGGCGGTGGTTGTTTGGTGATTGAATCCCTGGATCACGCCCTTGCTCGCGGCGCTAAAATTTACGCCGAACTGACCGGTTACGGCGCGACCTCCGATGGCTATGACATGGTCGCCCCATCCGGCGAAGGCGCCGCGCGCTGCATGCGCCAGGCGATTGCCATGACCGACAGCTCGCCTATCGACTACATCAATTCACACGGCACTTCTACACCTGTTGGTGATATCGCAGAGCTGCGCGCTGTGCGCGAAGTGTTTGGCAATCAGATCCCGGCGATCAGCTCCACCAAGTCGCTGACAGGCCACTCTCTCGGCGCTACCGGCGTTCAGGAAGCGATCTACAGCCTGCTGATGATGGAACACGATTTTATTGCTGCATCGGCCAATATCCAGACCCTCGACCCAGAGGCTCAAGGCATGCCTATCGTGCTGCAAACCGCGCAACGTAAACTCAACAAAGTGATGTCGAACAGCTTTGGCTTTGGCGGCACTAACGCCACCCTGATTTTCCAGCGGTACAACTGATCAGAAACGAGCGCGAAAGGAGTCGCGCCGTCTTATGGGGCTATAGCAGGCGCCAAGCGCCCAGCTTTGATCTCATCCTCAAGCCAATCCAAGACCCTCGCCTTGATTCCCTGTCGCCAGCTGCGATATTGAAAACCGAAGTTGTTGGTGCAACGCTGCCCTTTGAGCCAGCCGTTGGACGGAATAAAACGCTGCTCCACGGCAGCCAGCGCGATGGCGGCGGTCTCGTAACCCTGCTTCTGCAACAACCGGGCGATATGATCAGCCAACTCCGCCTCCGAACAGCTATCGCTGGAATGCAGATGGAAGCAACCCCAGTTGCTGGCGCCACATAGAATCTGCTGAGTCATCGCTAGGGCCAGTCGCACAGCATCCTCAATAAAAATCGGCGAGCCTCGCCAAACATCCGAGACCACACATTCACTTTCGTAAAGCATGGTGTGACACATAGATTCGAGAATGCCTCCCGGCAGATCCAGCACCCACGGCAGGCGGACGATTACCGATTTCTCCCAGCTGGCGATGATCTCCTCTTGCGCCAGTAACTCTCGACCGCAGGCATCTTCCGGCAATGGCGAATCCTTTTCCACCAAGCCCACGCCGTATTGCCCGGAGCCAAATACATGATGCGAGGAGAAATGAATCAAGACGGATTCATGAAGGCGACTTAACTCGAACAATTTGTGCGCCTGCTCGACAAGATCCCGCTGATCTACATCGGCACCCAAGGAGGGCGGATTGATGATAATCGCGGGTTTGTGCACGTCGACCAAATGGCTCAAGTCGTCAGGGTCATCGACACCGATAATTGACATCGAATGGGCTTCGAAGCCGCGCATAAGCGCGGAGCCAAAAGGTGAAAGATGTTCTGTCAATAAAACTTTGAAAGCCACAGATTTTCCGACCGACCTAGTGCATCCCAAACCCTGGGTAGCTTATCCCTGCGATATACATGAGAGACACCCCAGCGATGGGGGACGCGATACCCGATCAGAACGGGATATCGTCATCAAAACCATCGAAATCGGGCGCCGGTGCTGTAGAGGGCGGGGCTGAGCGCGGATTGCTCGCAGGAGCGGGCCGGCCAGATGACTGGGCTGGTGCAGGTGCGCCGTAATCGCCATAGGACGGTGACGGAGATGATGAAGCTCCCTCGCTGCCGCGACCATCCAGCATCTGCATTTCATTGGCGACAATTTCCGTTGTGTAGCGGTCCTGACCTTGTTGGTCTTGCCACTTGCGGGTTCGCAACGAACCTTCGATATAGACCTTGCTACCTTTGCGCAGGTATTCCCCGGCAATTTCAGCCAAGCGGTTGAAGAACACCACCCTATGCCATTCAGTGCGCTCCTGGGATTGCCCGGTCTGCTTGTCTTTCCAGGCTTCGGACGTTGCCACACTGATATTGGTGATAGCACTGCCGCCCGGCGTATACCGGACTTCCGGGTCCTGTCCTATGTTGCCTATCAGAATGACTTTATTGACACCACGGCTTGCCACACTAACCTCCAGAAATTTTTACTGATAATCGATGGGGCATCAGTCTATATGTTCGCGCCGCAATCTTACACCTCAGAGAGTTCTCATCTCATGCAGAAACGTATTCAAGCGCGCCTTTTCGAACAAGCGGTCATCAACCTTCAGGTAGAGTAGCGCCTGCTCTTTCACCCAAAGCGCTTCAACTACCCCGGGTACGCTATTCTGAATATCATCCACCTCCAACTCGCGCTCTAGCGGGACACAAACGCTGGTGAGGTAACGCGGCGGGCGCATACCGGTTGCGATAACCAACCACAGAAGGTTAACCACCAGTGCCGCAATCAGCACACTGTCAAATCCCCAATGCTGATAACAAAATCCGCCTACGACACCACCTGACGCAGCGCCGAGAAACTGACAGGTAGAGTACACCCCCATTGCTGTGCCCTTGTTCCCCGCCGGAGCCATCTTGCTGACCAACGATGGTAGGGTCGCCTCGAGCAAATTAAAGCCGGTAAAGAACACCAACAGCCCCATCAGCCACAATCCGACAGAGTGGACATAAGCCAGAAAACCTTCGGCCACCACCAACAGTGCCACCGCACCCACAAAGACCAATTTGATTTTGCGTTTGCGCTCCGCAATGTACATAAAGGGCAACATCAGGATGAACGCGATCACCATCACAGGCAGATAGTAGTGCCAGTGTTTTTGTGCATCTATGCCAGCGTCGTCAAACACCAGTGGCACAGCGACAAACATCGCCGTCAACGCAAAATGCAAAGCGAATACGCCGAAGTTCAGGCGGACCAAATCAAAGTTGCGCACAGCCCCCAGCAGCAGCGCAGGCACAGCCAAACCATCGGAGCCCTGCCGCACATTGGCTGGAGGGTCAGGCACTAATAAATAGAGAATGGCTACGCCAACTAGAGAAAGGCAGGCTGAAACCCAGAAAATTGACGACAGGCCACCCATCGCCGCGAGCATCGGCCCCAATACCATAGCAACGGAAAACGACATGCCGATGGATGCACCAATCACCGCCATTGCACGAGTGCGATTCTGTTCTGAGGTGAGATCGCCAACCAACGCCATGACCGCGCTGGCGATCGCTCCGGCGCCTTGTAACGCGCGACCAATCACCAGCCCCCAAATCGAATCCGTCAAAGCCGCCACAACACTGCCCACCAGGAATACCACGAGGCCAAGATAAATAACCGGCTTGCGTCCCCAAATATCCGAAAGCAACCCTAAAGGCACCTGGAAAATCGCTTGCGTCAAACCATAGCCGCCCAATGCTAAACCCAGCAGAAACGGCGTCGCGCCTTCGTAGCGAGCGCCAAAAATCATCATGACCGGAAACACCATGAATAACCCGAGCATGCGAAAGACGTACAGAAGCGACAGCGTCGCCACCACTCGCATCTCGGAAAACGGCCTGCCACTGCTCACAACTCAACTCTCACTCTTCACAAAAAGTGCGGCATTCTAGCAGCCGCAACGAGTGACCCAAAGGATTTGCTTCGCAGTTATGGGCCCAGTGAGACCCGCTTCTGCTACGACTAAAGTGGGCGTGGCAGCGTCAAAGTGCTAGATTGGGAGACCGCAGGCAATCCGTTGAACGGCTAAACTCTTTCGGGGAAACGGGAATTTAGGCATAATTCCTGCCGTTTTCTGTGGACAATGCGACCGGTTCGGCTCGCTCTCATGGTCAGGAACCAACATAAGGCAGACAATATTGTGACCGCAATTTCAGCACGCCCCGATGTAAAGGGTATATCGCTGTATTCCTTGAACAACAGCCTGCAGACGGGGCTGCTCGCATCGTTGATAACCGAGAAAATCGGTATTGATTGCGCCATCATCTCCCACCTCGCACCCGATACGACTGCCGATCATCTGCTGCTTATCGACTGCCATGGACTGAGCGCAGATGAATTGCGAGATCTCATCAACGATGTGCATTCCCACGATCAACCATTGACCGCAGCGCTTCTCAACGCCCAATACAACAGTGAACACGAAAATCTGCTGGATTGGCCATGTATATCCGGCTTGTTTTTTACCGACACTGACCAGGAGCAACTGATTCGCGGCCTCGAATGTCTGCTGCGCGGTGAATACTGGGTACCGCGCCGCCTGCTCCATCATTTTCTGGAAAAAAACCGCCGCGCTCCGTCCATTCGCCATATAGACATAAAGCTGACGAAGCGGGAGAGGCAGATTCTCCGCCTGATCAAAAATGGCGCCACCAATCTCGATATTGCGGCAGCATTGGAAGTCAGCGAACACACCGTAAAAAGCCATCTCTATAACGTCTACAAAAAGATTGGCGTACGCAATCGGCTCGAAGCCAGCAATTGGGTGCGCGATATGGAAGACCTGTAATTTTATACAGGTCTTCCTCAAAAATCTGATCTCCCCTTCTGCGGATTTTCGTATACTAGCCCCCTTTCGCGCAGCGATCGGCGCTGCGCTCAGCTCTTATTACAGGGGTAGCTTGTGGATCGCATTCTGGTTCGTGGGGCTCGCACTCATAATCTGAAAAACATAGATCTCGATATACCGCGGGATAAGCTGGTTGTGATCACCGGGCTATCGGGATCCGGCAAATCGTCTCTGGCTTTCGACACACTTTACGCCGAGGGCCAGCGTCGCTACGTGGAATCCCTGTCGGCGTATGCGCGGCAGTTTTTATCCATGATGGAAAAACCCGACGTGGACCATGTGGAAGGTTTGAGTCCGGCAATATCCATCGAACAAAAATCAACCTCGCACAACCCCCGCTCTACCGTTGGCACCATCACGGAAATCTACGATTACCTGCGCTTGCTCTATGCCCGCATCGGCGAGCCCCGCTGCCCCATTCATCACACGCCACTCGCCGCGCAGACCATCAGCGAAATGGTTGACCAGGTGATGGCTATGCCCGAAGGCAGTAAATTGATGCTGCTCGCACCTATAGTTCGAGAGCGCAAAGGCGAACACCTCCATATTTTTGAGTCACTCCGCCGCGACGGCTTTGTGCGGGTGCGCGTGGACGGAATTGTGGTGGACCTCGATGACGTTCCGCTGCTCGACAAAAAGAAAAAACACACTATTGATGTTGTTATCGATCGCTTTAAGGTTCGCGACGATATCAAACAGCGTCTTGCTGAAAGTTTCGAAACCGCTATCAATTTGTCTGAGGGACTCGCCACCATCGGTTTTATCGACGGAGACAAATCCGAGCACATTTTTTCAGCCAAACATGCGTGTCCACACTGCGATTATTCTCTCTCCGAACTGGAACCGCGATTGTTCTCTTTTAACAATCCAGCAGGAGCCTGTCCGAGCTGCGACGGGCTGGGATTAAAGCAGTTTTTTGCCGAAGAAAAAGTGGTGCAATTTCCGGAAAACTCCATCGCGGAAGGAGCCATTCGCGGCTGGGACAAACGCAACCTGTACTATTTTCATATGCTGTCCGCGGTCGCACAGCACTATAAATTCGATCTCACAACACCCTGGCACAAACTCAATAAAAAACATCGCCAGGTGGTTTTATACGGGTCTGGACAGGAAGTCATCGACTTTATTTATGTCAATGATCGCGGAGATACTTTTCACCGCCATCACGCATTTGAAGGTGTTATTCCCAACCTCGAAAGACGCTATCGCGATACCGAATCCAATTCCGTCCGAGAGGATCTCGCCAAATATCTGGCCAGCCAAAAATGTCCTGAATGTGAAGGCACGCGACTTCGCCTCGAAGCCCGCAGTGTCTACATGGACAACAAAACGCTACCGCAAATTACCGATCTGCCCGTAGGCGAAGCTCATCAATATTTCAGCAAATTGTCCTTCACCGGTGCGCGCGGAAAAATTGCCGATAAAATCCTCAAAGAGTTGCGCGACCGATTCCGTTTCCTCGTCGATGTAGGTTTGAATTATCTGACCCTGAGCCGCAGCGCCGACACCCTCTCCGGCGGAGAGGCTCAGCGCATTCGTCTGGCCTCGCAAATCGGCGCCGGTCTTGTTGGCGTAATGTATATTCTCGACGAGCCCTCGATTGGCCTGCACCAGCGGGATAATGACAGACTGCTGAAAACCCTTATCCACTTGCGCGATTTAGGTAACACGGTAATTGTTGTTGAACACGACGAAGATGCCATTCGCAGTGCGGACTACATTATCGACGTCGGCCCCGGCGCGGGCGTGCACGGTGGCGAAATCGTCGCCAGCGGTTCACTCAACGACATATTGAAAAGCAAAAAATCCATCACCGGCAGCTATCTGTCTGGCAGAAAGTCGATCGCTGTACCCCCAATACGCACACCTCCCGATGACGATAAATGGCTCGAGTTGGAAGGCGCACGCGGCAATAATCTGCAGCACGTCACTCTGCGCATACCTGTAGGACTGATGACCTGTATTACAGGCGTTTCGGGATCCGGCAAATCAACCCTAATCAACAATACGCTCTACCCTATTGCCGCCACCGAATTGAATCGCGCCTCGACTTTGACTCCCGCACCTTACGACTCGCTGCGGGGTTTGGAATTATTTGACAAGTGCGTGGACATAGATCAAAGCCCCATCGGGCGCACGCCGCGTTCCAACCCAGCAACTTATACCGGCATTTTTACTCCCATTCGCGACCTCTTTTCGGCCACACCGGAAGCGCGCTCGCGCGGTTATCAGCCGGGCCGCTTCAGTTTCAACGTCAAGGGAGGCCGCTGCGAAGCCTGCCAGGGCGACGGCGTCGTCAAAGTGGAAATGCACTTTCTACCCGATATTTATGTGCCATGCGATTTATGCAAGGGCAAACGCTATAACCGCGAAACTCTCGACGTGCATTACAAAGGCAAAAATATTCACGAAGTCTTGGAAATGACCGTTGAAGACGCGCGCGAATTTTTCGATGCGGTACCCGCTATCGCCGGCAAACTGCAAACATTGATGGACGTGGGCTTGTCGTACATTCGTCTCGGCCAGTCCGCCACGACGCTCTCTGGCGGAGAGGCTCAGCGCGTCAAACTCGCTCGCGAATTGTCTAAACGAGATACAGGGAAAACTCTTTATATTCTTGACGAGCCGACCACAGGATTACATTTCCACGATATTCAGCAACTCCTGGCTGTGCTGCATCAGTTGCGCGACCGAGGCAACACAGTGGTGGTAATCGAACACAATCTGGATGTGATCAAGACGGCTGACTGGATTGTCGATTTGGGGCCAGAAGGCGGCAGTGGCGGTGGTCAGATTATTGCCGAAGGCACACCAGAAGCGATTTGTGCAATTCCGGCTTCTCATACAGGCCGCTTTCTTAAACCCTTGTTACCGAGCAAACCAGCCAAAGCGACCGCTGCGAAAAAATCGCCGCGCATAAAAAAGTAAACCCAGCTGAGCTGGGTTTACTTCACTGACGTGTAAATACTTTTAAATTGCTTTTTTAGCGTTGGCCTGCGCAGCTTCTTTTTCGAGACTTTCCACTTGCTCCAATGCTGCGGTTAGTCTTGCATCGCTAACGATTTGCATATGCCCTTCGATCAACTCACGCGCTTTCTCGAATTTTTTGAATTCGCAAAACATCATGGCTCTGTAGACAACGGTTTCTATTTCCTCCTCGCTGCTTTCTTCAATTCCAGAAAGCTCGTCTAATTCCAACAGACCGAGACTCTCCATTTCCTGGCGATATTCATCGGGGTTGTACTGCGCCATTTTTTCCGCGATGGACATACGGACTTCTTCGTCAGGGCGGCGGTTGGATTGACCCTTTTTGCCTTTTTTGTCTTTTTTCGGTTTATCCTTCGCCTCTGCCACAGGTGCAATATTGGCAACCGGCTCTTGTGAGAAAGTTTCGGTAAGCCCTTCCAGCGCCTGCTCTTCGATTCCCTCGAGATTGTTCAGCGCATCTTCGTCGAGAACCAGATCTTCAAAGGCTTCTTGAACTTCGCGAATAGTTGCATCCAAATCCTGCGCATCCGCATCGGCGTCCACAACTTTCTCGCCGAGCCAATTATCTTCATTTTTCTTTTTATGAGCGTAGACCGGAGTCAAATCACCGTCGAAATCACTCAAGGCCGCAATCGGTTCTTCTCGACGCGGCTGAAAACTCGACAATGTCGGTTCTGCACGGGACGAATAATCCCTTGCCGGTGGCGAAATCACGACATCTTCGTCCCGGTGTTTTGCCGGCACCATGCGTCGGTAGTAAGCGAACATGCCGATAAACAAGGCGGAAAGCGCCGCAGCAGCACCCAACATCAGCCATACCAACCAACCGCGGCGCTCGGTTTCCACCATAGGGGGCGCGATGGCGGGCTCAACCTCGATAACCGATTCAACCGTTGAGATTTCCACCGGCGCTAAGTTGGTGTTCGGAGTAGAGAGGGATAGATCGACGCTTCTGGTTTCAGCAGCTGGCACACCGATCTGGCCCAACAGGTTATCCATTTCCTGAGTCATATCGTTGTCGGGAACACCGAGCTTCTGTCGCAGGTCGGAAATTTGCTGGCGCTGCAACACGATCAGCTGTTTCAGCGTCTCCAAATATTCTGAATTTTCAAGTTTTTCCATGCGGGCTTTGAGGGTTTCATTTTCCCGCACCAGCATATCGATCAATTCGCGGGTTTTGTCGTCACGGTTTTCTGTTCCCAGCGTTAATAAGCCACGCATATCGCGGCTTTGCACCGCGTCATTGCCCACCCGTCTAGTATTGGCCGGCGGCGACTCACCGGAATCGGTAGTGGTGGAAGACGTCAACCCTTCGCCGGAGCCCTGCTCGGGCAAGGGTGCCAAGCTCGGCGGTTTGCTCGCGCCCTGTTCTTCATCCATGCGGAAAGCGGACAAATCCGGCATCTGCAATACCGCGCCAGCGCGCAGCCGGTTGATATCGTTATTGGCAAAGGCATGGTTGTTGTTTTCGAAAAGCCATTGGGAAGTATCACCTAGGCTCTGACTGGTCCCTTCTCGCCAGCGCGCAGCGATTTTCGAAAGGGTGTCTCCGGGTTGCACCTTGTACTTGCCGCCATCGGTCGCTAATGGCTCTAGCTGCAACTGCACAGGCGCACGCGAAGGAGACCTGCTAATGCTTTGCTGCGGCGGGGTGGACGGTGCGCTGACTTGGCGCCGCTCGGGTCTGGCCTCCCGCATCGGCGTCACCGGAGGTAAATCCAGCAGAACCGGATATTCGCGATACACAACACCCTTCGGCCAGCGCAGCTCGATCATAAGACTGAGATAGGGCTCATTGATCGGCTCAGCGGATGTCACGGAGACCAAAGGAGTGCCGGATTTAGCATCCACTTCAAAGTTGATTCTGTAGGGCACGTAAAGAATATCGACACCCATTTTCGACGCTTCATCAGGTGTTACTTGCCTCACGATAAGCGTATTGAGGTCTATATCACCCTCGATGCTGACCAACTCAATAGACGCGCTCAGCGGCTGCCCCAGGAAAGAGCGGGGGTTAAATTCCCCCAATCCCAGACTGAATGCCAACGATGATGCGGACGCTAAAGTCGCTCCACACAACGCCGCAATACAACGCGACAGGCGACGGTGCGGCGGGAGGGGCATCAGCAACAGCCTATTTTGTCTTTTATTCTTCAGACTATTGTTACCAGATGAATTCACGTCTATACCTCAGTTTCTATACAACAGGCGCTGACTTACTAAAAGCTCGACCAGGGGATGGCAAAGCCGGATTTGCAGAATAGGATCCACCCTATCAGGCGATCAAAATTTAATCAATTGACGACCAACGGAGCTTACGCAAATAACGCGCCAGATGTGACAAGACTCTCATGGCATCTTGAGGAGAGTTCACTCCTGGACAACACTCGCCTCATGCAATGACGGCCGGGCGACTTTATAGTTTTAGGCAAATTCTGTGGCCCTGCTTTGCCACAGAAGAATCCGTCAGCTAGCGGATTAAAACCCGCGCATTATACTCTGCCAGGGCGAAAAGAAGGAGACATCCAACACACTTCAATTCCGGCCCAAGAGGCTCAGATAATTCCTGCAGAACCCATTCTTTTTCTGAGCGCTTTGATTTAGCTCCCATGCATTTTTATGACATCAAACGCATTTTAATCACACCAAAGTCAATGCTGTGGATACAAGTGAAACGGCCTTTTATACTTCCCGCCATTTTATTGAGGGAAAACTTATGGACGAAATAATCCTTGCGCTGCGTGAGCGTTGTGAACAGATACCAGTGCCACTGGAATTGCCCACTGAAGACGATCTCATCGACGTTGAAGAACAATTGTTTCTCACCCTACCTGCGGAGTATCGCGAATTTCTTCTCAGCGTCAGCGACGTTGTCTGCGGTGCTTTGGAACCCGCCACCGCCGCCGATCCGCATTCTCACACCTACATTCCCGAACTGGCGGCGGAAGCATGGAATAGCGGTATGCCGCGGCACTTGATTCCCATCTGCCAAAGAAGCGAAGAATATTTTTGTATCGACCCCGACGGGTTGGTGCATCTATGGTCGCGCGGCAAATTTGCCGATCAGCTATGGGAAAGCATATGGGAATGGGCCGAGGACATTTGGCTCGGCCACAGAGATTCATAATCTGATTTATGGCTTTTTTATTCAGTCGAAAGGCAATCCAGAACATGTTGGCATAAGCCTGGAGGAAAATAGATTTAGCTGCTGTTATTGATAGGCGCGTTGAACCGGCCCCAGACGCGTTCCCCTTCAAATACAGGAGCGTTTGTGAACAAAACCTATTTAATCGCTATTGGGTTAATAAGCAGTTGGTCATTTGCCGATTCTGGCAATATTTCGCCCGGCGCCACTCTGACAACAGGCGCAACCAGCAACGGACACTCACTTTTTTCTGCCACCATCAATCCGGCGGTGGCGGCCTATACTATTGCCCCAGATGAAAAGTGGCGAATCAACTATCTGCCAACCATTGCTCTTTCGGGCGAAGTTGGCGACGTCAATGACTTCGCCGATGATTTAGATGATCTGATCGATCTTCTGGATGATCCTTCACTTTCCGACGACTCCATGGAAGAGACCAGAGATAGATTCAACCGGGTGCTTACCGCCATGGGCGAGTCCGGCTACACCAAAATTTCTGTGGGTGTACATCTTCCACTGCTGCCTCTGTACTGGCGTCCCAGCGAATTTTCCGGCACCTACTTTATAGAAGCTGCGGTTGATACCCAGATCAGGCTCAGCTTGCTGGATGAGCCGCTGGAATATGACGATCAGCACACGAGTTTTTCCACAGGCTCCGCTGCGTATCTGAAAAGCGGAATCGAGAAACGCTTTGCCGTCGGCTACGCCCGCGCCATGCTCGATGAGAAACAAATGGCTAAATGGGGCGGCCAGTTATACGCCGGCACTAAAGTCAAACTGCTCAGCATGGAGCTCAGCAAACAAGTAATTCCTCTGCAACAACTGGGAGGAAAAGACGTGGAGGATCTGATTGAAGATGAATACGACAGCAATCTCAAGTCCACCACCAGTGTCAGCGTGGACGTGGGCATTTCGTGGTTGAGCCGGTACTATCGCGCCGGACTTCTCTTGAGCAACATTAATTCGCCCTCCTTCGATTACGGCGGCATAGGCACCGACTGCCAACAGTTCAGCGACGGCTCATTTGCGCGCACCAACTGCGAGGCTGCAGCATATTTTGCCTACGAAAAAGGCCGCATTAACGCCAATGAAAAACATACCAAACACGCGGCGGCGACCCTCGACGGCTCAGTGTTTCCAACGGCGAATTGGGCTATAAACGCCTCCATCGATCTCACTCCCTACGACGACATAGTGGGAGACGAAACCCAACGCTTTAACATCTCTACTTCGTTGAATACCACTTCAACATGGCTCCCCGATATTCGCCTGGGCTATCAGAAAAACCTCGCCGGATCCAAGTTATCCGCTGCGGGATTTGGAATTTCGCTTTTTGATGTCTTCACCTTAGATGCCCAGGTCGCATTGGACGATGTCCTCATAGACGGCGAAAAAGCGCCGCGCAGTTTCGCCCTGGCAATTGCATTTGAAGAAAAATTTTAACTTCCACTTCCGCTGTTGAATGGACATTTCCGGAGTATCAACATGTCACTCTTAGATCACCGTGCGTTTTCGCAATTAAAAATGGCTGCTTGTGTTTCTATCTTTACCACGCTTTGGGGTTGCGGCGGAACAGGCCAGGACAAAGCCGAAAGCTCCACCACGCCACAAGTCATTCAAGGTCTTGCCATCGACGGTTATCTCGCACGCTCAATGGTATTTATCGATTATGACAACAACCGCACGCGGGACCCGTGGGAGCCTTTCGCATTTACAGATGACGAGGGTTATTTTTCCTATAACCCCAATACGCAAACCGATTATTGCGCAGCAAATGCCTCTGTCAGCCAGCGCTTGTTTTGTCTGCGCGTCAATCGCCATCTGTCCGAAGCCGTAATCCGCATCGACGGCGGTTATGACGTTATGACCGGCGAACCCTTTTTCGGACAGCTTAGTCGCCGTATCACCCAGGGTCGACAAGGCCCTATCATTGTTTCTCCATTAACCAGTTTGTTGGCGGACGTGCGCACGGAGCAGCAAAAAAATGCAATTCTCGCCTCGCTGAATATTACTGAAACGGATTTGGATCAGGACTACTTCAACACCGGAAACGGCAATATCTCCACGCATTTGTTGAGTCTCGCCTTACGCTTGCATAAATCGGTCAGCATCATCAGCCAATCGATCCATGATCGGTACGATGACCTTGGTTCGCAGGTCGGCTCCATGAACGACGTTAGCGCCGAAGTTTATTCTCACCTCGCCCAGCACCTCGATCTTGGCGTGCCCAATCTTGACGCGGTTCTTGAAAATCCCGCGCGTATCGCGCAAGTGTTAGCGCAAACCGAACTAGCTGTGTTGGATTATTACGACTATTGGGAAATGTCCCTCCCCTACCACAACCCAGCAGTTGATCCGGCAGAGCTGGCGGAGCGGGTGTCGGGGATATCTCAATTGATCAACAGTTTAATAAATGAAAATAACGCTGCTCTCAATTTAACGACAGCCAGAGGTGCTGCAAAGCTGATTGAAGCCATGACATTGAAAGCCAGTGGCAATATTTTCGACCGAGCAACATTTGGCTCGTCTATAAATTATCTCCTCAACAGCAACCATCAGTATCTGCGCGACGCGTTGATTAACGCGCTGATGCAAGACGACGCCGATCTGACACATCTGGCAAGATTGGATCTCGCCAACATCGGCTGGGATTCAGAGGAAGCTGTGCGCAACACCACGCGCCTACCCGATGGCACATCCGCGTTTAGTGATCTCGCCGGTCGACAAATGCGTGTCTCAGATATGGACTTGGGCAGCGCGCCCAATAATCTGCGTGACTCTGAGGTGGAGCTTTATTTCCATGGTAATAGCAGTGATACCCGTGGAAGTTTCGATGCCTGCGTCAAATACATCAAGGATGCCAGCATCAGCGGCAAACTGGGTGACGCCAACACCCGCGGCGAATTAGTGAAGGGTCATTGGAGCCTTTTAGGCGCCAGCGGAAATAACGGAGCATCCTACAGTCTGCTGCTGACCTTTGAATTTCTTGGCTCAAAATATCAGGCCATTTTGAAGCCGGCGGCGGCAGCTACTTTTGACGATCAGGAATACCGTGGTATCCGCTTTGATTACGCCAACGAGTTGCGGACTTGGTACAGCGCGCGCGGGCCCGAAGCACTTCGAAGTCTGCCGCAAAGTGCTGCGGATTGTGTGGAGCGGCTGCCGTCGCGCGTTGGAATCTAACGGCAATCCTGCGCAGCGGGCTTTAATTCTTTTGCTTCAATACAAGCAACGAAATTGGATGATTTATTCAGCCCCCGCTGCGCATCATCATGTCCGTGATGAAGTCTTTAGCATTTGGATATCGCGCCCTATCGATCTAACGCAAATCGCGAACCCAACACTTGATGGATCCCGCAACGCCCAAACTTTTAAACGCATAGCCTCATGAGTCCGCTGGACGCGGACATTCAGAACGACCTCCGCATCGCACCAAAAGTAAAGATCGCGCAGTGGTGTGGTTATGAAAACCGGCTCTAACATAATGCCAACAAGTAACTGCAGACATTTAGCTCGAAACTAGCAATAAGGGGAACTTAAAATGAGGAACAACTGGGGGGGAAGAACCGGGCAGTTTCGTTTATCGAAACCGCCCATAGATCACGAACAAATGAGATTAACGTCGGCTGTCTTTGTAAGGTACCAATGAAATGTCGTAGACGCTGGCATCACGTGAGGCATCTGCAATCTTGATGTAGGTTTCAGTATTGGAATTCTCGTGAGCCCTGACCACTACCCCACCCCCTGGGTTAGCCGCATTTTTCTGCGCAATGAGCGATCGCACAGAACGTATATCCACTCGACGGCCATCTATGAACACTTCGTTCTGCGCGTCCACTTGAACCAGAATGGTTTTGTTTTCGTCTGAGGGCGGTGGCGGTGGCGCATTGGCATTTTCCGGCACGTTCACATTCAGAGTGCTCTCTTTCACAAATGACGCCGTCACAATGAAAAAGATCAGCATGATAAAGACCACGTCCAACATGGGGGTCAGGTCGATTTCGGCCTTATCACCATCATCTTGGTGTTTACGTTTTCTACGACTCACCGTTACGCCTCCGATCAAAAAGGGCCGTGGGCCCCGCTCATTATTATGGGGTGATTGCTACCCTACCTGGTGTGCAGGGGGTTTCGCATGACCGGCGGACCGGTCCGGGCGCCAAGTTTACCTTAAATTTTCCCATTGTGCTTGAAGATGGCACCGCACCCACCGTTCATGGCCGGCGGCGCAGCGATACCTGGATCTTATCCCCTACAACCACGCATTCCCCCCTGTAACGCAGCAGCTCGCGCCCCATGGACTTTGCATCAAAATCTACGGCGAACCGCACCTCTTCGGCAGTCATAGTCTCAGGCTCAAGCGGAGCATCGATATCACTCAACCAGCGCAGGTCAGCCATTAGCCGGGTGCGTTCGAGCAAATGCAATCGGCATTGCTGCCATGCAATCTGCGTCCGCGTCTGTCGGTGTTTCTCTGAATCCGGCGAGGTGGTGAGCGTAACGAAGCTCAGCCCATCCACCATTTCGTTATAGGTAAGACCACTTTCTTGGCGACACAAAATCCTGAAAACTGGATGGTCGGGCGTACTCTGATCCAAGTCTAATGTGCCTTCTACTACTTCCCGACATCGATCCAACTCTTCGGCCGCAGACGCTGCCTTGATCAGAGACAGATGGAGCGTTTGATATTTGACGGGCAACCATAGCGGGTTCCGATCAACAGCATGGCTGACCGCGCTTGCAGCCAAGATCAGCAAGCCTAGAAAAAATCTCCGCCTCACGAATACCTCTAGAGAATCACCGGATGGTCTGAAGGGTGCCAAATGCCATGGCGTGGAAGGTAAAGCCCATCAGCACGATAAGCTTGTCCTCATCATCGCTGCTGAACTCGATGCCGTAGATAAAACCGTCTTCCCTCACCGATCGTGCGCGCACAGTGGCGCCTATTTGCATGATGCGCTGGATATCCCCGACCTGAAATTTCCCTTTGATTTCCACCTTATGTCCCACACTGCCCAATTCCTGGAGCATATGCAGTCGCGCACCGGTGGTGCTGACATCAATCATTTTCCCGGGAACGGATTCGAATCGACGGTCGGTGACGTTAGTTCCTAACACCGGCAGGGCCACATTGACTCGCAGCGCCCCTCTCACCTGCTTGAACACGACGTCGCGAGGAAAATCCAGGAAGAAGAGTATTGTGGGGATCTCACTGATAAACAGGACAATGGAAGGAATCAGCGCAATGCCTCCCGCAAGCTTCACCCGCAGCGCCACCCTTTGACCTTCCACAAGCCGGGGAAAAGCCCCGGTAGACGCCGGCGGCCCGACAATCACACATTCATTTTTGATACAGCCGACCAGATCGCAGGGGTAAACCCGATCTTTATCCGCAGGATCGGGCAGCAGCTCCAATTGCAGGCCAAATGTCAGACCCAGCTCATCAAAACTTAACAGTTTTACCTCTTCTGCCATGACACCCTTGTCCCGCCTGCAGTTTTACTCAAGATCAAAAACGCCGGCATTGCGGCACATGGATAACGATAGACGCTTGCCGCCATACCCGCGAATAACGGAAACCGCTTCGTGGAATTAGGCCATCAGGCTTCAGTGTCGCGGGTGAGGGTGAGATTCCAGCTATTCAACAGCTCCGCAAGCTGGCGAGCCTGAAAATCCAGACTTGACAGTTCCTCTATAGTGTCGCGCGGGCCCGTGTATAGCCGGACTTTGCGGTGATCGACAGCGGCTGAGCGGGCGGGAAATTGAGCGCGATAGACTTCGAGTTTCCAGCGGAGGTTGTGCACCATGGTGCGGTAAAAAAGCAATTTGACCGGAAGTTTTATCTCTCCCAGATCCTCGGGCTCACCAAAAATCGAGAAATCTGTCCGCAGAACAAAGCTCTGCCGGGTTTTGACATCGGCGATTACCGTGGCTGAA
Organism: Sphingobacterium griseoflavum; assembly: GCA_052039425.1. Taxonomy (GTDB): domain Bacteria; phylum Pseudomonadota; class Gammaproteobacteria; order Pseudomonadales; family Cellvibrionaceae; genus UBA5868. The sequence continues at coordinate 2,930 of JBQGED010000350.1, read as the reverse complement.
CGGGGCAGATCCATCAGAATCGCCATATCGCCAAAGATTTCCCCCGGCGTGATGACATTTACCCTGCGAATAGCGGGTTCCCCGGCATATACAACCAATTGCCCCCGCAGCAGGAAATAAAGCCAATTATCAATCTCGCCAGCTTCGATAACCACTTCCCCCAGCTTTGCTTCAAGCAATTGGGAGTGCCGCAGCAACACAGCAAATTGGCCGGTGTCTAATTGATAAACCTGTTTATACAGTGCCACCGAACCCAGGAGGAAATCGATGGTCTGCTGAGAGCAGCGATGGAGAGGACGAATATCCATACGGGCTAATACCACAGTAGAGTCAGAAATCGTCAGACCTTTGACTGCATCACATCACCCTGGCTAAATGCCCTCTTTGATGTAACGAGACGGGGAATGCGACCACCGCCCTTGAACTCAATCAATTCGCAGATACAGTTAAAGATAGATGAGTATCTGGGATGGTGAAGTATAGTAAGCGGCCCGACGGATAAAAACACGGCACCAGCTCCGCCGGTCAACACCTCATAACGACAAAACTCACGGCGCCGAAGAAACGGGAATAGCAATGACACTCAAACTACTCCAGGCTGCAGTACTCCTCTCAGTAGTCTTCTTGAATTTTGCAGCCAGTGTTCATGCAGCACCACGCCTTAACGGTATGGCAGTCCACGTTCAACTTGGTGAAGAACAATTCATTGCAGCACTTTACGCGGACACATTGTCCACGGAAGCTCGCGATTTGATGTTGAAAGATGAAGACAAAGCCATTGAGCTGCGCGTTTTGACCGATAATCTTTTTGCGCGACGTTTTCAGCGCATGTGGATAGAAGGCATTGCTATCAATGCCGGCGCCGCCGAAATGGAAAGGCATGCACAAAATCTCGCTTCATTCAGCAACGCACTTAAATTCAAAATGACTAAAGGCGATATTCTGCGAATAGAGCGTCTTACCGCGGAAAAAAGCACAAAAGTTTATTTAAATCGCCAATTAATCGAGACCCTGCCAAATGCACAGTTCTTCGATCTGTTGTTGCGCACTTGGTTAGGCCCCGTGCCACTCTCTTCACAATTCAAAGAAGCGCTGCTAGCCGGCGGCAACGTGGATGCCGGTCTAACCGAGCGCTTTAACAATACAACGCCATCTGCTACCCGGATCGCCGAGATAAACGCTGCAATAGCCAAACCCGCAACTGACGTACCCCCACCGAGACCCACTCCGGCTACCCCGCCGGGAGTTACCAATGCGCCATCGGTAATTGCCACCGAGCCACCGGTCAGCGAAACTCCAGCTTCCGAACAGCCTCCTGCTGCTGATACGCCCGCACAGGACACCCTCGCGGCCACCACACAGCCCCCGGAGCCCGATCCTGAGCCGGAAAAATTGATTACTGAGGCCAACCTGTTCGGCAACGAGACACTCTTTGACGATGAGAATAACGATGCTGCTTACTCCTTCACCGCAGAGAACTTGCTGAGCGAACAGATCTACATCGCCAAGCTGACTAAGTGGACCAGTAATTTCGTCACTTATCCGCGCGGCGCTCTGCGCAATCAACAGGAGGGTACGGTACGCCTTACCGTTACACTGGCGCGGGATGGCCGGGTGAAGGATGTGCAAATCCTGGAGAAATCCGAGTACGACACTCTCAACAAAGCGGCAACCCGAGCGGTGAAAAGTGCAAGCCCCTACCCCGCCGTGCCTGACACTATTGCCGGAGAGCAGTTCCTATTTACCGTTCCAGTGGTATTTCGCCTTAATTAAGCCCGCAACTACAAATAAGCCAGCAACTAAGGCTTAGTTAAGGGCTTTCATACGCTCAAGAATCGTTCGCCGGATTTCGTTGAGCTCAAGAGGAGAAAGGCGCGGCATATTGCTTAAAGTTATTGCATGAAGGTGCAAACAGGGCGTCCGCGCATCCAGCTCCCGCAAATCCCCCTTCACCAGCACCGGTAATAACGGCAGATTGGCGGGGCGGCGTTGATTGATCATCCGAAACCCTACCTGCAACGGCACTGTTCGGAAGGGATTCTCTGCGCTTTTCACTGGTATCCGCAGCAGCAATTCTCCATTTTTCCCCGGCACTATGTACAAACCGGTGGGCTTAACTGCCGACTCGGGTATACCGTGGAAAATATCGTGATGTGCGTAGGGATTGGGCAATATGACCAGCCGGCTATTTTCTTCCGCCGGCATAAAAATGTTGTAGTTGGTATATAACTGCTGCACGGATCCAGAAAAAACACACAACTTGTTTTCAAAGTTCAGTACGAACTCGTGCGCCCGCTTGCGCTGTTTAAAGGTGTCGAGATCCCATATTAGATCTTTGTTATCGTTTTTTTTGCCGACGTCGATACTGTTCAGATCTTCAAACATGGATCAGCCAACACTCTGGAATCAGTCGATTCCTGGCCCACGGCAGTGCGAGCCAGAAAGTTATCAGAGATAAGTCTAGTCCGGCTTAGCCCAGGTTTCCGCAAAGCCGGCTCAATGGCTAAAGTAAAGCGGCTTATCCTACCAGGGCAGTATCTGCCCGTTGGAATGCCAGAAGCTGCCGCTGTTTTCGAGATTCAACTCATCGATCCGCGCGGTTAATCGGCGTGCCGCTTCCTCCGCCGAAATGTCCCCGCCAAAACCAACCATCGCCGTCTGCACATAACCCGGATGCAACAGTGCCACCGCAATTCCGCGTGGCTGGAGATCTCGGGCCAAAGACACGCCCGCGATATTCAAAGCCGCTTTGGACATGCGGTAGCCGTAGCGGCCACCTGAGGTATTGTCGGTAATGGAGCCCATGCGGCTGGTGATCAGGGCGATCTTGGCTCCTTGACCGAGATTGGCCAATAGGGCCTCCGTTACTCTCAGCGGTCCCAAAGTATTAACCTGAAATTGCTCCAGTACGGTTGCGTAATCAATACTGC
>JBQGED010000349.1:0-9615 GCA_052039425.1 Sphingobacterium griseoflavum | reverse complement strand
GATTTGATACCCCAAGCAAAAGCAGTGAAAGCCGCACCGGCCGGTTGCGCGTGGCGGAGTCCTTAAGTTTCGAGAGAGGAATCTTGGTCATGATTTCATTAGACAATCCTTTTCCCGCGGACTCGGATTCGGGTCTGGTGGTTACGGATCTCCAAAAACATTACAACATCACCCTCGGGCGTTTCGACAACGAGCAGCTGCCGAGCTTTTTGCTGCTCGCCCTCTCTCTCACTGTGCGCGACCGCTTGATGGAGCGCTGGCGCAATACCCGCCTGGAGGAGCTGCGCGGCAATCCCAAGCGGGTGTTTTATCTGTCGCTCGAATTTCTGCTCGGCCGCACCCTTAGCAATGCGGTGATGAATCTGGGTATCGACAAGGAAGTGACCGCAGCGCTGCGGGCATACGGCACAACATTGGAAGAGCTGCGCCAGAACGAACTCGACGCCGGTCTCGGCAACGGCGGCCTGGGCCGTTTGGCGGCGTGTTTTCTCGACAGCTGTGCAACCCTCGGCTTACCGGTCACCGGCTACGGCATCCGCTATGAATACGGCATGTTCCACCAGCGCATTGAGCAGGGGCGTCAAGTGGAGTACCCGGACCATTGGCTGCGCGAAGGCAACCCCTGGGAAATTGAGCGCCCGGAGCTCACCCGCCGGGTGAAGTTTTACGGCTACACCGAGTTCTACACCAACGATCGCGGGCGCAAATGCGCGCGCTGGAGCGGTACCAACGACGTGTTGGCCGTTCCATATGATGTGCCCATTCCCGGTTACGCCAACGGCGTGGTGAACACTCTGCGTTTGTGGAAAGCCGCCGCCACCGATGAATTCGATCTGGATGAATTCAACGCCGGAGATTATACGGAAGCGGTAGCTTCTAAAAATCAGGCTGAACAGATCACCATGGTGCTGTATCCCAACGACAGCAGCGAAAACGGCAAGGAGCTGCGCCTGCGCCAGCAGTATTTCCTAGCCTCCGCCAGTTTGCAGGACGTGATCGCCGACTGGACCAGCCACTACGGGGAAAACTTCAGCGAATTCGCCAGCAAACATTGTTTTCAGCTCAACGATACCCACCCGACTTTGGCCGTGGCCGAATTGATGCGCCTGCTACTGGACGACTATTTTCTCGAGTGGGACACCGCTTGGCGTATCACCAACGCCACCATGGCCTACACCAATCACACCCTGTTGCCGGAGGCGTTAGAGCGCTGGCCGGTGCGCATGATGCGGGAGCTGCTGCCGCGCCTGCTCGACATCATCTACGAGATCAATGCGCGCTTTCTCGCCGAAGTGGCCCTGCGCTGGCCCGGCGACACTCAGCGGCAGCAGCGTATGTCGCTGATTGAAGAGGGTGATGAGCCTCACGTGCGCATGGCCTACCTCGGCATCGTCGGTAGCTTTTCGGTCAACGGTGTGGCGGCGCTGCACTCCAATCTATTGAAACGCGGATTGTTCCGCGACTTCTACGATTTGTGGCCGGATAAATTCAACAATAAAACCAACGGCGTTACGCCGAGGCGTTGGTTGGCGCACAGCAATCCGCACCTCGGCGAGCTTATAAATGAAGCCGTTGGCGACGGCTGGCTGACGGATCTGGAAAAAATCAGCAAGCTGAAAGAGTTCGTCAACGACAGCGCCTTCTGTCAGCGCTGGCATAAGATCAAACAACAAAACAAAGCCGCACTGAGCAACTTGGTTCACAAAGAGTGTGGTGTGTGTTTTGATACCGACTACATGTTTGACGTGCAGGTCAAGCGCATCCATGAATACAAGCGGCAGTTGCTGAACGTTCTGCACATCATTCACTTGTACGACCGTATTAAACGCGGCGATGCCGCCAAAATGAAACCTCGCTGTGTTTTGATCGGCGGCAAGGCGGCGCCCGGTTATGCGCTGGCAAAATTGATCATCAAGCTGGTCAACAATGTCGCTGCAGTCGTCAACTCGGATACTTCGGTGAAACATTTGTTACAGGTGGTGTTTTTGCCGAATTATCGGGTGTCGAGCATGGAAATCATCTGTCCTGGCACAGACCTCTCGGAGCAGATTTCAACAGCGGGCAAGGAGGCTTCGGGCACCGGCAACATGAAGTTCATGATGAACGGTGCGGTGACCATAGGCACCTACGACGGCGCCAATATCGAAATTCTGGATGCCGCCGGCGGCGAAAATTTTTTCCTGTTCGGTTTGCGGGTGGAAGATATTCCCGCTTATCGCGCGGCGCACCGGCCGAACCAGATTATCGAGCACGATGAAGATCTGAAAAGGGTCATGCAGTTGCTGGAATGCGGACATTTCAGTTTATTTGAGCCCGGAATTTTTGATCCTGTCGCCGCTGCAATTCGAAGGGATGACGATCCCTGGATGGTAGCGGCGGATTTCCGCAGTTATGTTGAAGCGCAAAAAAAGGCAGCGGAAACCTATCAGGATCGAATCGCATGGACACGCATGAGTATTTTGAACGCGGCAGCGAGCGGGCGCTTCTCCAGCGACCGTACGATTCGAGAATACGCCCGCGACATCTGGCAGATAATTTGAAAACCCTAAACTTCAATTTTCATTAAAAGCAGGTCTGCAATGGATAAACCTTTGGAACACCCCAATCCGCGCTTCGTCAGCCGTCTGACCAAAGACACGCTCGCCCTGATTTTGGCGGGTGGCCGCGGCAGCCGCCTCTACGAGCTCACGGATTGGCGCGCCAAACCCGCGCTTTATTTCGGTGGTAAATTTCGCATTATCGATTTTCCACTTTCCAACTGCATTAATTCCGGCATTCGCCGCGTGGGGGTGTTGACGCAATACAAAGCGCACTCGCTGATTCGCCATATTCAAGTTGGCTGGAGCCACTTCAAACGCGAACTCGGTGAATATGTGGAAGTTCTGCCCGCGTCCCAGCGTAATTCCCCCAACTGGTACCAGGGCACTGCGGACGCACTTTATCAAAACGTGGATATTATCCGCGCCGCCAATCCGAAATATGTGATGGTGCTGTCCGGCGACCACGTGTATCAAATGGATTACGGCAATATTCTGGCGTATCACGTTGAGAATAAAGCCAAGCTCACGGTTTCCTGTCTGGAAGTGCCAGTGGAAGAAGCGGCCGGCGCTTTCGGAGTTATGACCGTAGACGACCAGGACCGCGTATTGCGCTTCGATGAAAAACCGGCAGCACCGACGCCAGTGCCGGGCAATCCGGGTCTCTGCCTCGCCTCCATGGGCAACTATATTTTCGATACGGAATATCTGCTCGAGCTGTTGGAAAAAGACGCCAACACCGAAGGTTCGGATCACGATTTCGGCAAAGACATTATTCCGTCCATTATCGATAGCGGCGATGTGTACGCTTTCCGCTTTCGCGACCAGCAGGGCAATCAGGCTTATTGGCGCGACGTGGGAACATTGGATGCGTTCTGGGAAGCGAATATGGAGCTGGTGTCGCCAACACCTTCGCTCAACCTCTACGACCATCAATGGCCCATTTGGACTTATCAAACCCAATTACCGCCTGCGAAATTCGTGTTTGACGATGACGGTCGCCGCGGTTATGCGGTGGATTCCATGGTGTCCGGCGGTTGCATTATTTCCGGCGGCACCGTGCGCAAATCTCTGCTGTTCTCCGATGTGCGTGTGCATTCCTACACCCTGATCGAAGAATCCGTATTGCTGCCGGAAGTACAGGTGCACCGCTACGCCAAAGTGAAGCGCGCCATTATCGACCGCGCCTGCGAAATTCCTCGCGGTATGGAAATTGGTGTCGATCATGAACAAGATCGGGCGAGAGGTTTCCGCGTAACCAAAAGAGGTATCACTCTCGTGACACGAGAAATGCTCGGCCAACGTGGTGGCGCACTCTGATCACCGAGTCTTAAGTCAATAATGAACGGGAACCTTAAACAGGTTCCCTTTTTTATGCGCCAATGAAATGTAACGGCGCGTTATTAATAAGTATGTGAGTCATGACCATTCATAAAACCATCTTAATGGTGGCGGCGGAAAATGATGCGCTGCCCAATGCAAAAGTCGGCGGTATAGGCGACGTGGTGCGCGATCTACCCAAAGCACTGGCGGCGCAAGGCTGCACCGTCCACGTGATTATTCCCTCCCACGGATTTTTACAGCGCACCGCGGCGCGGGAAGCGGCGACTTTTCCCGTATTGTTCGGCGATGGTGTCGAGCAGGTAAAAATTTATCGCTGGGATGCGCAGGACGTAGAACCGGGCACGCCCAGTGTGCAACAGTGGGTTTTGGATCATCCGGGATTTTATCCCTGCGGTGCCGGCCAGATTTATTGCAACGATGGCAATGATCGCCCGTTTGCATCCGACGCCGGCAAATACGCGCTGTTTTGCGCAGCGGTAGGGCAGGCGGTGTTGAATGAATGTTTTGGCCACGTCGATATTTTGCATTTGCACGATTGGCACGCGGCAGTGCTTGCCGTCTTGCGCGAATACGATCCGCATTACGCACGCCTTAAAAATATGCGCACCGTATATTCGATTCACAATTTAGCTCTGCAGGGCGTGCGCCCACTGCGCGGCGATGCCTCCGCATTGGAGAGCTGGTTTCCGCGTCTGCAATACGATCAGGCGGTGATTTGCGATCCGCGGGTGACCCATTGTTTTAACCCCATGCGCGCGGCCATCGCACTGGCCGATAAAGTGCACGCCGTATCGCCCACTTACGCGCAGGAAATTCAACGCCCCAGTCAAACGGCGCTGCATATTTACGGTGGCGAAGGTTTGGAAACCGATCTGGTGGCCGCTGCCAAACAAAATCGCCTGGAAGGCATTCTCAATGGTTGTGAATATCCGGAAGAAGAGGAGTATTCAAAGCTGGTCAAAGCGCGTCTGGCGGCCATTATTGAAGAGGCGATGATGCACTGGGTGGCCAAAAGTGCGGTGATGCTGAGCGTGCATTGGATCGCGCGGGAGCGCCTGCAGCAGTGGTGTGCCAAACGTGAGCGCGGATTGTTAATTACCGCCGTCGGTCGCGTCACCGAACAAAAAGTACGGCTATTACGCCATCCGATCAATTACGCTGGCAAATATCAACCGGTGTTGCGCCATCTGCTGGAAATACTGGGAGATAAAGGTGTTTTCCTAATGCTTGGCAGCGGCGATGCCGACTATGAAAAATTCCTGCAGGAAATAAGCGCGTATTACCCGAATTTTATTTTTCTGCGCGGCTATTCCGACGAACTTTCCCGCGCGCTTTATAGCTCGGGTGATCTATTTGTTATGCCGAGTTCCTTTGAGCCTTGCGGTATCAGCCAGATGCTCGCCATGCGCGCCGGACAGCCCTGCTTGGTACACGGAGTTGGCGGTCTGAATGACACGGTGATTGATGGCGTGAGCGGATTTGTCTTCCGCGGCGCCAGCGGCGACGAACAGGGTGTGCAAATGTTGGAGTGCTTCCGCGAGATTCTGGCGATGCATGAGGAAAATCCGAAGAAACTGCAAGCCATCGGCAAAGCCGCCGCAAAAGCGCGTTTTACCTGGGAAGCGGCGGCGGAGGAATATCTGCAGAAACTTTATTAAGTGCGTAGGACGCTGTGGACGATCAGCAGCGATTAATCGGCTGTTTCCGATTCCTTATGTCAACTAGGTGAGCTCAGACAAACCGACACGCCCGCTATGCGGGCGCGAGGGAAAAAGCTGATCGCGTTTTTGGCGCGGCAGCAGGGACGAGCAATATCAGGCGTGTTTGGAAGATGCCGCCGATTTTCCGGCCGTGCTTTCTTTGCGCCGTGCCGCAGCGCACATCACCCAGAGAGTGAAAAGCGGAATCAGCAGCGGGAACAGGTAAGGATGCAGAATACTCACCACAATCAGCCCCACCAGCGCCATAGCGCCCAGCAGAATCAATCCCCAGCCAGAAGTGATCATATAAGTGATAAACAGGGCCGCACCAAAAATGGCGGTGGCGACAACCAGGGTATTCATGCCGCTGAAAAGGCTTTTAAAAGAAGTGCCTAATTGCGCGGTATTAATGGACAAGGCAGGTAACAGAACAAACCAAGCCAGCGCGAGTATCGCGACGTAAATCATAAAGCGAACGGGTTTTTGCACCTTGAGTCTCCTATATATCACGGCGCCTGGGGCGCTCATTATGGGTTTGAAACGCAGCGTAATACCGAGTATTCCACACATGCGGAAGCCACTACGTATTGTTTCGCAACAATCAAAATCGGGTGATACAGCGGGAAAAACAATCGAACACAAAGCCAGTCATTATTATTTATTGTGTTAACAGTATAGATACTTTTGGCTAAGGCAACGCTCAATTATCCGGCTAATTTTGCACCAAAGGCGCAAAAAGCCGCTGTATTTAACCACCGCCGCGAGCGGAAAACAACTGACGATAGACGGCAAAGGTTATTTTGAAAGTAAAAAGAAGGAAGCCCGTGATGTAATCGTGGGAATGGCGAAAAAATAAACGATGAATCGAGTCGTTAACAGCCCTAAATCCGCCCCTTTTGCAGCACACCTACCGCCAGAGTGGCGGCGGAAGTGCGGTTTTCCACCCCGATCTTTTTAAACAGTTGTTCGAGGTGTTTGTTAATTGTACGCGGACTTAAATCCAGAATCTGGGCAATTTCCCGGTTGGTCTTGCCCTTGGCTACCCACAGCAGCACCTCGGCCTCGCGGCTAGTAACGGCAAAGCGTTGTTTCAATTGTTCGCATTCATCGCTTGCGTCTTCATTAACAAGACGCAATAAATATTCATCGTCGCCGCTGGTGCCCACCAATATCCATTTTAAGGTGGTGCCCCCTGCGGCCATCTGCAATTGGCCACCTTCCGGGGGATTGTGCTTAAGCCAGTGACTGAGCGGCTCGGTGAGCTGTAAATGCCTCCAGCCGCCGGGGCACAATCGCTCCAAATAATGATTTACCTGCGGCGTGGCCCAGCGCAGCTCGCCGCGCCGGCTGACCGCGCAGAGATTTTGGCCGGCGCTGTCGAGAGCGGTTTGCGCGCTGAGAGTGGTGCGTGCGTTATTGAGATGCACTTTGATGCGTGCGATTAATTCCAGCGGGTTGATCGGTTTAGTCACGTAATCCACACCGCCGGCGGCAAAACCTTTGACGATGCTGTCGGTATCGGCAAGACCGGTCATAAAAATCACCGGAATATTCTGCAATTCCAAGTCGCGCTTTAAATGTTCACAGGTGGAAAATCCGTCCATATTCGGCATTACAGCGTCGAGCAAAATAATATCCGGATGCATTTTGCGCGCTATGTTGAGTGCCTGTCGTCCCTCCAATGCGACCAGTGTGGTCATGCCGGCCTGTTCGAGTGCGTCGTTTAACATACCCAATGTCTCCGGTGAATCATCCACCACCAAGACAAGATTGTGCGAAGAATTCAAATTCATAAAAACATCATGTAATGAATGGTCGTTGTATCAACGCAGCGCACGGATGGTCTTCATCAAACCGTCCAAATCGACGCGGTCGGCGTAATGGCGAAAATGCTGCACAAGCTGCATGTTGGCGTTCCGCTGTTGCTCAATGCGATTAATCAGCTCGCGAATTTTGCCGAGCGCGCCCACTTCTGCCCAGCCAATCAGTTCGTCGAGAATCTCGTCATCGGGTAAATGGGTAAATTTAAGCGGCGCCGGTACAGCGACCGGCTCCGGCTCATAACGCCAAGTCAGGTCCAAATGTTGGCCGAGTTTTTCCAGCAGATTTTCCAGGCGCACTGGTTTAATGAGATAGCTGTCATAACTCGGATGGGACTCCACCGGAGGTGCGTCTTCGTTGGCGTTGGCTGAGACCATAATAATCGGCTGCTTGAAATTCTTCGCGCGCAGTACCGCCGCCAATTGCGGGCCGTTCATGCCGGGCATACGCCGGTCAATTAAAAATGCGTCCGGGGAAAAGGTGTGAATAATACTCAAACAGGCTTCCGCATCCGGCACTTCTACCACCACAAATCCCAACGGATTGAGCAGGTCCTGCATCAGTCCGCGATGGGCGGCGTCGTCGTCAACCACCAATAGCGAACGTTTGGCTCCCATATAGCCGAGAATTTTTTTGATTTTTGCCACTTCCGCCTGCCGCTGAAAAACCCGAGCCAGCATCAGCCAGACTGAAAATGTCGTGCCGCCATTTTGATTGGCCGTCACGGTTAAATCACCGCCCATAATGTCTACCAATAATTTGGTGATGGTTAACCCCAAGCCGGTACCGCTCACCGCGGGCCTTCCCGGTAGGCGGATGCGTTCGAAAGGTTTAAAAATGCGTTCCAATTCGCTTTCCGGTATGCCCACACCTGTGTCGCGTACGCGGATTTCCGCCACTTGGTTGCGATAACGAATGCTCAGCTCCACCTCGCCCGTGGGGGTGAATTTCACCGCGTTGGATAACAGATTGATCAGAATCTGGCGCACGCGTTTTTCATCGCCCTGCACCAAGTCCGGCAATTGTGTGAGGCGTTGGTAATGGAAATTCAGGCCTTGTTCTTGAGCTTGCAATCTGAACATATCGACGATTTGATTCATCATCGCATTTAGATTGAATACGTCCTTTTGAATTTCCAAGCGGCCGGCTTCGATTTTCGAAATATCCAATAATCCTTCAATCAAGTCTGTGAGGTGCTCCGCACTGCGCTGAATGACTTTGACCTGGTGTTTTTTCTGAAGGGGAATTTGTTCGTCTTGGTCGAGCAGCTGCGCGTAACCGAGAATGGCATTCAAGGGAGTGCGCAATTCATGGCTGATACCGGTGAGATAGCGGCTTTTGGCGTTGTTGGCGGCTTCCGCATTTTCTTTGGCACGCTGCAGCGCCAAATCCGTTTTTTTGTGCGCGTCGATTTCCTCCACCAGTAGCCGATTCTGCCGTTGCGATTCCTCTTCTGCGACTATGCGGCTTTCGTGGGCGAGAACGAACAGCCAGGAGATAACCCCCGCCACAATCATCAAAATAAAAAACACTTTCCACAACGTCTGCGATAAAAACTCATTAATAGCGGGAAAATTGGTAATGGAATTGGCATAAATCAGCGACAGCAGGATTCCCGTCACACCCGCGACCACACACAACAACGCGAGAAAATTCACCAAACGTATATTGATATAGTCGCTCAGGCTGCGCGGCACTATGCGTTGCAATAAACGCGTGAGTTCTTCGCTAAAGCTGTTGTGGGTTTTGCAGGCGTCGCGGCAGCGGGAGTCCAGCGAGCAACAGAGCGAACAAATCGCGCCGTCATAGGCAGGACAAAACGCCATATCGTGGCGCTCGTACATGTTCTCGCAGATTTCACAGCGGATCGTCGCATCGGAGGTGATAATCGACGGCTCCCGCGCAATATAAAAGCGCCCACGGGTAGCGACCGCAATTAACGGCACCATAATAAAAGCGCAGGCGAGAGCAATAAAATGCGCGAGCGCCTGGGCATAAACTCCGAATAGCCCCAGATAGGCCAAAATTCCCACCAGCGATGCGGCAACCATCGCACCCACGCCCACCGGATTGATGTCGTATAAATGTGCGCGCTTGAATTCGATATGTTTTGGGCTGAGGCCGAGGGGTTTATTGATCACCAGATCCGCCACCAGCGAGCCTACCCAGGCCACCGCCACTATGGCGTAAACGCTGAGGGTTTTTTCAAAGGC
>JBQGED010000348.1:0-5912 GCA_052039425.1 Sphingobacterium griseoflavum | reverse complement strand
CGGCATGATTTCATAAATGCCCTGGCGGCCCATATAGCCGGTGTTGCGGCATTCCAGACAGCCGCCAGCGCGATAAATAAATTCCGGGCGATTGACCTTCCACGGCCGCACCAGGGAATCCCAATCCTCTTTATCCACTTCAGTTTTGACGCGACAGTGCTTGCACAAGGTGCGCACCAAGCGCTGGGCCATTACACCCACCACCGTTGCTTTGAGCAGATAGGCGGGAATACCCAAATCCAACAAACGCGAAATTGAGGTGGGCGCGTCGTTGGTGTGCAGGGTCGAGAGCACCAAGTGACCAGTGAGCGCCGCCTGCACCGCCATTTGCGCGGTTTCCAGGTCGCGAATCTCACCGACCATGATGATGTCCGGGTCCTGCCGCATCAGAGTGCGAATTCCCGCTGCGAAATCCAGGCCGATGTTGTGCTGCACCTGGGTTTGATTGAATGCTTCCTCCACCATTTCGATGGGGTCTTCAATGGTGCTGACGTTTACCTCGTCGGTGGACAGCGCTTTTAAAGAAGAATAAAGCGTGGTGGTTTTACCCGAACCCGTAGGACCGGTGACCAGCAGAATGCCGTGGGGTGACTGCATCATGCCGTGCCAGCGTTTGAAGTCCTCGCCGATCAGACCCAGGTCGTCGAAACTGCGCATCAGCACTTCCGGGTCGAACACCCGCATCACCAGTTTTTCGCCAAACGCTGTCGGCAAGGTGGAAAGACGCAATTCCGCTTCGGCGCCATCGGAATTTTTGGTTTTCAGCCGGCCATCCTGGGGTTTGCGTTTTTCCGCCACGTTCATGCGGCCGAGAATTTTGATCCGGCTGATAATCGCGGTGGCGATATTGGCGGGAAATTCATAGATGGAGTGCAGAATGCCGTCGATGCGGAACCGCATGCGCGCGGTCTCCCGGCGCGGCTCTATATGAATATCGCTGGCGCGCTGATCAAAAGCGTATTGCAGCAGCCAATCCACAATATTGACGATGTGCTGATCGTTGGCCTCCGGGTCCTTGATATTGCCCAGTTCCAGCAGCTGCTCGAAATTGGCCACCCCGCTCGGCCGCGCCGCGCCGCCAGAAGCGCCGGAAATGGAGCGCGCCAGGGAATAAAACTCCACCCGGTAGCGCTCGAGCTCCGATGGCACCGCCAGCACCCGCACAATTTTGCGGCGGGACACTTGGTGCAGCTGCTCCTCCCAATCGCGTTTGTACGGCTGGCCCACGGCCACAGTGAGTTCGTCGGCGGTGATTTTGACGCAGAGCAGATCGTGGCGTTTGGCGAAGGCGTAGGACATCACGTCTGCAAGCGCAGCCACCTGCAATTTCATCGGGTCGATATGGAACAGCGGCAGACCGCTCTGTTCAGCCAGCCAAGCAGTGAGCGCCAGCTCGTCCAGGGTTTTGCCAGCGCGCTGGCGGTCGTGCAGTTGTTGGGTGCCCAAATAGGTTAAAGGATGCAGGGCGGACTCTTCGCGGCCACGGCTGCTGCCCAATACCCGGTTGACCTCCTCCTGGGCGATCCGACCGGTTTTGTGCAAATCCGTTAAAACATTGCGCAGGTCCAACAGACGATCGGTCATAAAACGCGCTCATTTTTTATAGGAAACGTGTGCTGAATTGTAGCTGGAAGTTGGCGGCACGTCAGACCGGAGCGTCTCTGGCGATCAGGCTGGCAACCACCTAGAATGCAGAACACTACCCCAAGGACAGAAAGGCAAGCTCGCTATGAACCACTCCCAAGAAAAAAAATCCCGCGATCACCTGGAAATGGCATTTCGCTCCATCGAATGTTTCAGTAACGACGGCAAATTATCCGTGGGCGAGCTGCAAAAACTGCTCGACATTGCCCTGCGGGACGGCCACGTTGATGCCGATGAAAAACGCATTCTCGGGAACATCATCAAACACCTGAATATCTCAGAGCTGACTCCGGAGATGCAGGAAAAGGTCAATGCGATCCGCAGCCAACTGAACTTATGAAATAAATACTCAGCGCCTGCGCGCCCTGCGCAGGCGTCTAACCTGTGAGCCTTTCTGAATTTGCAAACCTTTCGGCACCAACTCGCGGCCCTTGTGGGCGCTCCCTCCATCAGCTGCACCAGTCCGGAATTCGATCAAAGCAATCATCAAGTGGTCAGCCTGCTCGCCAATTGGCTCGAACCTCTGGGTTTTCGATGTGAGATTCAACCCATCGCCGGCTGGCCCGGAAAATACAATCTCGTGGCGGTCAAAGGTTCCGGGCCCGGCGGCTTAGTTTTCGCCGGTCACACCGACACGGTGCCGTGCAACCCTGAACTCTGGGAGCAGAATCCTTTCACTCTCACGGATAAAGACGGCCGCTTCTACGGCCTCGGCGCGACGGATATGAAAGGATTTTTCCCCGTGGTGTTGGCCGCGCTGGAAAAATTCCGCGACTCACCACTGCGCGAGCCGGTGATTATCCTCGCCACCGCCGACGAAGAATCCTCCATGTGCGGTGCCCGCGCTCTGGCGGCGCAGGGCTCGCCCAAAGCGCGCTACGCCGTGATTGGCGAACCCACCGGTATGCGCCCGATTCGCATGCATAAAGGCATAGTGATGGAGAGCGTGCGGGTGATCGGCCAAGCCGGCCACTCCTCCGACCCGAGCCTGGGCAAAAACGCGCTGGAAACCATGAACAGTGTCATTAATCAATTGCTCGTCTATCGCGGAGAATTGCAGAGCAAATATCGCAACGACGGTTTTAATGTCGCCGTGCCCACGCTGAATCTCGGTTGTATTCACGGAGGCGACAATCCCAACCGAATTTGCGCCAGCTGCGAATTGCATTTCGATCTGCGCCCTCTACCCGGCATGCCGCTGGAACAATTGCGCGGCGACCTGCAGAGCCGCTTGCGCCCCATCGCGGAAAAAGCCGGCTGCGATATTGTGTTTTCATCGCTTTTCCCCGGCATAGATCCCTACGAGGAAAAAGCCGATTCCGCCATAGTGCAGGCAGCGGAAAAACTCACCGGCCACACCGCCACCGCCGTTGCCTTCGCCACCGAAGCGCCTTTTCTGCAAAAAATCGGAATGGAAACCATTGTTATGGGGCCCGGCGCCATCGACCAGGCGCACCAGCCCAATGAATTTATTGAGCAGAGCCAGATCGCACCCGCGATCCATGTGATCGAAGAATTAATCCGCAAATTTTGCGTTTAAATGAGCGATGTAATGAAATACGTGGACGTGCGCCGGGTACCGGTAGTGTTGCATCGGGCGCTATTGCTCTGTGCGGGGTTTTCACTGTTTACGGGCTGCGCCAACCACAATTCCATGCCGAACACGGTGGATTTATTGCCGCCTCTTGTGCAAGGCAAAGCCGTTCTGGTGACATATCGAAAAGCCGCCAGACCGAATAATCTGCCAGTGGAAAATTTTATTGCCGGCCAATCCCTGGGCGAATTACGCAATAACGAATTCAGCTGGATTTATCTGGACCCCGGCGCTTACGCCATAACAACCCGGTGGTCCGACGCCGCGTTGATTCCCACTACCGAACGCAATCTCAATATTGAATCCGGCCAATATTATCTGCTCGAAATGCGCGGAGGTATCGGTATAGCCGTACTATTCCATAGCCGGGAACTGAAACCCACCAGCACCTCATTAAAAACCGGCGACTATTCCCAAGCCATAAAACGGCTCGATAATTGTTGCCAATTCATCCAAGGGAATATTCATGACGGAATATAAAGCGGCTATTCGCTGGTGCGATTCGGTAACAACCGAGATCAGGATTTCAATGCAGAACCCAAATCATTTATCTCAGAAATAAGCTCCTTAATATTGGCTTTGAAGTCAGATCAATGAGCGACATTTTTACAGGTAGAAAACTATGAATCTAAGCTTGCAACGATTTATCATGCGGAAAAGCACATTTGCTTGGATCGCCTTGGCGACGGTTTTGTTATTGTCGATCCCACTGATCGCCATGCGCTTTACCAGCGAAGTGAACTGGAGCATTGCGGATTTTGCGATTATGGGCATTCTTCTTTTTAGTGCCGGCAGTGCTTTTGTCATGATTGCAAGAAAATCACCGCGCAAACACAGGGCGCTTATTGGGATTTTATTTGTTGTTGCCGTTCTGTATCTTTGGGCGGAACTTGCGGTGGGTGTTTTTACCAATTTGGGAAATTGAAGAAACAGCCAATTTATGCGCGATAAATTGGCTGTAATTAATTAGCCAACAGCAGTCGCTGGAGCTGTGTGGCGTTCGTAGAGGAATTTCAGGGCGGCAGCGCGGCATTGGAGGTAGATGGGGTCGTCGACCAGATCCACCCGCATTCTCGGCCGATCTAAGGGTACATGGATAATTTCTCCAATCGTTGCGGATGGGCCGTTGGTGAGCATAACGATGCGGTCGGAGAGCAGTACCGCCTCATCCACATCGTGGGTGATCATCAGAATGGTGTTTTGTAATTCCACCTGAATACGCATCACCTCGTCCTGCAGTTTTGCACGGGTCAAGGCATCCAGCGCGCCAAAGGGTTCGTCCAGCAACAATACTTTGGGTTCCATCGCCAGCGCCCGCGCAATACCCACGCGCTGCTTCATACCACCGGAAATTTCCGCAGGGCGTTTGTGCATGGCATGAGTCATATGCACCAACTCCAGATTCTTTAATATCCATTCGTGACGCTCTGCCTTGCTTTTACTGCGGCCGAATACTTCATCAACAGCGAGCGCGACATTTTCATAAACGGTGAGCCATGGCAATAGTGAGTGATTCTGGAAGACCACACTGCGATCCGGGCCCGGCTCGTTGACCTCTTTGCCATCCAAAATAACGCCACCGCCCGTCGCCTTTAACAGGCCCGCCACAATATTCAGCACAGTGGATTTGCCGCAGCCGGAGTGGCCGATGATGGAAATAAATTCACCGCGTTCCACTTTCAAATTGATGTTGCACAGAATGTTGCTGGACTTTTGCCCCTTGGTGAACGTCATATCCACATTTTCGATTCGGAGATAGCTCATAATCATTAACCTCAGGCTGATGTGCCACGTGTGACGATTTTGCCCGCATAGGCGACGATGCGATCAAGAATAAACCCGACTATGCCGACGTAGATGAGTGCGAGGATAATGTCGCTGATCAGCGATGAGTTCCATGCATCCCAGATAAAAAATCCGATGCCGACACCGCCGACCAACATTTCCGCTGCTACTATCGCCAACCAGGAAAGACCTACGCCGATGCGCAAACCGGAAAAGATATAAGGCGCAGCTGCAGGCAACATGATTTTCCAAAAATAGCGAATACCTTTTAAGTGAATCACCCTGGCCACGTTGCGGTAGTCCTCGGGAATATTGCGCACACCCACCGATGTATTGATGATAATCGGCCAAATGGCGGTAATAAAAATCACGAAAATCGCCGATGGATGGCTGTCTTGGAAACCTGCAAGGGACAATGGCAGCCAAGCCAGCGGCGGCACGGTTCGCAATACTTGGAAGATGGGGTCAAGTCCTTTCATAGCCCAGGAAAATTGGCCGATCAATACACCCAGAGCGATGCCTGCCAACACGGCCAAGCTATAGCCATAGGCTACGCGTTTTAAACTGGCAAGCAACTGCCAACCCAACCCGACGTCATTGCCGCCGTTGTTGTAGAAGGGATGCAATATCAATTCGCTCGTATCAGTGATCACTTGCGAAAACGATGGTAGCGAGGATCCCGGTTGCGAACACAATATTTCCCACAAGCCCACCAGTAAAAACAGCACAACCGCAGGTGGTAATAGATGATTGAGCAAAATATCCCCGGTGCGATTCACCGCATTGCTGACTTTTGCTTCCGGTGCCATTGGCTGAGTGGTTGGCTCCTCTGCCGCACTCGTTGCCGCCGGAGGTTGATATATTTCCGCTCTTTCCGGTTCATTGGGAG
>JBQGED010000347.1:0-6520 GCA_052039425.1 Sphingobacterium griseoflavum | reverse complement strand
CCGCTGCAATTCCGTGAACCTCTCCCAGGCCGAGCTCGAAAAACGGCGCCACCGCGACATCTGGTTGCTGGCCGTCCACTTTATTGGCGACCAACAGAACGGGCTTTTGCTGGATGCGCAGGTATTGGGCGATCTGCTCATCTGCCGCCGTTAGACCGGCGCGACTATCCACCAAAAAAACCACTAGATCCGACTCGCTGATGGCCTGGCGCGCCTGCTCGGCCATCACCACATCGATGCCCTCGTTCTCACCACTCAGACCGCCGGTATCTATGGCAATGAACTTGCGTTCGCGAAAAATCACGTCGCCATATTTACGGTCGCGGGTCAGGCCGGCGAAGTCCGCCACCAGGGCATCCCTGGTTTTGGTAAGGCAATTGAACAGCGTGGACTTGCCGACATTAGGGCGCCCGACGAGGGCGATGACTGGAACCATGAAAGTTTATTTAACCCCGGTGGACTTGGTAGAGATGGCGCCTTTGTGGCGATTGGACGGCAGGTCCCACACCGCCATTTTGGGGTCTGCCGGTTTGGTGCCATAAGCCATAAGCACACCACCTTTATCCAACAGATACAGGGTGCCATCGATAACGAACGGCTGAGCAAGAGCAGGATTCTCCCCGATGCGACCGCGGGCCAACTGGGTACCATCTTCAACCGAGAGCCCGTGTAGATAACCCTCCTGATCCACCACCACAGCCATGTTTTCATACACCGCAGGTGCACTTATTCCACGTCTGTGCAGGCTTTTGTTTTCCCACAACAACGTGCCGTTGAGCGCGTCAAATGCCTTTACGTGACTGTTGGCATCGCTCACCAGGATGCGGTTATTCACTGCCGCCAAGTTTTGCGTTGTGGAAACATCCTGTGCCCAAGCGGTTCGCCCGGTGCCTTTGGATATAGCTACAAGTCGTGAGTTGTAGCCAGCGGCGTAAATATAGGGGCCGAGTTCAATGGGCGCTGCATCAACATCCACCAAGCGCTCAAGCTCCGTTTTGCCTTGAGGCTGGCCTACTCGGGCACTCCAGCGCAATTGTCCGGTATTAGAGTCAAAGTTCAGAACCTGACCATTATCAAAAGCGACTATGGCCGTATCCTGAAATACCAGAGGGCTGGCATTGGAACGGAGAGTCAACACCGGAACCGGATGGTCGTAGCTCCACAGTTGGCTGCCATCTTCGAATGAAAAGGCAAAGACACGCCCGTCGATAGCCTGGGTAATCACCACCCGCCCGTTGGATTGGGGTGACGCCATCACCTCACTGCTGGTCTTGGCGTCCCACTTCTTCTCGCCGGTGGCAAGATTAAAGGCGATGACACGGCCATCTAAAGTACCGACGAAACCCAGCCCCCCGGCAGTGCCCACACCACTGCCAATGGCCGTTTTTAGATCATTGCGCCACAGACGCTTGCCGTTTTCGCTGCGCCAAGCACCGATTACGCCTTTCACATCGACTGTGTACAGGATCCCGTCCACATGCGCCGGTTGCAGACGGGCATAGCGCGCATCCTGACCGACACCGGTTTCCTTATCCCAGTCGCGTACAAACTTGTATTGCGGCCGGATCGGCTCAAGTTTGACCGGTTTCAGCTCTTCTTTGACGCTGCTACAACCAACCAGCAAAGCACCCAGGCAACAAACCGCAGCCAAAGAACGGCGAAAAATCATCAAGCGTCCTCCGCCGTCGGTGCCGCATTGGTATGCGGATTCTGCACATTACCGTGGGGATTGATCGGCGCGGGCCCAGTCGCGGGTTCATCGCCGGAAGTCATGGTGTTGTCGATCTTCAGCTGCACCAGACTGCGCCGCATGGGCTGGTCGGTACCCATTGCCTGAAGGGCGTTTTGATAAGCGGCGCGGGCTTCAGCTAGGCGCTTCTGAGCCAGCAGTATGTCTCCTGCAGCTTCCGCATAGGCGGCAGAGTAAGCACTGGATGGTTTAGCGGACAAAAGAGTCAGCGCCTGCTCGGTATCCCCACTGGCGGCCAATACGCGGGCGAGGCGCAGGCGGGCCAGCTCCTTCACTGAATCATTGGCGCCCCGGCTGCTGACTTTTTCCAAGTGGCTTTTCGCGGACGCGTAATCCTGCTGCTGTACCGCCAGTTTGGCGAGGTAAAGTGCGGCAAAGTCCGCGTAGAGGCTGGATGAATCATGGGCAATCACATCATTCGCCAACTGCTTCAGTTTGGCCGCCTGTTCTTCCGACATTTCACTATCGGATTCGGCCATGGCTACAGCGAGCTTTTCATAAACTGCAGAAGCTTCACTGGCCTTTTCCACTCCATGGTTCTGGTACAAGTTCCACCCAAAAAATCCCCCGAGCCCAACTACGGCGGCGATCAATACGACCGTGCCGTAATCTTTCCACCAGCTCTTGAGGGCTTCAATCTGTTCTTCTTCTGTCAAATGTGCGGCCACTTTTGGCTCTCCTGTTATTGTGTATTCTTGCTCATTTCGAAGCGCAAAGGCTTCCGGTCACTAAATCAGCAAAGGCAAAGCCCCTACCATTAAAGATCCAACAGTTCTGTTATCGCACTTGCCATCTGTGCCTGTGGAACCTGCTGCTGTTCTGCCTCTGTACGCAGAGGTTTGATGCCAATTTCGCCTTTGGCGACCTCATCTTCACCGAGGATAAGCGCGATCTGCGCCCCGCTTTTATCGGCTCTTTTCATTTGCGATTTGAAGGAGCCGCCGCCCATATGGGTCAATAGTCGCAGGTAGGGCAACTCCGTACGCAGGGTTTCCGCCAAGGCCATAGCCCGCGTCTGCACATCCCCCACGGCGACGAGATAGACATCCACCGAGTCGTTTACGGAGGCCGGAATCACATTCAACTCCTGCAGCAACAGCACCAAGCGCTCAATGCCCATGGCGCATCCCACTGCGGGAGTCGGTTTGCCACCGAGTTGCTCCACCAGCCCGTCGTAACGACCGCCGGCACAGACCGTGCCCTGGGCACCGAGTTTCGTGGTTACCCATTCGAATACGGTATTGCTGTAATAATCAAGGCCGCGCACCAGACGAGGATTGAGCTTATATGCCACCCCAGCGGCATCCAGCAATTGGCAGAGGCCGGCAAAGTGGGCGCGGGATTGTTCGTCGATATAGTCCGCCAGCGACGGCGCACCATCCAGCAACTCCTGGGTCGAGGCAACTTTGCTGTCGAGAATGCGCAATGGATTCGTCGTCAAACGGCGGCGGCTGTCTTCGTCCAGCTTGTCGGCACGCGCTTGCAGGTAAGTCACCAGATCCGCACGAAAACGCGACCTCGCCTCGCTGGTGCCGAGGTTGTTTACCTGCAGCTCTACCACATCGAGGATGCCCAATTCCCGCCACAAGCGCGCCAGCATGATGAGCAGCTCCGCGTCCACATCGGGACCGGCCATTCCGAAAGCTTCAAAACCGAACTGATGGAACTGTCGCAAGCGCCCTTTCTGCGGTTTTTCATAGCGGAACATGGGGCCGGTGTACCAAAGCTTCTGCGTCTGGTTGTACAAGAGCCCATGCTCCTCAGCAGCGCGAACACAGCTAGCGGTGCCTTCTGGACGCAAAGTGAGGCTCAGGCCATTGCGGTCGTCGAATGTGTACATCTCTTTCTCGACTATGTCAGTGACCTCGCCGATGCTGCGCTTGAATAGCTCGGTCTGCTCCAGAATCGGAAAACGGATCTCGCGATAGCCGTAACGCTCCGCCACTTCCGCAATCGACGCTTCGACGTATTGCCATGCCGGAGCGCGCTCCGGCAATAAATCGTCCATTCCTTTAACGGATTGAATTTGTTTCAAAATGATTTCTCGTCTGTCAGACCGCTTTGGCGATGAGATCTTTTTCCCGCTCAGCCTTGGCGGCGGCCTTCGCTCGGATCAACTGCTCGAGTTGATCGACCAGATTGTCGTTATCGAATTTGTCCTTCGGCTCACCATCCACATACACCAGATTGCGCGGCGTGCCACCGGCGAGACCGACGTCTGCTTCTTTGGCTTCACCTGGCCCGTTGACCACGCAGCCGATCACCGCCACGTCGAGAGGCACGGTGACGTCCTCGAGGCGCTTTTCCAGTTCGTTCATGGTCTTGATCACATCGAAGTTCTGCCGCGAGCAGCTCGGGCAGGCGATGAAGTTGATGCCTTTGGAGCGCAGTTTGAGGCTCTTGAGAATATCCCAGCCGACTTTGATTTCTTCCACCGGATCAGCGGCGAGGGAAATTCGGATGGTGTCCCCTATTCCGTCCATCAGCAGCATGCCGAGGCCCACGGAAGACTTGACGGTGCCGCCGCGCAGGCCGCCTGCTTCGGTGATGCCCAGATGCAGCGGTTGTTCGATCTGCTGCGCCAGCTTGCGATATGCGGCAACCGCCATAAACACATCGGACGCTTTGACGCTCACTTTGAAATTCTGGAAATTGAGCTGATCCAGAATTTCCACATGACGCAGTGCCGACTCCACTAATGCGTCTGGTGTCGGCTCGCCATATTTTTTCTGCAGATCTTTTTCCAAAGAGCCGGCGTTGACGCCGATACGAATCGGGATATTCAGATCCCGGGCCTTGTCGACTACCGCCTGGATACGCTTTTCCCGGCCGATATTACCTGGATTGATACGCAGGCAATCGACGCCAAGATCTGCCACCCGCAGGGCGATCCGGTAATCAAAATGGATGTCTGCCACTAACGGAATGGTGACCTGTTGACGAATGGCGCCAAAGGCTTCGGCGGCATCCATGGTCGGCACCGACACCCGCACTATGTCCGCACCGGCATTTTGCAGACGCTGAATCTGCGCCACTGTCGCAGCTACGTCAGTGGTCTCGGTGTTGGTCATGCTCTGCACGGAAATCGGTGCGTCGCCACCCACGGCCACGTTACCGACCATAATCTGGCGCGACTTGCGACGTTTAATGGGGGACTCAAAATGCATTTTGCTTACCTGAATTCGATTACGCGCTAAGGATCCACCGTCAACCGCCGGGATTTCCTTTCCCCTCGCGGTGCGGCGTCGATGACACGGCCATTGATGGTGACGCTGCTGACGGCTGCGGCGTCGCCGAGCACCACCTCAAAGGGGGCTTGGCCAAAAAGCTGCAAATTATCCCTGGAAGTGGCCAAGCGGGCAATCAGAGCTTTACCGGTGGCATCGGTCACGCTCACCCAGCAGTCGGCAATAAAGGTCAGTGTCAGAGTGTCAGCCGATGCCGCAGGAGCGCCAAGAGGCTGCTCGACTTCGTCCTGTACCTCAGCGGCATTAAAGCGCTGCGCGGAACTAAAATCGTCGTCATCAAGTGCTTCTTCCGGTGCAATTTCCCCATCATCTTCTGAGTTATTCAGCGGAAGGAGCTCAGCCGGGGTGGCGGCTTCCGGCTCGACCGACACGTTCAAAGGCAGGCTCAGGGTTCGGCCATCGGAGACTTCTTCCTCAATCACCACCTTGGCGGGAGACGTTAAGCTCGGCGCGACCAGAGACGCCGAATTGATGCCAATAAACGCGATTACCCCTAAAACCAACACAACCGCCAGCACCGTCGGCCAGAATACCGAGCGCGGTTTGCGTTGCACTTGCAGCGCCAGCGCGACCGTTGAGGTCTGCACCGGCACAGGATCCACTCGCGGCAGTGTCGCTTCAAGGGTTTTCAATAAAGGCGCGGGATCTACGTTGAGAAAGCGGGCATAGGACCGTGTGTAGCCGAGCACAAAGGTCGGCACCCCCACCTGTTCGTAATCGTCCCTCTCCAGTGCCCGCAGACGCGACAAGGGAATCAGGGTGCGCTGGGCAACGGCCTCCAAGGTCAGCCCCGCCCGCTCCCGCGCTTGGCGCAGAACGGTGCCGGGTGACAGTTCGGCTGGAGACGGCTCTATGACGGACATGAATAGCCTTACTTCTGTTCAATGGTTTGCCGATATTCCAGATACTCCTTGGAATACGGGTGCAAATTTTTCAGTGCCAGAGCGTAGCTCGCCTCTTTGTCTTTGTTGCCGAAGATGCGCTCGATGCGAATGCCCAGCCATAGACTGGCCGGGACGGGCTTGGCGAGCTTCTCAAAATGCGTCAAAAGACGTTTGCTCTTGGCGTACTCCCCTTCACGAAAATAGATTTCCGCCAGTTCCACCATCGGCATCACAAACTGAGGATTCAGATTCAATGCGTGTTCGTAAGCCGGTTTGACCCGCGCAGTATTGCCAGTCTTCTGCGCGCACTGGCCGGCGAAATAGAGAGCCTCGGGGCGCGCTTGGTAATCAAAGTCTTCCGCGGCCTTTTCAAAGAAATCACAGGCCTTCTTCGCCTCGCCGGTCTCCATTAAATAGCGACCGTAGGACACGCGAATCGGCGACAGTTGTTTCGGCTCAGCGTTGCGCAGTGCCTTCTTGAAAGACTCGTCTGCGTGCGCCATCTCGCCGTTCGCTTGGTGCAGCAGGGCGATGCCGTGATAAGCCTCCGCCGAATTCTTTTTCAGCTCCATAGCCTTGCTGAATTGCCAGCGGGCGTTGTCGCGCTTGCCCACTTCCAGATATTTCATGCCTAACTC
>JBQGED010000346.1:0-6746 GCA_052039425.1 Sphingobacterium griseoflavum | reverse complement strand
CTAGTTTTCTTCATCGCGCAGTTATTTTAGGTAGGTTACGAGTCTGCGTGCGGGTTTGCGGGGATTGCCGGTACTGCTGAACAGTTCGTCGAAAAAATCGGCGGGAGAGTAGTCGCTCCAATTAATCGTCATAGAGTGATTCCGGTTTACGGGCTGACTTATTTAAAGATATGGAGTCGCATGGGTCTGCGGAAACAGGGATACCGCGAGCTTGTCGGCCGTCGCTGCATCGCAGATGTACGCAAGCCTAACAATCAGTTTTCGTGCCAAGGCACAATTCAAGAATAGTCGTTTTCAGCCGATCTTATGCAGCGAAAGCCTTGGCACAAAAATCAACGCCGGTTTACAAGCGAGCGCCCTGTGCTAACTTTAAATAGACATTGTTGTACTCCTTCGGCAGTTCCAGCCGACGGGGCGATTACCTGAAGTTTGAGATACCTTAACCATGCAAAGATGTTCCCGTCCCACCGCCTTTCGTCCCCAGATCAGTCCGATTGTCAGCAACCCTATTTCGGCTAAAGCCAAGCGCAGCTGGGGGAAATTGATGTCGTTGACCTTATGCGTCGCGCTGACAGCCTCGGGCGCTGGTGTCGCCCTTTCCGGCGGCAAAACCACGGGCAAAAACGTTGCCGTCCAAGGCCACGCAAAGCGCTATATGCGCATCAACGAATATTTATTTCACGGTACACAAAAAGGCACAGCCATAGCGGCACGGTTCGAGGACAAGTCCACGCAGCAGGTGTAATCCGGATACACACGCGCTAACGCCGGATGCCAGAGAGCGCACGCAAATAAACAGTAATTGAGATGTACCTATGATTAAGCGTTCTCTGTCCACCAAATTGATGTTCGCGCTCTCCGTAGCCATGGTAGTAGCGGCCCTCGTAGTTCTGATGGTGGCGTACAAAGTCATTCAGACCCAACAGCATGAGTCCTTTGAGGCCAATATTCAGTCGCAAATCAATCTGGCCAACTCAGCGTTTATGGAAGCCGTGTTCGCCTACGATTTCCAGCAGATCGAAGCCATCGCCAAGTCCTTCGTCAATACCGATCTGGTCACCGAGATCAAAGTATTCGATCACCGCGGCAAAAACCTTGCGACGGCAGTGGAATCCGGCATCACTGATCCAGCCCCTAAAGAAAGTCGCACTGGCGTCGAAATCGTGCGTGAGAATGAAGTGATTGGGCGCTACGACATCGTCTTTTCCACCCGCACCGAAGCAGCATTTCTCGCTCAGCAGATCAGAATCAGCGCCATAGTGGTGGTCATGCTGCTCATCGCCAGCCTGACCACCGTCTATCTATTGTCGCGCCGATTGGTGATCAATCCCGTTAACGAAATCAGCGCATCCCTCCTCGCCATCGCCGCCGGTGGCGGTGACCTGACCCGCCGCCTGCCCACTGACAGCGGTGATGAAGTGGCGGCCCTGGCGCATAACTTTAACCGGGTGATGGAGCAAATCGGCTCGATCATCAAGAACGTCATTGTGGTCACAGAAAAAGTCCGCAACAACGTGCGAGTGGTGGCGGGTGCGACCGACAGCACCGTGTCTTCCACTGGCCAACAGCTCAAAGAGATCGAGCAGATCGCCGCCGCTCTGCAGGAGCTCTCTCACTCCGCTGACGAGGTGGCGCGCCATGCCAGCGCTACTGCTGATCGCACCCGGGAGACTGCGCGTTTTGCCGAGCAGGGATCCCAGGTAGTCACCTCATCCCGCGACACCGTCACCCGCCTGACCGAACAGATCCGCGGCACGGCGCAGAAGATCAGCACCCTCAAGCACAACAGCGAGAACATAGGCTCGGTAATGGAGGTGATCCGCTCAATCGCCGAGCAGACCAACCTGCTCGCTCTGAACGCCGCCATTGAAGCCGCTCGCGCTGGCGAACAGGGCCGCGGCTTTGCTGTGGTCGCTGACGAAGTGCGCTCATTGGCGCAGAAAACGCAGTCGTCCACCGAGGAGATCGGCTCCATCATCGTGCAATTGCAGCGCGCCGCCGACGAGGCGCACCAATCGATGAACACCAGCATCACTTCAGTGCAGGAGACGTTGGAAACCTCATCCAAGGTAGAAGAGTCGCTCAATCGCATCCGCGCCAATATCGACACCATCAACGAGATGAACCACCAGATCGCCACCGCCTCCGACGAGCAGAGTTCGGTGGCCAACGAAGTGAGCAAAAACATCACTGCGATCCACTCGCTGTCCGAACGGGTATCGGGAAACGCTCAGGTTATCCTGCAAAACAGCACTCAGCTGGAAGGCGAGAGCGTCGAGCTCAAGCGTCAAATGGACTCCTTTAAAATCTGATCCCGCGGCGCCCCTTACAGGGGCGCTTTGCCTTCTACACGACGCCTCTGGGCGCTCCCGCGCAAGATCGGGTAGACTTCACCCCCAATCCCAACCACAGTTCTCGTTATGTCCGAAGCCGCCCTCTTAAGTGAAGTGAAATGGAACGCCGATGGACTCGTCCCGGCCATCGCTCAGGACGCCGGCAGCGGCCGCATATTGATGATGGCGTGGATGAATCGTGAGGCTTTGGAACTTACAGCAGCGCGGATGCGGGGAGTGTACTGGTCGCGCTCGCGCAATGCGCTCTGGCACAAAGGCGAAACCTCTGGACATGAGCAGATCGTCAAAGAGATCCGCTTGGATTGCGATGGCGACGTCATCGTATTGCAGGTGGAACAACAGGGCGGAATCGCCTGCCATACCGGTCGCGAGTCCTGCTTTTATCGGGTTTTTCGCGATGGCACCTGGCAGGTTGTTGACCCTGTGCGCAAACCGCCTGAAGAGATTTACCGATCTTGATGCGCCCACCGCCGAACGAGATACTCCCGCGACAGTCAAACACCCCACAGGCAACCCCATGAGCGATATCCTCAAGCAACTCACCGAAGTGCTGGAACAGCGCAAAACCAACGCCTCACCAGACTCCTCTTATGTCGCCCAGCTGCATCACAAGGGCTTGAATAAGATTCTGGAAAAGCTTGGCGAAGAGTGCACCGAGACGCTTTTAGCCGCGAAAGACGCGCAAGTAGGCGGTGATTTGAATCACGTAATCTATGAGACCGCCGACCTGTGGTTTCATTCTTTGGTAATGTTGTCGCATCTCGGCACAAACGCCGACGCGGTGCTGACTGAACTCGCCCGGCGCTTTGATCTGTCGGGTCTAGCGGAAAAAGCCGCACGCAAATCGTAACGGCTTAACCGCCTTACAGTAATGATCGAATAACAATTTCATTCAACGGGCTATCTCTCCCAGACAAACAAAGAAGGTGTAAACATGGGTATCGGCGGAATCAGTATTTGGCAACTCCTTATTATCCTGGTCATAGTGTTGCTGCTGTTCGGAACAAAACGACTGAAAAGTCTCGGCGGCGACCTAGGTGGTGCGATCAAGGGCTTCAAAAAAGCCATGACCGATGAAGAAGCTAAAGAGTCATCTGACGAGGTAAAAAAAGTCACCGAGGAATCCAAAGCCAACAGGACCGAAGCTGATCAAGCCAAATCCGAAACCAAGCAGTCCTAACCTGTGTTCGACATCAGTTTTTTTGAGCTTCTTGTTGTAGGCGTCGTGGGCCTGATTGTCATAGGCCCCGAACGCCTGCCCGGCACGGTGCGTACCTGCGCATTGTGGATCGGCCGCATCAAACGCAGCCTGATGGAAACCCGCCGCGAATTGGAAAAACAAATCGGCGCGGACGAAATCCGCCGCGAGCTCCACAACGAGCAGGTGCTCTACAATCTCGAAAAAATGAAAGACACACGCCTGGAACTCGAAGAGCGAATACGCAAGCTGAGCTCGGGCGAATTTCTCAACGAGGGCGGCAGCTCCGACACAATCAATCCGCCGGCGAATGAAACAATTTCTGCAGAAACAACATCTGCTGAAACAATTTCTGCAATCGAGCCGCCAGTCCCTGCGTCACCTGATGTCGCGGGTTCCGCGACCAGCGAACACGCAGCGGTACAGCCCCCTGCGGACCATCCGCCTAAACATTGAAGGTTTATGAGCCACAACAAAGATCCGGAAGAAACCCTCCCGTCCCAGCCGTTTGTCGAACATCTCATCGAGCTGCGCACACGACTTCTCAAGGCCATCGTGGTTCTGCTGATCATTCTGGGCGGGCTGCTGTTTATCTCCAACGATATTTATGAATTTGTCGCCGAACCGCTGTTGAAGCACCTGCCCGCTGAAAGCAACAGCAGCATGATCGTCACCGATGTCACCCAGGCGTTCCTGACTCCATTCAAGCTCACATTTTTTGTGGCGGTGTTTTTCGCCATGCCATTTCTGCTTTATCAGGTCTGGGCTTTTGTCGCGCCTGCGCTTTACCAAAATGAACGCTCCCTCGCGATTCCCATTTTTATTTCCAGCGTTATTTTGTTCTACACCGGAGTAGCGTTTGCCTACTTTGTTGTATTCCCCATGTTGTTCGAATTTTTCACGGCTATAGCGCCGAAGTCGGTTACGGTGATGCCCGATATCGCCAGCCATCTGAGCTTGGTGATCAAGCTATTTTTTGCCTTCGGCTTCGCCTTCGAAATCCCGGTGGCGACCATCATTCTGATAGTGGCCGGCGTCATATCACCTGAAGGACTTGCGCAAAAACGTCCCTACGTGATCGTCGGCTGCTTTGTTATCGGCATGTTGCTCACCCCGCCGGATGTGTTTTCGCAAGCCATGCTGGCCATCCCCATGTGGGGCTTGTTTGAGATCGGCGTCTTTTTCGGCCGTTTTTTGGCGAAGAAGAAAACCGTCAGCGAAGAAGTCCACGACTGACCGTCCCGCAGGCCATGTCGTAACCGCCGTTTTGATTGAGCCGCAATCGCCATTTTTGCTTCTGATCAGCACCGAACGCGCACCGCATAGCGCGTTCGGCTCGACTTAGAACGCTTATCCCCCTATAGTACGCGCCCTCCCAATTTGTCCAATTTTTGAGCTTTCAGCCTTAGGTGTACCCGTGATTACCGCCGCAAACATCACCATGCAATTTGGTGCCAAACCCCTTTTTGAAAATATTTCCGTCAAATTTGGCGACGGCAATCGCTACGGCCTGATCGGCGCGAATGGCTGCGGCAAGTCCACCTTTATGAAAATCCTCGACGGCAGCCTGACGCCCACGGCGGGCAATGTCTCCGTCACGCCCAATTACCGCATCGGCAAATTGCACCAGGACCAGTTCGCTTTCGAACGCTTCTCCGTGATCGACACAGTGATCATGGGCCACAAGGAATTGTGGGAGGTTAAACAGGAGCGCGACCGCATCTACGGCCTTGCGGAAATGACCGAAGAAGACGGTATGAAAGTGGCGGAGCTGGAAGTTCAATTTGCCGAAATGGACGGCTACAGCGCCGAGAGCCGCGCTGGCGATCTGCTGCTCGGCGCCGGCATTCCGCAAGAATTATTGTTCGGTCCCATGAGCGAAGTGGCACCCGGCTTAAAACTGCGGGTGTTGTTGGCTCAGGCGCTGTTTGCCGACCCCGATATCCTCTTGCTGGACGAGCCGACCAACAACCTGGATATTCACACTATTCGCTGGCTGGAAGAACTGCTCAACGAACGCGACAGCACTATGGTGATTATTTCCCACGACCGCCATTTTCTGAACGCGGTGTGCACCCATATGGCGGATATCGATTACGGCGAGCTGCGCATCTATCCGGGCAACTACGACGATTTTATGTTGGCCTCCACTCAGGCGCGGGAGCGTTTGTTGTCGGAAAACGCCAAGAAAAAAGCCGAAATTGCCGACCTGCAACAATTCGTCAGCCGCTTTTCCGCCAACGCCTCCAAAGCCAAACAGGCGACTTCGCGCGCGCGGCGCATTGAGAAAATTCAGCTGGAGGAAGTCAAAGCTTCTAGCCGCGCCAGTCCTTACATTCGCTTCAAGCAGGAAAAAAAGCTGCATCGCCAGGCGCTGGTATTTGAAAACCTCGGCCACGGTTTTGACGGCGAGCCTCTGTTCAAAGGCGGCAATCTGATTTTGGAAGCTGGCAGTCGCTTAGCCATTATTGGTGAAAACGGCGCGGGGAAAACCACGCTGTTGCGCTGTCTCGTCAATGAACTGCAGGCAAACAACGGCAAAATCCAATGGGCGGAAAGTGCGAGCATCGGCTATTTCCCACAGGACAGCAGCGCCGATTTTGCCAGCGATTTGAATTTATTCGAGTGGATGAGCCAATGGCGCAAACCCCGTCACGACGACCAGATCGTGCGCGCCACTCTCGGCCGTTTATTATTTTCCGCCGATGATTTCAATAAAAAAGCTGCCAACTGTTCCGGGGGTGAAAAACACCGCTTGTTGTTCGGCAAATTAATGCTGGCGGACAGCAACGTGCTGATCATGGACGAGCCCACTAACCACCTGGATGTGGAAGCCATCGAGGCGCTAAACTTGGCGCTGGAGCATTACGATGGAACTTTGATATTCGTCAGCCACGATCGCGAATTTGTCTCCTCCCTGGCGACGCGCATTGTCGAAATTAAAGATAAAAAGCTCTTTGATTTTCAGGGCACTTATGACGAATATCTGGCGAGTATGGATGCGGCAAAGAAAACCCCGGCGTGGGCATAATGGATCGCCGCTAAAAACCGCCTTCAATAAAATTCCGCGAAAATATTTGCCGTCAGCCGGCCAATGGCCGGATCGGCATTGAGATCCTTGCTGCCGATTATGATTCCGGAATGGAGCAGACTGCTGGGATAGACAATCAATCGATTCGGCTTATAGTCGAGAG
>JBQGED010000345.1:0-17516 GCA_052039425.1 Sphingobacterium griseoflavum | reverse complement strand
GGTGGGTTTTCCCCTCAGGACGCTCAGCGCCTTGAAGCGCAACTGTCGCAGCAGTTCAGCAAACAATATGAGAAAGCCTTGCGCGAGCAGATGAGCCAGCTGTTAGAGGGGCAGCGCCTGCGCATTGCCAGCATGGTCAATGATCGGGATCAGGCGATCCAGGCCATGCGAATGGAATACGAAAACCGTATCGAGGAGCTGCAACGTCGGCTGGAGGAGAACGATGTTGCACGCAGCGATCTGGACAAACGCAATCAGGAGTTGCGGGCCACCATAGATGGTCAGCTCCAGAAGATCGAAGGGTTGCGCGAGTACTACGAACACAAATTGCGGCGGCTGCAGGGATCGGAATCAGAAACCTTAGACGCCGTGCGGGTGCGTTTGGAAACAGAAATGCAAAACCGCATTCGCATCGCCACCAGCGAGCTTAACGAGCTGCTGAAGATGAAAGAGGTGGAGCTGCAATACCGCGCTGAGCATGAAGAGCAGCTGCAGCAGGAAATCCTGCGCCTGCGCCGCGAGCATCAAGAATCGTTGAACAGCAATGGTGACCAGTTTCTGGAAAACCTCAGCCGTAAGGGCGTGAATTTTGTGACCTACCAGCCTGGCGCCGGTCATATCACCATCCCTTATTCAGAGATGACTCTGTTCCTGGAAAATCCCCCCGCGTTTACCGCCGCTTATTGCGGGGTTACGGAGCAGCAATATCAGTCCTGGTTGCGTCACTACCAAGCGCCTGTGTGTACCGCCCTCGACGACAACGGCGAGATGTGTTGCGCGAATCTCACCCGGGTGACGAATCCTGCGGATTTTGTTCCGGGCGAGAGCGATTTGTGCGATGCGCACAGACGCCCCAAACGCTCCGGCAAACTCAAAGCGATTTGAGCTTTGGCCCCAGCACTTCTGCCGCATTGTTGGTGGCGCCTTTCCCTTAACGAAGTTGCCAGTCTCGCACCCGTGCAAACTCTCGACTGGCGCGTCGCCCGGGACTGCGGTTTGGAAATTGCCATCAAACGCGAGGACCTGCTGCACCCTCAACTGGGTGGCAATAAGTTCTACAAACTTGCCGGTCATTTGGAGCGCTTCCGCGAAAGCGGCGCGCGCCGGTTGTTGAGTTTCGGCGGCGCCTTTTCCAATCACTTGTTCGCCCTGGCTGCGGCTGCCCACGATCTCGGGGTGCCTTCCATTGGCATTATCCGCGGCGAACGCCCAGAGCGGCTCAGTCCCACTCTGCAGGATGCGGCGGATCGTGGGATGGACCTGGTTTTTATCTCCCGCGAAAGTTACCGAAACAAAGCCGATCCCTCCTGGCTTGATGAATTGCAGCAGCGCTTTCCCGACGCCTACCTGATTCCCGAGGGTGGGGGTGATATCACCGGCTCCCACGGTTGTATGGCTTGGGCCAAGGGCGCCGCAGTAGTCTCGCCCTGGCAGCCAAACGTGATCTGCGTTGCGGCGGGCACAGGTGGAACTGCAGCAGGAGTCTTGGCGGCATGTGCAAGTGACCAGGTGTGCGCATTTCTGGTCTTGAAAGGCATCGCAGCGGAAACTTCTGACATGCAGCGCGGCATAGTGACACAAGCTTGTGCGCTGGCCCGCAAAGAACGCGGAGACTTGCCCGCGTTCTTGCTGGAAACCAACTATTCTTGTGGAGGGTATGCGCGTTTTTCGGAAGAATTGCGCTGTTTTACGACGGAGTTCGAAATGGAAAGCGGCGTGCCTTTGGATCCGGTCTATACCGCCAAATTGTTTTGGGGAATTGCTCATAAAGCTCGCGCAGGGCATTGGCGACCGGGTACGCGAATTTTGGTGCTTCACAGCGGTGGATTGCAGGGGCGGCGCGGCTATCCGGAGCTCCGATAAAAATAACGCTGAGAGGCCGGGGCTCTAATCGGAAGCGCTTATGAAAGCTCAGACTCTCCAGGACTACGGCCAGCAGGATCTTGTGTCGACGGCTCAAGCGTTTGTACCTCTCGGCTCCCTCAACCGCAATTACCTTGAATTTTTACTTCAGCACGCAAACGTGGATTATGTCTGTGCCGGTCAGCAGCTGTTCGAGCAGGGTGTCTGCGACTATCGTCACCAATACTTGCTGCACGGACGTGTGCAGCTGGTATATCCCTCGGGATATAACGAAACCCTTTCTGCTAAAGATGCCATTTTTCCACTGGCCAATGAGATGCCGCGTCCCTGCGACGGCATCGCCGAAACCGACTGCACGGTGTTGCGTCTGGACTCCGACCGTCTGGACCGGATTTTGAGTTGGAGCCAGATCGCCGATTATCTGTTGAGCGAACTCAGTGTAGAGCGCGATTACGACGAAGATATCGCCTGGATCAAAACCGTCCTCAATTCCAATCTTTTTTATAAGGTGCCGCCGGTAAATGCCGAGCGCATTCTGGATCGCATGACGGCCCAGATGGTAATGGCGGGAGAGGTGATCATCCGCCAGGGGGAAATCGGCAATTGCTGTTATTTCATCAAGGAGGGCGCTGCCCAGGTGACACGGCGGGAAGAGAAGGGGCCGGTGCAACATCTCGCGGATATCACCATAGGGCGCTGTTTCGGCGAAGACGCTCTGGTCTATGAAACCCTGCGCAATGCCACCGTCACCATGACCACTGACGGTGTGCTGATGCGGCTGAGCAAAGAAGATTTCAAGCTTTTGCTGCTGGAGCCCCAGGTGGAGGAGGTAACCGAAGAGGACTTTGCGGGGTTCACCGAGCCACCGGTGTATGTCGATGTGCGAACCCAAAACGAGTACGACGAAGGCCATCTGGTTCTCGCGGCCAATTTACCGTTGAATCTCTTGTCCCTGAAAAAACGCCTGTTGCGCCAGAACCTTCCCTATGTCTTTTACTGCGATACCGGACGCCGCAGCCGTGCTGCTGCTTATTTAATGGGCAAAGAGGGCTATAACACCTTTGCACTGAGGGGTGGCCTGATTGGCTCCGGCATGCAATACCAGCTCACCCGTGATACCAGTTACTTATTACGGGACGGCAAGGTCGCGAAGGGTTGATCTAAAACCGCTTGCGCTGCGACAGGCCAGTCGTCCGCAACAACCAAGCAGCGCGCATCCCGTGCTTTATGCCATAACATCAGGGCGCGGCCCGGTGCAGCTGCTGCGAAATACGCGCGGAGTCGCTCTGCTGAGGCGAAGTCTTCTAAACCTTCCAACCCACAACCCAGCCAGCGTCTCTTGCTTAGGCAAATCCACTCCGATAGTTCCAGGGACTGCGTCGCTTGCGAGCAGGTCAGCCAAAAACTGGGTTGGCGCGGCGGGATGATTTCCTCCGGCAAATCTAAAATCGTTTGCCAAGGATGAAACAGCACACCTTTGACCCAAAAGCGGCGCTCCACAGGTTCGATTTGCAAAACTTGGCTCAGTGGCAATTGGTGGTCGCGCAGATGTTGTAGTTTGCGTGTTAAACGATCTTCCAAACCGGGGCCAAGCCAGTGAACTGCCCCCGCATGCTCGACGCCGAGATAAAACTTTACCGCTATTTCCAGATGGATCTGGGTTTGCTCATAACGCAATAAAAAATCGATCTCCCCGAGGGTGATATCACGATCGTCGGCGCTTTTTCCCATGATTGGCCTGTTGTGTTCCAGCAGATGAAAAGGGTTGGCCGGAGCAAATTGCAGATAAAACAGAACCAGTTTTTCGAAGTGGCGCCCGAGTCGCTGTTGTCGCGTATCGCCGAAAAAGATTTCCAGCTGACGCGGATCCGCATCCAGCTCGTTCAGCCAATCAGCCAAAAGAGCGATTGGTTGAACTGGTTGAAAGCGCTGGAAAGGCGGCAGTTCGCTCAGCAAATCGAAGTCGGATGCGAGCGTCCAGCAGAGATCTCGCGCCAGTGGATGGCGATAAGAGGTGGGTGACAGCACGTCGCCAGCAGGTTGAGCGGACATGAATAATTCCCTAGTTGCAGCACACCAATAAGGCTGCCTGGATACTAGCCGGGCATTTACGGATAATAGGCCGCTTTGCGGCGCGGAAAAACCGATATGAGTCAATTCAAGAAGGTCGGCCTGGTGGGGCGACTCGGCAGCGAGGCCGCCTATTATTCATTGCAGCGTCTCATTTTGTTTTTGCAGAAGCAGGGAGTGGAGATTTTTCTCGATGAGGAAACCGCAGCATCCGCACCGGTTACCAAACTTGCGCGCCTGGGCCGGGACGCGCTGGCGGACGAGTGCGACTTGGTCATTGTCGTAGGCGGTGACGGTAGCCTACTCAGCAGCGCCCGCAGCATGTGCCGCACCGGTGTGCCTCTGCTCGGCATCAACCGCGGCCGGCTGGGTTTTCTGACCGACATAATGCCGGAGGAAATCGAACGCAAAGTGGGTGCAGTACTCGAAGGGCGCTATCTCTCCGAAGACCGCTTCCTGTTGGATTGCCACGTTTACCGCGCCGGACAGTTAATGAGTTCCGGAACAGCGCTCAATGATGTGGTGCTGCATCCGGGTGAATACATCCGCATGATCGAGTTCGAGCTGTATATCGATAATGAGTTTGTCTATCGCCAGCGCTCGGACGGCTTGATCATCTCCACACCCACCGGTTCCACCGCCTACGCCTTGAGCGTCGGCGGCCCCATCATGCATCCAGAGCTGGATGCGATTGTGGTGGTGCCGTTAAATCCACATACCCTCAGCAGTCGTCCTATAGTGGTTCATGGAGACGCGGAAATCCGCGTCGTGGTCGGCGATCAGCGGGATATTCGCCCACACGTGACCTGTGACGGCCAGACCCACCAGGTGACCACCGTGGACGATGAAATTGTGGTGCGCAAAAAGCCGGAGAAGTTGCGGCTTATTCATCCGGAAGATCACGACTTCTACGAAATCTGCCGCACCAAGCTGGGGTGGGCTTCTCACTCGGGCAATGGTTTCAATTGAGGTGAGGTTATGAGCCGGGAGCCGGAGGACTGGCAGGGGTACGACATCATCGGCGACGTCCACGGGTGCGCCAACACTCTGGAAAAGCTGCTGCAGAAAATGGGCTATGAGCGCTGTGACGGCGTTTATTGCCACCCTTATCGCCAGGCCATTTTTTTGGGCGACGTGGTGGACCGCGGGCCGCATATTCGCGAGGCATTACACCTCGTCAAGAACATGGTCGATCGCGGCAGCGCCCTGTGCATCATGGGCAACCATGAATTCAATGCGATTTGTTACACCACCCCCGCGCCGCCGACTTCGGGTCAGGAGCACGTGCGCCCGCACAGCTCCCGCCACAACCGCTTGATTGCGGAAACCCTCGATCAGTTTGC
Source organism: Sphingobacterium griseoflavum (assembly GCA_052039425.1). Classification (GTDB taxonomy): domain Bacteria; phylum Pseudomonadota; class Gammaproteobacteria; order Pseudomonadales; family Cellvibrionaceae; genus UBA5868. Next base: position 12,240 of record JBQGED010000345.1, on the reverse strand, counting down.
TGACTTCCCGGAAGAGTGGAGCCTGTTTCTGCAGTGGTTCAAGACTTTGCCGCTGTTTCTAGAAATGCCCGGATTTCGCGTGGTGCACGCCTGTTGGGATCAGCGCCTTATGGACGAATATCTAGCTCGCTACGGTGATAGCCGGTTGCGCGATGAGTTGGTGCTGGAGTCGATGGATCCACACAGTTTTGCTGGCCAAGTGTTTGATCGCTTGACCCGCGGCACCGGTATCCCACTGCCGCGCGGCACCACCATTACTGGCCGAGACGGCTACGTGCGCGAGTCATTCCGGACCAAATTCTGGGCGCACAATCCCAAGACCTATCGCGACGTGGTGTTTCAGCCGGACCCTTTACCAGAGGGCATCGCCGACCGCCCCCTGTCAGCGGTGGAAAACGAACAGCTGCTCAGTTACGGCGCGGACGAGCCGCCGGTGTTTGTAGGGCACTACTGGCTGCAGGGCAATCCCCGGCCATTGCGGAGTAATGTGGCCTGTCTCGACTACAGTGCGGTGAAATTTGGCCGTCTGGTGGCGTATCGTTTTGACGGCGAAAGCAAACTGTCGGCGGATAAGTTTGTCTGGGTGTATGTCGATCCCGAAAACTGACGGATAAAAATTCAATGGCCATGGTGAAATTGTGCAGTTTTGCACCGGGACAGGATCTCGCGCCTATTCATGCACGTCTGGAAGCCGAAGGGCTGCCATACCAGCTACGTGAGGATGCTGAGCGTACGGAGCTCTGGGTCGACGATCTGCACTTGGATGCCGCCGCCTCTGTGCTGGATCGCATGGCGCACCGCCCCGCGGATACTCATTTGTCGCGCCGGGCACTAACCCTGGCTTTTTTGCACACTTGGCCTATAAGCCTCGTCACCATTGCCTTGGGTATAGCGGGTTATTTACTGGTTTCGTGGGCGCCGGAATGGGTTGGCACATTTACGTTCACCAAAGTGACCTTTTATTTGAGTTACGTCGCCTCGGCGGGTGCAGCGCAAACCTACTGGGTGGACCATCAGTGGTGGCGGTTGATCACCCCGGCGTTTTTACATTTCGGTTTGTGGCATGTGCTGTTTAACAGCATGGCGCTGTGGGAGCTGGGGCGACGGTTGGAGTTTGTACTGCCGCGCCGTGTGTATGGAGGGATTCTGCTGCTGACCGGAGTGGTCGCCAATCTGGCGCAGCATATGTTGCCGGGCTCCGACTTGTTTGGCGGCTTGTCTGGTGTGGTGTTTGGGCTTTTTGGCGCGATAGCCATCCTTTACCGCCGCACAGGATCGCCGGTTTTGAATCTTCCCCGCGGACTCTATATCCTCGCCCTGGTTTCGCTGGTGGTTCTGCCGCTGATTTTGCCGGCCTTGTCCGGTAAATATGTGGCCAATGGCGCTCATGTCGGCGGTCTGCTCGCCGGTCTGGCGCTCGGTCTAGTATTGCCGGTGGGGTTGGTGCGCCGCCTGCCGGGCGAGACTCCGCCGACCTATGCTTGAAGTTTTTGTGAGGTGTTGCGATGAGTGAATCCCAGGTTCAGGCGGTGTTGGCGGCCATGACGCCGCAGGTATATGAGCGCTTCAAACGCGCCGTCGAACTGCGCAAATGGCCGGACGGCAATGCCATTTCCAACGAACAGTTGCAGACGTGTCTGCAAGCCATCATCACCTACGAACACCATCATTTCCCGCCGGAGCAGCGCACCGGCTATGTTCCCCCCAAAACCGAACCCTGCGCCGACGACAGTCATATCCATACTCACGAGACCCCGTTGAAGTGGCGTGAGTAGCTAAATCCTCATCCAGGGATGGGCTGACGAATCACGGACGGCAACTCCGAAATTTGAGGCCACGAATGACAGCTGCCCAACCCAAGACGATTTATCTGAAGGACTATCAACCACCGGCGTTCCGCATACTGACCACGGATTTGCATTTCACCCTGGGCAAGGAATTCACCGAGGTAAAGGCCGTTTTGCGCGTGGAGCGCCAAACCCAGACAAATGAGCCATTGCGTTTGCACGGCCAGGAATTGCAGCTGCGGGAGTTGCGCCTGGATGGTCGCCTGTTGGAGCAAGGGGAATATCAGGTCGATGAAGAAGGGCTGACGATTGCGACGGTGCCGTCGCGTTTTGAGCTGACCAGTGTGGTGCGCATAGAACCGCACAAAAATACCGCGCTGGAAGGGCTTTATCAGTCCCGTGGACTCTACTGCACCCAGTGCGAAGCCGAGGGATTCCGCAAGATTACTTACTATCTGGATCGCCCCGATGTGCTGAGCGTGTTCACCACCACGGTGGTGGCGCCGCAACAAGGCCACCCAATATTGCTGGCCAACGGCAACCGCGTCGCCGCCGGCATCAATACCGATGGCACCCACTATGCGACCTGGCACGACCCCTTTCCCAAACCCGCTTATTTGTTCGCACTGGTGGCCGGGGATCTCGCCTGTGTGGAAGATCGTTTTATCACCAGCAGCGGTCGCGAGGTCGCTTTGCAGATCTACGTCGAGGCAAAGGATCAGGACAAATGCGCCCACGCCATGGAATCCCTGAAAAACGCCATGCGCTGGGACGAAGAAGTGTATGGACGCGAATATGACCTGGATATATACATGATCGTCGCTGTGGACGATTTCAATATGGGAGCCATGGAAAACAAAGGCCTGAATATCTTCAATACCTCCTGCGTGCTCGCCAACCCGCGCACCACCACTGATGCCGGATTTCAGCGGGTGGAGGGCGTGGTGGCCCACGAATATTTTCACAACTGGTCCGGCAACCGGGTGACCTGCCGCGACTGGTTTCAATTGAGTCTGAAAGAGGGATTTACGGTATTCCGCGACGCGGAATTTTCCTCGGATATGGGCTCGCGCACAGTGAAGCGGGTCGAGGACGTACAGTTGCTGCGCACCTTGCAGTTTGCTGAGGACGCCGGACCCATGGCGCATCCGGTACAGCCGCCGTCGTTTATCGAAATCTCCAACTTCTACACCTTGACCGTGTATGAAAAAGGCGCCGAAGTCGTGCGCATGATTCACACCTTGTTGGGACCCGAACTGTTCCGCCGTGGCACTGATCTTTATTTCGAGCGCCACGACGGCCAGGCGGTGACCATCGAAGACTTCGTCAGAGCCATGGCAGATGTGTCCGGCCGGGACTTTACCCAGTTTATGAACTGGTATCGCCAAGCCGGCACACCGGTACTGAAGGTTCGGGATTTTTATGACGCCGAGCGGCGCGAGTACCATCTGACCCTGAGCCAATCCACTCCTTCCACCCCGGAAGCCAAAGCGGCAGACAAGGAACCGCTGCATATTCCTGTGGCGATGGGATTGCTAGGGGAGGCGGGGGCTTTGCGATTGCGGCTGGCGGATGAGGAGGTTGCCGATCTTCCCGCGGATAACACCCACCGGGTATTGGAGCTGACTGAGCGCGAGCAAACTTTTGTATTCACGGACGTGCCGGAGAAACCTGTACCTTCACTGCTGCGCAATTTCTCCGCTCCGGTCAAGCTCGACTACGGCTACTCTGCGGCGGACCTCTTGCGCATCATGACCCTGGACGATGACGGCTTCTGCCGTTGGGACGCCGCGCAGCAATTGGGGCTCTTGAGCGTGCAGGCCAATCTTGCCGATCCCGCCAGCAAGGCGGAGGCCTTGATTGGCGCCTTTGGTTTACTGCTGGAGGATGCCAGTCTCGATCCGGCGTTGGTGGCACTGATGCTCGATCTGCCATCGGAGGCATATTTGGGCGAGCAGCAGACCCGGGTAGACGTGGATGGCAACCATCGCGCCCGTCGGGCGGTGCAAAAACAAATCGCCCAGGCTCTGGAGCCACAGCTGAAAGTGGCCTACCAGAATTGCTGTAGGTTACTTGTGGGCCTGGAAGAAAATGTAAGCGGGCGAGCGGTGGCGCTGCGCAGTTTGAAAAACCGCGCTCTGACTTATCTGATGTTGCTCGAGCGCGAAGACTACTGGCGCTGGAGCACTGAACAGTTCGATACCAGTGCCAATATGACCGAAGTGTTAAGTGCCTTGGGCAATCTGGTACAGAGTGAATTTGCGGCCTTGTCCGCCGAAAAAACGCGCGCTCTCGATGCGTTTTTTTCCCGCTGGCAGCACGAACCACTGGTAGTAAACCAATGGCTGTCGGTGCAGGCGGCGGATCCCAATCCGGGCGCGTTGGAGCGGATCAAAGCGCTGTTGCAGTCACCAGCTTTCGACCCGCGCAACCCGAACAAAGTGCGCAGTTTGATCAGCGTTTTCGCCAATCAGAATCTGGTGCATTTTCATGCCTTAGACGGCAGCGGCTATGCGTTTTTGGCGGACCAGGTGTTGCTCCTCAATCGCCAGAACCCACAGATTGCTGCTCGTCTGTTGGCGCCTCTGACCAAGTGGCGGCGCTACGACGAGAGCAGACAGGCCTTAATGAAAACGCAGCTGGTGCGCATCGCACAGGCGGAGCTGTCCAAAGACGTATATGAAGTGGTGAACAAATCTCTAAAGGAGTGATCTGTTATGGCGTTCTGGCGCTCGAATGATCGGCAATATTCAGGCTTTGCCAAATTGCTGCACTGGGCAACCGCCTTAGTGGTGATAGGACTTTTCGTCCTTGGCCTGTGGATGGTGGATCTCAGCTATTACGACCCCTGGTACAGAACTGCGCCGGATATTCACAAAAGCGTCGGCATAGCTCTGGTATTGGTGACCCTGATTAGAGTGGTCTATCGTCTTGCCGCCCGCTACCCGGCGTCGTTGCCTGGCCATTCACCACCGGTACGCCTGGCAGCCAAGGCAGCTCACTTCGCGCTTTATATATTACTGCTGGTGATGTTTATATCCGGGTATTTGATTACCACGGCGAAGGGCGACCCGCTGGTTGTCTTCGGCGGGCTGATGGAAATTCCCAGTTTGATATCGGGTATGGCCAATCTGGAAGACAAAGCCGGGGAGATCCATGAAATCGCGGCTTTTACCCTGATTGGACTTGCCGCCTTGCATGCGGCTGCGGCGCTCAAACATCACTTTATCGATAAGGATGACACCCTGCGGCGGATGATCAGCCGCGGCAAAGATTAAAAAATTCAAGGCCGGCGGATTGCACAACCGCCGGCGTCTTAATAAGTGCACATTAATCCAACTTGGAGGAAAGCATGAAAAAACAACTTGCGGGTATTTTGGCGGCAGCAGTACTCGGGGCAACGGCTCATGTTGAGGCGGCGGAATATGCCATCGACAAACAGGGTGCCCACGCCTTTGTTCAATTCCGGGTCAAGCATTTGGGCTACAGCTGGCTGTATGGCCGTTTCAACAATTTTGACGGTTCTTTTACTTTTGATGAAAAAGATCCGGCGAAAAACAAAGTGGACGTTACGGTGGACGTCACCAGTCTCGACAGTAACCACGCTGAACGCGACAAACATTTGCGCAGCGCAGACTTCCTCAATGCCTCTAAATTTCCCAAAGCCACGTTTGTCAGCACAGCCTATAAGTCCACCGGCGAAAATACCGCGGACCTCACGGGCGATCTCACTTTGCACGGCGTGACCAAGCCGATCACCATTCAGGTGGAACACATAGGTATGGGAGCGGATCCGTGGGGCGGTTTTCGCGCAGGCTTTGAAGGCCGCGCCACCATTAAACCGGCGGAGTGGGGCATAGCCATGGCGAAACTCGGCCCCGCTTCTGAAGAAGTGGAGCTCTTTTTGACTGTGGAAGGTGTGCGTAAAAAATAAGTTGGATTTTTACGAGCATAAAAAAAGCGCTGCATCGTGCAGCGCTTTTTTTATGCCCCATTTGTCTCAGCGAACCAGCGTGACCTGCTGAACCTCAGGACCGTTCAGGTCCAACGCCACTAGGGTGTTGGTGCTTTCGTCGAATAACAGCAGATAGCCGAAGGTGGGGTGCATCTCCATTTGAGTCGGATTGAACAGTCGGCGTGGCACCCGGTTGCCGAACTGATAAACCGCACTGCGATCTCCAGTGGTGAGGTCCGCCGCCATAATGGCCTTGCGCCCTGTGTCCAGAATCAACGCGCGATTATTCGCTGTGTCCATGGTGATCGCGCGCGGTATCAGCAGCGTGCCTTCGTCATCGGGTGTCGCTGACGGCGGAGAAAAATAAGTGCGGGCACCGGTCTCAAGATCAACCGCAAGAATGCCGTTGAGGAAGCTATCGACAGCGAGCAAACGCCCGTTTTCTTTATCAAGAGTGATGCCTCGGAGATTGACGAAATCATTGGTCCAGTCAGGAACACCGCCGCCAGACAATAGCACCCTCGCGTACTCGGCATTTAAATCGAATTTGGCAATGCCATAAAGAGTCCCACTTCCGAGCGCCACATAAGTAATGCCTGCCTCTGCGTCTGTCACCATGCCCACTGCCAAGCCGCCGATGCCGCCCACTTTGGTCGCCTTGCGGGTTGCCACATCGTAGGCGACCAGTGAGTAATCATAGGCATTTGCCAGTAGAATTTTTTCGTTAATGGGATCTGGAGCGCCTTGCACAGGGGTTCTTACAATCTCGTCGCTGGTGTCGAGATTGTCGATCGCCGAATTGGTCAGCACGTATTTATGACCAAAATAAACGTTGTAGCCGAACACGCTGGATAATTTGCCATCGAGCAGATAGGCATCGTGATCGTTATCTAGGAAAACATCGTAGGGAATACGAGGGCCGATATAGTCTCGTTCATCGACCGGTCCGGTAGCGGCGGCGACGCTGCGCACACCGGATTCCCTATCAACTCGAAATACCGCATTTTGGGTGGCATCGAGAATGTAGAGCGCATCATCTCCTGGGCTGTAAGTCATGTGGCTGATCATCCGCATGACATAGGCACCATTTTCAGGGATGGTATTTGACGTCAAATATTCCGCCTTTTTGGTTGCGAGATCGATGGAAACGACGCCCGGGGCGCGCAAATCAAATACTTCGGCGTCATTCGTGTTCAAAAGAAGCAAACGTTGGCGCGCCACATCCATATCGAGCATCGAAGGCACCCGCAGGGAAAAGCTCACTGTGGTGTCTTTTTGCTGCAAGCTCAACAATGTGCGTTTTCCGTCGCTGAGATTAATCGCCAGAAGCCGCGGTGAAGTCAGTCCGGTATCCAATGCATACAGCGTCGATGTAGTGGGATTGTGGGCGAGTGAGATGACCTGCCGCAGGGGATTCTCCCCTTTGTCCGGCCGAGAAGCGCTGGACACTAGTGTGCGTACGCCCGTTTGCAGATTGATGCTGTAGATGATCTGAGTGAAGTCGACATCAACAGCTTTATCTGAGCCCTGCGGTACTTCCTTCCCGTCTGCATCGAAAAATTTCGCTTCTAGATCGGCGACAAACGCCGTGTTTCCTGACACGGTCATGGCGTTAGGAGAATGACTGAGATAAATATCAGAAAAATCCTGAATATCCGGGACGCTTTGTTCGCCGGAAGTCAAATCCACGGCCAAAAATTCTGGATTGGGATCCTCAACATTATTTTTCAGCTGATACAACAGAATTCTGTTGCGGTTCGCATCGAGCACCATGCTGCGGGTGTTTTTGATGAGATTGGTAGTGCCAGGGAGCGGCGAAAGAGTTGACAGAGTTCCGGTTTCTTTGTCGGATCCAATTAACGTGTTCTGCACTACATCCAGAATGATCAGACGGTTGTTTGCGCTGTCATCAACCACGCTTCTCGGTGTGATGATATTGGCTGCGCGCTCGACAAACACACTGTCGATTTCAGTAATCCCATCTGCCGTTTCTTCAGTGATCACTAGCTCGTTTTCACCGGGGACGAGGGTGGCGGTGTAGGTCCAGGTCGCAAGGTTATCGGAGCTGTTGACCGGATCGCCGTTGATATACACCTGGGTGACCCCTGTGGCGTCCTGTACCACCCCACGCAAGGTGATTTGCTCACTCTCGATACGGGAATAACGCGGCGGGAAATGCACGCGCACATTGCCCTCAATGATCACTCCGGATGAACTGGAGCTGCTGGATGAACTGGATGAGCTGCTCGACGACGATGACGACGAGGTGGAAGAGCTGGAGCTTGTGCTGCCGTCGCCGCCATTGGAGCCTTTATTACTACTGCCCGAGTCACAGGCGGAGAGCAGGCCCAGCGAGCCGACCAGGGTGGCCAGGGCGATACAAGAGAAAAACTTACGCATTCATTTACCTTTGGGTCATTGAAGCAGCACAGCGATGGCGAAATCGAGTGATCGCATCACTTCTGTTATTCGAGGCTGATGACCGCGTGTGCCTCGGGACGTTCCGGCGGGCGGCGCATCAGGTTTGCGGTCGGGCTACCGGTGAAAACCGAGGCGGCATTGTACGGGCTGTCAGGGTTACAACCAATACCTGTTGCGGGAATCAACCAGCTTTATATAGTGAGGGCAACCCCTCAGAAGCAACACCTCCGCTGCCAGTGCGAGAGAGCCGCTCCGCTGCTGCCGCCAAGATCGCGTAATCCACATTGTTGTCAGCGCCGGCAAAAAGGACCGCTTCCAATTTATCGAGTTCGCGTTGCACCTCAGCAGCGCCGCTTGCTCGGCCTATGTCTTGCAGCAGCGGCCGGCCGCCCCAGCGTATCTGTGCCCACTCCAATAAAGCGACTCGGGTCGCGGCGGCGTCACGCCGCTGGCAAGCTTGGCGCAAACGGCGCATCGCATCTTTCACTGTACTGGACGAGGCCTCGTCGGGCGTTTGGGCGACTGCGCCGCGGCGGCTCTGCCGCCACCAGATAAACAGCGTAGCCAGGTTACAGAGCAGCAGCAGAGCGCTGATCCATGGCCAGATTCCGGGTTCGGCTACCGATACCGGGGCGGCATTGCCGGGCTGAGATTGGGCGAGCGGTGCGGCGTTTTCTCGTGGCGCTGATGCCGCAGTCGACGCCTGTCTTTCGGCGGGCACGATGGTGAGTGTCTGCGCCGGCAGAACCGCCCGCTCCACCCGTTTCTCCGCTGTATTCCACCATGCGATGCTGACTTCCGGCAGGGTCACTTCGCCGGCGCGGGTTGGCACTATGGCAACGCTCTCCGTGCGGGTGGAGTTGACGCCGTCTGCAGTGAGCTGCTTGTCCTGCTCAGGCTTGTCCGGATAGAACTTGAGATCGGCGGTGCCTCGTTCATCGAACAACGGCGGCAGCTGCTCAGCTCCCGCGCCTTCCGCTCGGATGGTGACGGTGCGAGTGATCGGCTCGCCCACACGGAAGTCACTGAAGGAGCGGCTCCAGCGCTCTTCGAGCTGCACGGATTTCGCCGGCAACCAAGTACTGCTTGATGGAAACTCCGCAGGCTTGGGTTCCACGGTAATCGTCAACGCCTCTGTTTTGGCGCGATGCAGTCGATAGCGGCCGGAGCCAAAGCCGAATCGGCTCATGCCCGGTTGGTCGGTGGTGCGGATGGTCCAGGTGCGCTCGGGAATCGTAATGACGCCGCTGGCGTCGGCGAACACCGCGTAACGAAATTCGGCGACACCGTATGCGGTATGCCCCAGTGTGGTCTGGTAATCCACTCTCGGCAGCTCTTCGAAGCGCGCCTGATTGACGCTGAATTGCCCGCCGTCCAGGGAATCCACGCTCTGATTGAAATACAGGCGGTAAGTGACCACGAATTGCTCTTGAACGTACACGGTGGACTTGTCCACAAATGTCTCCAAAAACACGTCTTCTTTGCCGCTGATAGGGTCGCGGGAGGCCTCTTTTACCGTAATCGTTACCGGCTTGCTGTGCTCTCCGCGCAAGGTCAGCGGTGGAATGAGCAATTGCCCGGTATTGCGCGGCGATAGAGTGAGACGCCATTCGGTAAATGCACTGACGTTACCGTTGATGATGGAGTGTTGCGTCGACTTGTTATTGCTCAGCACGTCGAATTGGTTGAGCACGCTGAAGTCTGGATCGCTGTTAACCTGCCGGCCCTCGTAACGCACTACCAGGTTGAGGGTTTCGTTGATATGAATTTCGCGCCGGTCCACTTCTACGCTAAGCGCATCGGCCAGAGTTTCGCCGGCGATGCCGAGCAGGATCAGCACGGGCAGAAACACTTGTGCCCAGCGACGCACTCGATGGATAAATGATGTTGGATTCAATTCAGCTTGCGTCATAAGTTACCAGCGTTGCTCCGCTTGATTATTCGTGTAGCCATCGCGCAGGTTCTGCCGGCGCTGCATGTACTGGTATTTGAACTTGTTACGCATCAAGCCGCCCGGATCATCCGGCACTTTGCGCAACCATTGCTCCAGCATCTGTTGTTCCTCTGTCATAGGTTCGGCCTGGGCTTCCACCATTGCTTGTTGGGGGTCGGTCGGTTTGTCGGCTTCCTTGTCTTGCGCTTGCAGCTCGCCAGTATGTTGCTCGCGTTCCTCCTGTTCGCGGGCTGCTTGGGAATAGGGGTTATCTTCTTCGCCTTCCTGCTGATTTGCCTGCTGTTGCTCGGCGCGCTCGCGGGCTTGCTTGTCGCTCATCTGCTCCTCTTGGGAGCCATCTTGCGCGCTTTCCCTGGAGTCGCCTTGCTGGCTCTCGCCGTTCTGTTGACTGCCGTCCTGATCCCCTTGCTGTTGATCTTTCTCGCCGTCCGAATCGTTTTTATTGTCCCCATTCTGCTGATCCTGCTGTTGCTGCTTCATCAATTCGGCCAATTGGCTGGCGATTTCGCGGTTGTCTTTGGCTTCGACAAAATCCGGACGCTGGCGTAAGGCTTCATCGTAGGCAGCTATGGCTTCGTCGAATTCGCCATTGCGGGTCAGGGCATTGCCGCGGTTATAGGCTGCAATCGCATCTTTCCCTTGGGCAAATTCTTCCGCCGCCTCGGCGAACTCGCCTTGTTGATACAAAGCAGCGCCGCGCCGCTCGGGAGTGGAGAAGCGTCTCGCCGCATCCTTGTCGCCGGCTTCCAAATCTTTTTGCGCTTTTTGGTCCTGGCGCAGCCAGAGATCGCGCCATTCGAGCGCCTGCGCCTGTTGCGGAGCCAAACTCAATGGGACAAAAATCAAGAGAAAAACACTGACAATCCAGCCCCGGCGGAACAGCATTGCCACAAAGGGCAACAGCAGGAGCGCCAGGTACTGCCCGTGTTCAAACCATTGGTCAAAAGTGCGATCGGCCATCGTGGTTTCGGGGGCGATGGGAGAGAGCAGCTGCAACAGGGTTTCGATATCGCTGTTATTGGCAACCAGGGGCACGTAGTAGGCCCGCTGTTCTGTGGCAAATTGGCGCAGGCCTTCTTCGTTCAGCCGCGCCACTACCAATTCCCCTTGCCGGTTTTTGGCGAAGCCGCCTTCAGGTAATGGAATAGGTGCGCCCTGTTCCGTACCCACGCCCCACAAGGTGAGTTGATGAGGAACCCGCGAGAGTTCGTCGCCGATAGTCGCCAGCGCTGAGGGCTCAATCTCGTCGGTCAAGAACAGGATATTGCCGCGACGTACACCGCCGTCGTTCAACAGTTGCAGCGCCAGACTCAGGGCCATTTCCGGATTGCTGCCCACCGTTGGCAGGCTCGCGGGATTGAGCGCGGGCAGCAGGTTGATGATGGTGCCGCGGTCATCCGTCAGCGGCGTCACTGTATAGGCTTCGCCGGAGTAGGCGACCAGCGCTACTTGGCCGTCCTTGCGCGCTTTCAGCAGGTCGATCAATTTCAGGCGCGAGCGCATCAGGCGCGAGGGTTTGATGTCTTCCGCCAGCATGGAGGGCGAGAGATCCCAGCAGATCACCAGCGCCTGGTTATTGCGTTCGACGGGTTGCGGGATTTTCTGCCAAACCGGTCCGGCCAGCGCGACTATAGCGGTGACCCAAAGCGCCAGTAAGCCAACCAGCGGCCAGCGCCTCTGCCGCAGCTGTACCTGATCCAGCAGGAAAGGCAGCAGGTTCGGTGAGATATAACGCAGCCACTGCTGCTGATCGCGCTGGCGCAGCAACAGGCCGAGGCACAGCAGCAATGCCGGTAGCAGGGCGATAAACCACAGGGGGCGGAGAAAGTGGAAGTCTTGCAACATGCTCATGCCACCTTGCCACTAACGGTTGTGCCCAGGGCGATGCGGCTGAGCGCCATCAGAAAGCTCAACATCAGCGCCGCCGCCAGGGGCCAGAAATAAAGGGCATTGGCTGGGCGAAACACTTCATCATCCTGTTCTATGGGTTCCAGCCGGTCGAGTTCGGCATAGATGCGCACCAGCTCTTCCGGGTTGCGTGCGCGGAAATATTGTCCGCCGGTCTGCTCGGCGATGTAACGCATAGTGTCTTCATCCAAGTCGGCGGATGGGTTGATCTTGCG
>JBQGED010000344.1:0-12628 GCA_052039425.1 Sphingobacterium griseoflavum | reverse complement strand
CGGAACTGGCCGAATACAGCGAACTGCTCGACCAACTGGCAGAGGTTGCCGGCCGCGTAGTGGTCAACGGCTTCCCCACAGGGGTCGAAGTGTGTCACTCGATGGTTCACGGTGGCCCCTTCCCCGCCACCTCCGACCGCCGTTTCACCTCGGTGGGAACCAACGCCATCCTGCGCTTCCTGCGCCCGGTGTGTTATCAGAATTACCCCGAGGCACTCTTGCCACCGGCGTTGCGCAACGAGAATCCATTGGGGATTCCTCGCTTGATCAATGGTGTGCGCAGCTCCGAGCCGTTGCAGTAAGCTCGCCGGATTACAGCCGCATCCACAGGATGCGGCACCCAAAAAATAACGACCATGGGACCGACTATGAGATTTCTATTGTGCCTGCTCCTGCCCCTCGCCCTGCTGGGTTGTGGTGAATCGACAGAAAAACAATCCGCCGGCGAAACCAAAAACAAGACGCTAGTGATCGGCTTCTCCCAGGTGGGTTCGGAGAGCAGTTGGCGCACCTCATTCTCCGAGTCCATGAAGGCGGAAGCCACGCGACGCGGCATCGACCTGAAATTCTCCGATGCGCAGCAAAAGCAGGAAAACCAGATCAAAGCCATCCGCAGTTTTATCGCCCAGGGCGTGGACGCGATCATCGTTGCCCCTGTCGTGGAAACCGGTTGGAAACCCGTACTTACGGAAGCCAAACGCGCTGGCATTCCAGTGGTGATCGTCGACCGCACTATGGCGCTGGATGACGACTCCCTCTATCTCGCGCGGGTCGCCTCAGACTTTGTTGAAGAAGGCCGCAAAGCTGCACGTTGGTTGATGGAAGCCACCAACGGCACCTGCAATATCGTCGAGCTGCAAGGCACCGTCGGCGCTACCGCTGCCATCGATCGCATGGCCGGCTTCAAAGAAGTGATCGCCGATTACGAAAACGCCCGCATTATCCGCACCCAAACCGCCGAGTTCACCCGCAGCAAGGGCAAGGAAGTGATGGAAGCCTTTATCAAAGCCGAACAAGGCGGCAAAAACATCTGCGCCGTGTGGGCGCACAACGATGAGATGGCCATTGGCGCTGCTCTCGCGATTAAAGAAGCCGGCCTGGATCCAGGCGACGATATCCTGATCGTCTCCGTGGACGCGGTTACTGATATTTTCAAAGCCATGGCTGACGGCGACACTAACGCCACCGTCGAGCTGAGTCCCCATATGGGCGGCCCTGCGTTCGATGCCATCGAAGCCTATCTGCAAGGAAAAACGGACATTCCGAAGCTGATCACCATCAACGGTGAGGTATTCACTCAGGCAACGGCCGCCGAAGAATACGCCAAGCGAAAACAGTAGCGCGTCCATGTCAGCGCAAAATGCTGTTTTACAACTAACGGGTATCTGCAAGCGTTTCAAAGGGGTAGTCGCAGTCAACGGGGTCGACCTGGAACTGCGCGCCGGCGAGATCCACGCACTGCTCGGCGAAAATGGCGCGGGCAAATCCACGCTCATTAAAGTCATCACCGGCGTTTACGCGCCGGATGGTGGTCGCATTGAACTCGCGGGCACCGCCATCCAGCCGCAAAATCCCATGGATGCGCAGAAGCACGGCATCAGCACCGTGTATCAGGAAGTCAACCTGTTGCCCAATCTGAGCGTCGCGCACAATCTATATCTCGGTCGCGAGCCCCGCCGTTTTGGCTGTATCCAGTGGAAAAAACTCCAGCGCGACGCCACCGCACTGCTGCGACGCTTCAATCTCGACATCGATGTGAACGAGCTGTTGTCGTCCTACTCCATCGCTGTGCAACAGCTGGTAGCCATCGCCCGCGCCGTCGATTGCTCAGCGAAGGTAGTGATTCTCGACGAGCCCACCGCGAGCCTGGATGCGCGAGAAGTGGAACTGCTGTTCCAGATCCTGCGCACCCTGCGCGACCAGGGCACCGCCATCATACTGGTCACCCATTTCCTCGATCAGGTGTACGACCTGACCGACCGCCTCACGGTGATGCGCAACGGTGAAAAAGTCGGCACCTTCGTCACGGCGGAGCTGCCGCGGGAAGCATTGATTTCTCACATGCTCGGCAAAGAATTGCAGGCGATGGAAGCCACCAGGCAGCCAGCGCATTCCGACAGCGACGAGACCGCCGCGCTACAACTGCGCGAGCTGTTCTCCAGCAATGGCATCCGCAATATTAATTTCAGCGCCCAGCGAGGCGACGCCATCGGCCTCGCCGGCCTGCTCGGCTCTGGGCGCAGCGAAGTCTGCGCCGCGCTTTTTGGTCTGGACTCCATCTCCCAAGGCGAAATTCGCCTGGGCAGCCAGCCCTATAAACCTAAATCCCCCGCCCACGCCATTGCCCAGGGTTTTGCCCTCTGTCCGGAGGACCGCAAAACCGACGGCATAGTCCACCCGCTGAGCGTGCGCGAAAACATGATCATCGCCCGCCAAGCTCAGCGTGGCTGGTGGCGACCGCTGCGCCGCAGCGAGCAGGACAAGCTGGTTGCAGAAGCGACGGCGCGTTTGAAAATCGTCTGCTCCGACCCGGAAAAACCTATCGGCGAATTGAGCGGCGGCAATCAGCAGAAAGTGATTCTCGCCCGCTGGCTGATGACACACCCGCAGATACTGATCCTCGATGAACCCACCCGCGGCATCGACATTGGCGCGCACGCGGAAATTCTTCAGCTCATCCGCAAACTCTGCGCCGAGGGTATGACTCTGATCGTCGCCTCCTCGGAGATCGAAGAGCTGGTGGCCTTCAGCAATAAAATTCTGGTAATGCGGGACAAGCGGCTGAGCACCACCATCGCGGGCGAAGACATCTCAGAAAATGCCGTTCTCGCGGCGATTGCGGAACCCGATTGATCCTATGCAAATGACCAACCTGATGCAGCACCGGCTGTTTCTCCCCCTGCTGGCGCTGGCGCTGATCCTGCTCGCCAACCTGGTGGTGAGCCCGGAGTTTTTTCACCTGCAATTTAAAGACGGGCGCTTCTACGGCAGCCTGATCGACGTGCTCAACCGCAGCGCGCCCTGCGCCCTGCTCGCCATCGGCATGAGCTTGGTGATCGCCACTGGCGGCATCGACCTCAGCGTCGGCGCAGTGGTCGCCATCACTGGTGCGGTGTGCGCCAATTTGCTCAACAGCTCCTTCGACGCCATGTTTCTGGTGATCGCCGCTGGCCTGCTGGTGGGACTCGCTGCGGGCATGGTGAATGGCAGTCTGGTGAGCATTTTTGGTATTCAGCCGATTGTGGCCACCCTGGTGTTGATGGTGGCGGGACGGGGAATTGCGCAGCTGATCAACAGCGGCCAGATCATCACCTTTCAAAACCAGAGTTTTGCCGCTATTGGTGTCGGCTCCCTTTTCGGACTGCCCTCCCCTGTGGTGATTGCCTTGCTGGTGTTTCTGCTGGTGCAGATCGCCATGCGTTTCACCGCTTTGGGGCTGTTTATCGAAGCCTGCGGTAGCAACCCGCGCGCAAGTCACTACCTCGGGTTGAACGTGCGGGTGATTAAATTTTTCGTGTACTGCGTCTCCGGCATTTGCGCTGCCTTCGCCGGCATGGTGATCACTGCGGACATTCAGGGCGCGGACGCCAACAACGCCGGTTTGTGGTTGGAGCTGGACGCAATCCTCGCCGTGGTACTCGGCGGCGCATCACTCGCCGGCGGGCGTTTTTCCCTGCCTCTAACCATGATCGGCGTTCTCATCATCCAGGCCATGAGCACCACCATCATCATGAGCGGCATAGAGCCGAAATATAATTTGCTGATTAAATCTGTGGTCATTCTGATCGTGTTGCTACTGCAATCTCCTGTGTTGCGGCAGCAGTTGCGCGGCCTCGCGGTTGCACGGGGGAACAAGGCGTGAATCGTCGCACTCTTCCCGTCACCGTCACCGGAATTTTATTTGTCCTGCTGTTTATTGCCGGCGCGGTGCAATTTACTGGATTTGCCAGCCCTCGGGTGATTCTGAACCTGTTCACCGATAACGCATTTCTCGCGATTATCGCCCTGGGCATGACCTTTGTGATTCTCTCCGGCGGCATCGATTTGAGCGTCGGTTCCGTGCTGGCCTTCAGCAGCGTCTTGTGTGCGACGCTGATCCAAGTGCACGGCTGGCATCCGCTGGCGGTATTTCCGGTGGTGTTGATTACCGGTGCCTGTTTTGGCGCGGTCATGGGGATTTTTATTCACGTCTATAAATTGCAGCCGTTTATCGTGACGTTGGCGGGCATGTTTTTCGCCCGCGGCCTCGCCACGGTCATCAGCGAACAATCGATTCCCATCGAACACTCTTTTATCGACGCGATTAATAATTTCGGTTTTGCCGTGCCCGGTCGCGGCTGGGTGGGCAGCGCCACTTTGATTCTGGTCGCCGTGTTTATATTCGGCTCTTGGCTTGCGCATTTCACCCGCCTCGGCGGCTACATTTACGCCCTCGGCGGCAATGCGCACTCGGCGGCGCTGCTCGGCGTTCCCATGGGGCTGACCACCATTTCGATTTACACCTTGAGTAGCACTTTAGCGGCGCTCTCCGGCATTGTGTATTCCTGCTACACCGCCTCTGGTTATGCCCTCACTGGCATCGGTTTGGAGCTGGACGCCATTGCTGCGGTGGTGATCGGCGGCACACTCATCAGCGGCGGTTACGGATATGTTCTCGGCACCCTGTTGGGTGTGATGACCATGGGGCTGATTCAAACCTGGATTTCATTCCACGGCTCCCTAAGCAGCTGGTGGACCAAAATTTTTATCGGCAGCCTGGTGCTGCTGTTTATGATTTTCCAACGCTGGATTTCTCAAGGTTTAACAGGGCGGCGCCATGCACCCAATTGAATTGATTGATCGCGTCGAAGTACACAACACCCTCGGCGAATGCGTGCTGTGGGATGAGCGCCAGAACGCGGTCTGGTGGACAGATATTCTCGAAGCGCGGCTTTTTCGCTATGAATTGGCGCAGCGCCAACTCACCACATTCACCCTGCCCGAGTGGCTGGGTTCTTTCGGTTTTACCGAGCGTGAAGGCTGGCTGGTTTGCGCCTTCGCCTCTGGGCTCGCGCTTTATCAACCGGAGACAGGGGAGATCGACTGGCTGGCCCGCCCGGAGCAACATCTTAACGGCGCGACGCGCTTTAACGATGGCCGGGTGGATCGCCAGGGCCGCTTCTGGAGCGGCACCAAGGTCGAAGACACGCAAGCAGGAGTGAGCGGCAGTCTCTATTGCCTGTCCGGCAGAACCCTCACTCAAGTCCTCACTGATCTTCATATCCCTAACAGCATCTGCTGGAGTCCTGACGCTAGCCGTTTTTATTTCGCCGATTCACCTACGCACACCATCCAGGTATTCGATTTCGAAGCAGCCAGCGGCGCGGTGACCAATAGGCGCACCTTTATCCAAACACCGGTCCCTTATGAGCCCGACGGCTCAATTGTGGATGCGGAAGGTTTGTTGTGGAACGCATGGTGGGGCGGCAGTCGAGTGGTGCGTTATGCGCAGGATGGCAGCATCGATACCACCATCCACACACCGGTAAGCCAAGCAACCTGCGTAGCTTTTGGCGGCAAAGAGTTGAACCTGTTATTTGTCTCTTCTGCCACTGTGGGAATGAGCAAAGAGCAGTTGGAACGCGAACCCGACGCGGGCAATTTATTGATTTATCAAACGCCCCATCGCGGCCTGCCCGAAACGCAGTTCAAGATTTAAATTACACACAAATAAAATACGTTGCCCACAAATAAAAAAAGGGCGGACATTTAAAAAATGCCGCCCAAGGCACCAGCGAAATCGTAAATTTTATTAACGGCGCTCGTAGAACGTGAGCGACACACCGCCCGCCCCTATACCGGGATCAGAGCTGAGATATTTATCTTCATTGAGATAGGCGTAGGGACCGTTGGCACGGGTTTCGAAGCGCGGCACCATGGCGCCGAAGGGTCCGCAATTTCTCACCAGAATATATTCACCGTCGTTGGTCTGGAGCGAATAACGCGCATCCAGCACAGTGTTGCCACTCGATAATTGATAATCCGCACCGCCCGGCACCACTCTACCGCTCACCCGCCCGCTGACCGTGCCGCCGGTAATCGGAATGATGTTGCGGCTGCCGCGCTTGCTCGCGCCAACAGAAACAGAACCGCCTAAAGTCACATTGGCAGTGAGCACACTATTGCCACGGGAAGCATTGGCGGTAGAGCAGTTCCAGGGTTGATTGGGCACGCCGGAAGGGTCGCGCAATTGCACGGTGGGCTCGCGCACATTGACTGCGGAAACATCGTAAATTTTTAATTCCACCGTGCCCTGGCGTTCGTTCACTGTGCGAATACCGGCGAATTTACCGGTATTCAACCAAGTGTGACGGCTGGAATTAGGCGCTTCGATATCCGGAACAAAACGCGCGCTGGTATCTCCCGCTGCAGCGAAACCGCAGGTGCGCATATAAATATTGGCGCCGTCACTCGTGCGCAATAATGCAATCTGCTCCAGTTCCAACGCGCCATTTGCAAGCGTTAACTCATATTCCAGTCCACCCGATAAGACCGTGCCGGAAATGCGTGCGCCGTCGAAAGTACCGCCGTCAATATCCAAAAATCGGCGCGTACCGTAAGGTGTTTCACCCACTTGATGCCGTTCGCCAGTTTGCAAAGTGATGGTAAAAGCCAATTCGCCCGCCTCCGGTGGCGGCAAGCCATTGGGCACGCCGCAAGTCCAGGAAGGATCGGGAATATAAGTCGCCTGGGCATTACCGCTGGACGACGAACTCGAACTGCTGGATGACGAAGAACTGCTCGATGAAGACGAACTGCTGCTCGACGATGAAGACGAGCTAGAAGAAGAACTGGAAGAAGAGCTGCTCGATGAGCTGCTGGAACTCGCCGCATTGCCACCGCATCCCGCTGTAATCAACACGCAGATCAGCGCGGGAATCGATAACGCGTTCGACCAGAATTTATTCAATAGAGCCATAGTGATGGACCTGGGATTATGTTTTATTGGGTACAGCTATGGATACGTCGGAATACCAATTATGGGGAGGAATCCCCCAAGCCGCGTGACTATATCGCGCAAATGTGAGAAACCTGTGAGATAAAAAAAAGCCGGGGCAAGCAGTGAAAAAAATGAGACTTCGGACACAACGCCCCTGGTGCATTTTCCGCGTTTCACGGAACGCAGCGCAGAGCTCATATAAAATCAGTGGCGGCAGATATAACATCGGCCTTTAACCTGCTGTTCAGGATTTCCGCTATGCGTTTTAACTTGGTCCACAAGATGATCTTGCTGAATGTCGGCATTATCGTCGTTCTCACCTCGGCATTTTTAAGCCTGAGCTATTTCACCAGCAAAAGCATGTATAGCAATGCTCTGAACGGCATAGACCACGAAGTGATGCGCACCCTGTCGGCCGGCCTCAGCGAGCATTATCAGCAACAGGGCTCCTGGCAGGTGTTTATCGACAATCCGGCGCAGTGGCGCGAAACCGTGGACCGGACCTTTTTTTCCGTATTTTTTCAATTGATGGCGGAAGTCGCCAAAGAGCGCGGCGAAGGTTATCCCTCAGGCCCCCCACCTGGCTTTCAGGATATGCCGAAATGGGATTTTCCTTTCGGCACTTTTATCCAACGTTTGTCACTCCTAGACGCGCAGAAAAAAAATGTGCTGATTGCACCGGAAATATTCAATGAAGCAGCCAGTTACCGGGCGATCAAAGTCGAAGGTAAAACCGTGGCCTGGCTGCGCGTAGGCAGCATAAATGTCGACATGTTGCCGTTAGCGCAATATTTCTTCGATCAGCAATTGCGTATCGTATATTTGTCAGCGGTCATCGGCGGACTGTTTGCAGTTTTTCTCAGCGTGGTTTTGTCACGCCATATCACCGCGCCGATCAAAATCCTCACCGCCAAGGCACGGCAGATCGCGAAGCGGGATTTCAGCGGTGTTGTCAGTGTCAACACCCATGACGAATTGCAGGAACTGGCCGAGGGTTTCAACTCCATTTCTGAAGAGCTAAGTCTGTACCAACATCGGCAAAAGCAGTGGCTGATGGATGTGTCCCATGAATTGAAAACGCCGCTCACTGTACTGGTGGCAGAAGTGTTTGCCATTTCCGATGACCTCACCAAATGCGATGAAACCACTGCGGAGCTCTTGCAGAAAGAAGCCTTGCGCATCAAACGCATTGCCGACGACCTTTATCAACTATGTCAAATCGACGAAATGGGCATTCAATTGAGATCCGCCCCGCTGCGACTGCCGTCGCTGATTAAAGAACAGGTTATCAGCTATCGTTCGCGCTTCGATGCCAAACAGATTGCCGTGACAGAAGTTTATCTGGCGGATTCGCCCCTGGTATTGGCCGATGCCGATCGCATTGCCCAGGTCATCGGCAATCTCTTTGAAAATTGTCTGCGTTATATCCAAGCTCCAGGTAAAGTCTGGATTCGCGAAGAAATGGCCGCCGATGGCTTATTGATTGTGGTGGAAGATTCGGGGCCGGGAGTGCCGCAGGAATTTCTCGCCCGACTTTTTGACCGCCTGTATAGGGTAGAATCCGCAGGCGCTGGAGCCGGTTTGGGATTGGCGATTTGCAAAGAAATTGTGCAGGCCCACGCCGGTCGGATCACCGCCAAGCAGAGCGCTCACGGCGGTTTGCGCATCGAAATTTTTTTACCCTGTTACGAGAATAGCCTATGAACAAAACGGTTCTGGTGGTCGAGGACGACGAAGGAATCGCCAATGTGGTGTGCAAATACCTCGCCCGTGAATCGTTCCATTACAAAGTGGCCACCACCGGGCCGGATGCCCTGACATTGTTTGAAAGCAGCCGGCCGGATCTGGTGCTTCTCGACATGATGTTGCCCAAAATGGGGGGCGCCACCGTATGCGAAAAAATTCGCGCCATCTCCGATGTGCCCATCATTATGGTCACCGCTCTGGCGGAGGATGTTCACCGCCTCGACGGCTTTGCCAAAGGTGCGGACGATTATATTTGCAAGCCGTTTAATCCCCGGGAATTGATGGCGCGCATCAAAGCGGTGTTGCGCCGCACCAGTGTGAGCGCAGGGCAACAGCGCCTGCTCAGCTACGGCAAGATTGTGATGAATCTCGACGAGCGCACCGTCAAAATTGACTATAACGACGTGGTTTTGACGCAAACGGAATTCAGTCTGTTGGAAATGTTTTTGGCCAATCCCTCGCGGGCATTCACCCGCGAAGAATTATTGGAAGGCAGTCACATGGAATATTCCGAATCCGACCTGCGCTCCATCGATTTCCACATCAAAAATCTGCGCCGCAAAATCAATGTGGACGCCGATACCAAATTTATCAAAGCGGTGTACGGCTTCGGTTATAAATTTTACTGAGCGCGCCGCACCATTACCAAAGAACCGGCATAGGAAACCGTGGCGTCGGGTTCGATAGTAAAATCCACCGCATCACTTTCACCGGCATTGATCCAACGGATATAAAAAGTGCGCTCAGCAACCATCTGCGGAAATTCACCGGTTCGTTTGCCAATCGTCAAAATGCCTGACGTCTCATCGTAATGAAAGGGAATACGCGTATAAGCGCCGTTTTCATACGCGTAGGATTTACCGTCGTCCTCGTAAAGTTCATAACGCCCATCAGCACCGGTGTAGACGTATAGCGTGATAGGCGCAGTGGGATTTTCATCCACATATTGCACTTCCGGTCCGATCGGCACGATGGAACCGGCTTTAACGAACACCGGCATGCGCTGATAAGGCGCTGCGGCGGATAGTGTCTGCCCGCCTTTGAATTTTTCGCCAGAATAAAAGTTGTACCAATCGCTTCCAGCAGGCAAATACACCGATCGATCGCGCGCTTGATATTCGTAGATTGGCGCAATCAAAAATGCCGGGCCAAACATATACTGATCGGCAATATCCTTGACCGCCGGGTCTCCGCCAAAATCCATTACCAGCCCACGCATCAAGGTGCCATCTTGGTGATACATATTCCCGGCCTCGGAATAAATGTAAGGCAATAACCGATAGCGCAGTTTGGTGTACCACACCATACTCGCGTATGCATCGCTACCGCGCTCGGCGATATTAAAAATTTCCCGGTAGGGATTTTGCCCGTGAGAGCGGAACAGCGGCGCAAAAGCGCCGAATTGGAACCAGCGGGTATTCAGCTCCTGCCACTCATCCACGTGACCCGCATCCATGTCACTCACTGCGCCAACTGCGCCATTTTTACCGCGGCGAAAACGATCCTCCGGTGTAAATCCGCCGATATCGAATGTCCAATTGGGCATGCCAGATAAACCCACACCAATACCTGCGGCGATCTGATCTTTCAAATCAGCCCAGCGCGACACAATATCACCGCTCCAAATCGCAGAAGCCGTACGTTGAATACCGCCGAAGCCTGAACGCGTCAAAATAAATACGCGTTTATTTGGATCGGAATTGCGATCACCTTCATAAACGGCTTCCGCATGCGGCAGTGCGTAGGCATTAAAATATTCCGCACCTGTGCCGAGTGCATTGGGTGTCATCAACTCCTTGCGCCGGCTGAAACTCAAATTGGAGTGAATATCCGGCTCGGTTGCATCCAACCACCAAGCATCAAAGCCCAGGGAATTAATTTTGTTATCGAGCTGCCGCCAGTAAATCTCCCGCGCTTCCGGTGAAAAGGCGTCGTAAAACGTATTGAGGTAGCCCTCGCCTATCCAGTCGAAATTGCGATCATCAATATTTTTATTAAACATGTAGCCCTTGGCATTGAGCTCCTGGTAATGCTCGGTTTCCGGATAGAACTTCGGCCACACGGAAATCATGATATTGGCGTTCATGGCGTGCACGCCGTCCACTAAGCCTTTGGGATCGGGGAAAAATTGTGGATCAAAATCGTGGCTACCCCAGGCATTCTCCGGCCAGTAGGACCAGTCGAGAACAATATTGTCGATGGGAATTTTGCGCTCGCGATATTCCTTCAACACATCGAGAATTTCCTGCTGAGTTTTATAACGCTCCCGGCTCTGCCAGAAGCCATAGGCCCATTTGGGTAACAGCACCGCTTTGCCAGTCAACTGACGGTATGCGCTGATGACCTGATCCTTGTTATCCCCGCGACAGAAAAAATAATCGATAGCTTTGCCGGTGTCGCTGGCAAAGGATACTCGCCCTTGCGGTTGCGGCCCGTTCTGCAATAAACGCAAATAACCACCGCCGGGCGTCCACTCTACAGAAATGGCTTTTTTCTCACCTTGTTGCCAGACCTGATCCACCGAGTGATACCAGGGGTTCCAGTTCATGCGCCAGCGATCCAATTTAATATCGCCGTCGATGGCGAGTTTGGCATAGCCACTGGAATACATTTGTAGAGTGTATTTCCCGCTGGCTTTCGCCTGCAGGCTGCCTTCAATTACGACTCGCAGATTTTGCGCTGCGACCGCTTCGGCGGGGAGAGGAAATTCGCGCTGGTCGGCACGTTTGAGAAATTGATAATTGGGATCGGTTTCGACGCGGCTGAGCAAGCGGTTGTCGCCATCAAAATAAGTTACGGTCAAACCGCCTTTTTTGCCGCTGACATCGAAAAGATCAAAACCTTCCGCCAGCGGCGCTACGGGTTGCGGATTACCAAAACGGCTCACCGCGGCGTTATTCCACAGAACCCCATAATTTTTGCTGGAAACCAGAAATGGAATGGCGATTTCCAGATTGTGAGTGGTAAGTTCCACAGGATGGCCGGCGTAATTGACCAAACCGTCCTGCTGCTGACCCAGGCCGTAAAAACCTTCGCCGGCATCGGCAAGAAAGCTTTGCTGCACGGAATAGGAATCCGTGTCTTCCTGGCCGGGGTCGTCGACAACATTGCTAAAGGTGCCCCTGTCGGCCTCTGCCAATAACGGATTGCCCAGATAATCAAAAAACGCTACTTTCCCTGAAGCGAGATCCACCCGCGCAATCAGGCTGCGGGTTTTCAGCTCCACTATTGTCGGCGTAGACGAGACAGTAAAAGGCACGATTTCCGGTTCAGCCACTACCATCAAATAATCCGGCAAGTTGGAAAAATCCATCTGTGGCGTCGCGGTGACCCGCACAATATCATCCGCATACACTTGCAAACGCAGTTTTTTGACCGCGCCATTACGCAGGTTGATGGTAATACCGTGCGTATCTTTGGTCACCTGCGCTGATAAATCATGCGCGGTTTTTGGCCCTGTGCAGCCGGCGAAAAAAATCAGGCTGACAAGAAAAAGAAAACAAGCAATTGCTTGGGTCCGGATTCGCATCATGGGGTCACCATTCATTATTATGAAAGTGCGGCGAAATTTATTGCGTCGCACTGAGGTGTTAAACAATTGGATTTTATTCGCAGTCACCTCAGCTGAGTTAACTATCCACCACAAACAGCCATTACGACCAGAAATTTTGCCACAACTGGCAGCACACCACGTCAATAAATGGCAAAATTGTTCGCAATTTTCGCACAATGCACTTTATTTTGCATAATCTTGGCTTACTGGTGAAAGCAATGGAAAATGTGCGGTGCGGGGCCCAGAATGGTCCGATCATGTAACAGTGACAATTACCATTCGATGATCATTACGCGAGTTGCCAGCTGCCGCGCCCGGCTTGCTTGACTTTATACATGGCTTCATCGGCG
>JBQGED010000343.1:0-7114 GCA_052039425.1 Sphingobacterium griseoflavum | reverse complement strand
CGCCGCGTTCGGCCGTAACGCCGCGTTGATGCGCCGGATAACCGCGGCTGTCGAACACTGGTAATTCCAGCCAGTCGTAATCCGGTTTAAACCCGACACACCAGACCACACTGGTGATAGCGCTCTCGGCAAGATTTAATCGACTGCGCTCAACCGGCGGTTGCCAAACCGCCTGATATTGGCTCGGCGGCGGCGCGCTTATGCCGTGCAATGAAATGTATTGATCGATACGACTGTTGATGTTGTTGTACACCGCGTCGGCGTGATTGAGCATTTCCGCGAGCTTTGGCTGAAACATAAAATCCGCGCCGTCAAAGTCGTGCAGCGGGCCGAATAATCCCATTCCCTCCAGTGCAAATTTGCGCAGATCGATATCGCGCCCGCCGTCGCGGCCAGTCACGTAATGATTGGTGTTATCGCGCACACCTTCGCGCAGTGGATGATCCATCACCGAAATTTCGTAATACCCCATTTCCGCCAACCAGCGCACCACATCTTTGCCGCGATAAAAACGCGCACAACGCGGCGCATTGCCAACCGCGAGATAAACCTTGCGTCCGGTTAAATGCAGATCCTCCGCAATCTGCGCGCCGGACTGCCCGCTGCCCACCACCAATACCGCGCCTTCCGGCAACTGCGCGGGATTTTTATAATCACCGACGTGCACCTGATGAATATCTGCCGGTAGACGCGCTGCGTATTCCGGAATGACCGGTATTTGGTAGGAGCCGGTTGCCACCACCAGCTGATCGGCGGAAAAAATTCCCGCGGATGTCTCCACTTGAAACTGATCGCCGACACGAGTAACCCGCTGTACAGAAGTCTGCTCCAGTGCCGGCGCAGCCACTTTTGCCGCAAAGTCGCGCAGATATTCGATGATCTGATCCTTCACCATAAACCCATCCGGATCATCACCTCGATAGGGATGATCCGGCAGGTCACACTGCCAATTGGGTGTCACCAGACAAAAGCTGTCCCAGCGCTGTTCACTCCAGGTGTGCATCAGCGTCTTTTTTTCCAAAATCAGATGGGCGATATCGCGTTGCTGCAGGTAATAACTGACACAGAGTCCCGCCTGACCGCCGCCGACAATAATGACTGGGTAATGTTGGTTCGCTGTACTCATAAATAACAACTCAGGCGGGAATAATTTTGGTTACGGTAACTTGCTGGCCGAGCATATTCTGAAAATAGCCGACCTTTTCCTGAATCTGCGCCAATTGATCCATAGCGCTGGAGCAGTGAAATCCGTATTTTTTCTGCACACGATTGCTGGCTTCCAGCAATGCTTGTTCACTCAAAGTGAAAAATTCCGCAACGGTATAGGCCGTTCCAGGCTGCAGAAACTCCGTGATCACAGTGGAAGGCGAATAACAGCGCTCTTCACTACCATCAGGCCAGGTAACATAAAAATGCATGGCAGGCATAAATAAGCTCTCACAAATACGAAATTACAGACCGACAAATCCCTGCGCCTGCAAATCCCAAAATAATTCGCGCTCCGTGGCGGATTCCACCCAAAAGCGTCGCTCCAGCGTGACGCCGCCAATCACTGCTGCAGTAATGTCACGCGACGCAAAACATTGCAGGAGTTCCGGGGTCTTTTCTGGACTCGCCGTCAGCAGAAAGCCAAAACTTGGAAAGCTACATAACCAATCTGGCCAAGCGACATTTTGCGGTCGGGGAATTTTTTCCAGTTGCACCGCTGCTCCTACTTTCGAACTCTCCAGCAACATCGCCAAAGTACCGAGAATACCGGCTTGACTAATATCCTTTGCAGCGGAGACAAGACCTGCGCGGGCAATTTCCGGCAATAGTGCGAGATCGGCGCGCAAACGCTCCGGCGGCGCTTCGGTCGCGGCATTCCAATTTAAAAACGGCTCGCGATACGCACCGCGCAAATCCACGGCGGCAATAATATTTTGCCCGGGTTGCGCCGCAAAACTGCTGAGCAGTTGCTGCGCCTTGCCCAAAATGGCGACGGATAATTGTTCCTGCTGGCTACGCAGATTGGTGTGACCACCGACGATCGGCACTTGATAAGCCTGGGAAGCGGCCACCATGCCCTGCAGGATTTTTTCCGCATACGGGCCCTGTCGCGCCCAAACTGCATTGACCACCGCCACCGGCCAGCCGCCCATAGCCGCTATATCGCTGATATTCACCATCAGGCCGCACCAGCCGGCGAACCAGGGATCGGCTTCCACAAAGCGGTTGATAAATCCTTCAATCGCCAATAATTGATAACCATCGGTCGTGGCGAGCGCGGCGCAGTCATCCCCGTTGGGATATTCCGGCGGCACTGCATCACGCAAAATCGCGGCGAGCTGTTGAATATCATTTTTTTGCTGCACGCCGGCGTAATCACGAACGTGATCGAGTAATGCGCGCAGCGAATGTTCAGACACGTCCGGCCACCTCGGCTCTGGTCATGATTGCTTGTGGCTGATCGAGAATATAATTCGGCCAGTCGCTGACTTCGGTTTGGCGCGCGTGTATTACAAAGCCGCTGCGCGGGTCATGGCACGGCGGATATTGCTGTAAATCCGCCTGCATAAAAACGTGGGGACGATTGCGAATTTCCAGATGCTCGTGGGTTTGCCAATGCAGGCGTTGGAATAATTTTTCATTTTGGCTTTGCACATGGGCGAAAAATTTTTCACACCCAAGTGCTCTGGCGCTGGAGACGGCGAGTTTGATTAATGTGGAGCCAAGTTGGCCAACCTTGCGATAGTCGGGATCGACAGCAAGGCGCGAACCGTACCAGATATTGTCGCGATCGCTGCCTTCGCGGTGAATTCGCACTGTTCCCACCACGCGATCATGCCAACCACCCCAGCTGCCGATCGCAACCAATAATTGCGCGCGCGCGTCGGTTGCATCTACATCGGTTGCGGTAAATATGCCCTGCTCAGCGCAGAAAACCTTGCGGCGCAATTCATAGGCTTGTTCGGCTTCCCATGCAAGCGTGACCCATTTGATGGTGAATTCTGCGTAGGTTTGGGCGGGCATATTTATCCTCTTTCGTTAAAAAAAGATTGATCGAGCGAGAGTCCCCGGGAGCATGGGGGAAGGAGATCCGGGAACTGCTTCTGGGACCCTCACCGACAGGGAAGTCGGTGAGGGAGCCTATAGGGACATACTCGTGGCGGTCCCAGAAGCAGTTCCCGGAGTTCCGCAGCGGTGGCAGAAATTAACAATCGCCCTTATTCATAACGCGATAATGTCGAGCACGCTCCACACTTCCCGCATCCAGCTTTGATATCCCGCGAATGCAGATTTTCCCGCTGCAACAAATTTCCCAGTGGTCGCAAAATACTTTCCATAAAATCGGAGCTCGGTGCCGGGTGATCTTCCATCGGTGTTCCGCGAATCGGCACAAAGGGAACAACAAAGGGATAAACCCCGAGCTTCACCAGACGCTCGCAAATTTCCAAAATGGACTCTGCGGAATCGCCGAGACCGGCGAGAATATAGGTGCTCACCTGACCGCGACCGAACACCACCACCGCATCGGAAAAAGCCTGCATATATTCATTGATGGAAACACTCGCTTTGCCCGGCATCACTCGCGCGCGCACTTCAGGTGTTACCGCTTCCAAATGCATACCCAATGCATCTATACCGGCCTCTTTCATGCGGCTGAACCAAATGGCATCGTCCGGTGGTTCGCACTGACCTTGAATCGGTAAATCCACCGCCGCTTTCACCGCCATTGCACTCTCACACAAAATACTGGCGCCGCGGTCGCGGGTGGGTGGTGTACCGGTGGTCATCACCATATGTTTAACGCCATCCAATTCCACCGCTGCTTTGGCTACTTCCGCCAATTGTTGCGGCGTCTTGCGCGCAATGGTGCGACCTGCAGCTAGTGATTGGCCGATGGAACAAAATTGACAGGTTTTGCGCCGGCTTTCGTAGCGGATGCAGGTTTGCAAAACCGTAGTGGCGAGGACATCGCGACTGTGCAGCGTTGCAATATAGGAATAGGGAATTCCGTCGGCAGTTTTCCGTTGATAAAACTTGGGGCCAGTGGCAAAGCCAACTTCAGCCACCGGAATTAATTCATGCAGCAATTTGGTACTGCCATTTTCTTCCGACTTTAAGGTAAAGGGCGAATTCCAGGCCGACTGCGTATAGACCGGCACCATAACCGTTGTGCCGTCGAGGGTGCGAGCCTGATGGTCGGACGGGCCAGCACCACCGCGCCGGCTCACATGTTCCTGCTCCGGCCCTTGTAAACGCAGGCCACGGGTTTGCAATTCGGTAATCAGCCGCTCGGATATTGGTGAGGTCGCAATGGAATTCATAATGGTTCCGCCGATTTTTCAGATTGCTGGCTGATATTTGTGGTTGGCTGGGCGGGCCGGTCGTTGATCCACAAACTCAATAATTCCGGCCGGGCGTAGTGGCCGACAGAATCCATCATGCGCTTGCGTTTGGTGATCAGGGAAAAATCCAGATCCGCAATTAAAATTCCCTCGCCTTCCGTCAGCGGCGCAGCAAGATGGCGACCCTCCGGGGAAATAATTGCGGTGTGGCAGCCGCCGCGCAGGGCAGCTTGTAAATTCGAGTCCGGTGTGATGGATTCAATTTGCGCATCGGTGAGCCAGCCCGTGGCGTTTACCACAAAGCAGCCGGATTCCAACGCGTGATGGCGAATGGTGACTTCCATCTGCTCCGCAAATATCGGCCCCACCATGGAACCGGGAAATTGTGCACAGTGGATTTCTTCGTGCTGCGCCATAAGTGCGTAACGCGCCAGTGGGTTGTAATGTTCCCAGCAGGCGAGCGCGCCGAGTTTTCCTGCAGCGGTATCCACCACTTTTAAACCCGCGGCATCACCCTGTCCCCAAATCATGCGCTCGTGATAAGTGGGCGTAATTTTGCGGCGTTTCAGTCGCAATTCCCCATCCGCATCAAAAATCAGTTGCGTGTTGTAAAGCGAGCCGTGATCGCGCTCGTTGACACCGAGCACCACCACCATTTGATAAGCGCGCGCCTGCTCTGCTACTGCTTGAGTGACAGGTCCGGGAATTACGACGGACTGATCGTAAAGTTTCAAATGCGCTTTACCCGCCGTCACTGGCGGATAAACAAAAGAAAAATACGGATAGTAAGGCACGAAGGTTTCTGGAAAAACCATCAGCTGCACGCCTTTGCCCGCGGCTTCTTCCATAGCGCCAAGCACTTTAACGAGCGTGGCTTCCGCGCGCTCCAGATCGGGAGATATTTGCGCTGCCGCAGCGCGCAGAGTCCGGCTTGCCATAATTCAGTGCCTTTTCAGGATGAAGGATTAAACCGTCCAGGTGTCAATGATTACAGCGCTGTCGCGCACATGCAGTAATTTCAGATCCAATACATCGAGAGGATTAATGGGGCGAATACCTTCCATCAATGAGGGCTCGCCGTGGCCATAAAGTGCTTGTAGCGCAAAACGACAACAATAGACTTTGCCACCCTCGCCCATAAATTTCTGCAAATTGTTATTGAAATTCATATGGCCGGGAAACGCTTCATCTCCAATGGTGGGAAAGCCTCGTTGCACACCGAGAGTAACGCCAGGTCCGTACAACAAAATAGACGTTTCAAAACCTTTGCGCTGCAGGCGTATGGCCTGCAGGATATTCACAAAGCCGATTGAACCTTCGAAAGCAACGGTATGGAAAGTAACGAGGGCTTTTTGTCCTGGCTGCGCTTTTACATCCTCAAAAACCTTTTCTTCGTAATCGACAAAAAAATCACCTTTCTTGTGTGCAGGGGTTGTAACGGCGGGCATGGCATGGACTCCAAAGAGAAAAATTGAAATAGAAAGCGGAACAAACATTGATGAATCGAAAAGTGCTTGAGCAACGCTCATGCCATCAAAAATCGGGTTGCATGCAATCAAGATGCAATCAATCAAAGCGAGCAAAAACTTGCGGCGCAAAAATTTTCTGCAATAGCGCCACAGCAAGGGGAACTCTGGATAGAAGTTCTTAAAAGAAATGCACCATATCGATTCAGAAATCGCTTTCGCGCACCTCTTTCCAGCACAATTTTTTGCAATCAAAAGCAAATTTCCTATGCAATCAATCTGCTCCAATTCGGCAGATTGATTGCATAACAGAAATCTTCTTTTTCGCTGTGGATGACTTATGAAGGCACAAATGCAACGCTGGCGCGGCAAGCTGGAAAACGATCGGGAGCGGCCGGCGTATTTGAAAATCGCAGACATAATCGCGACGGAGATCGACGATGGCAGCCTGCAGATACGTGATCGTCTGCCACCGCTGCGGGATCTGGCGGACGCTTTGGAGATGAATTACACCACCGCCGCGCGCGGTTATAACGAGGCGCGCAGGCGCGGCCTGATCGATTCTCGCCCGGGAATGGGTACTTTTGTAAAAGGCAAAACCTCGACTCTGCCACTCAGCGGCAGCAGCAGTTTTGAAATGACCATGAACCTGCCGGCCGAACCGGATTTGAGCGGGCTGTTGGAGCAGGTGCGTCATGGCGCTCTGCATTTATTTAGCAGTTGCGATTTGTACGGGTTATTTCGCTATCAGGATTTTGGCGGCAGCGATCTGGATAAAGAAGCCGCGCAATATTGGCTCGCGCGCACCGTCAAAAATACCAGCGTGGATCGGCTGCTGGTGTGCCCTGGAATTCACTCGGCGCTGGTGGGTTTGCTCAGCCTGCTGGTGCGCGGCAATGGCGTGGTATGCACGCCGAGTCTGGTTTATCCCGGTTTAAAGGCCATAGCCGCGCAGTTGGATATTCCGTTGCAACCACTGCCGGGCGGGAAGGATGGGCCGGCGGTGAAGGCGTTTGAGGATCTGTGCAAAACCGGCACGGTGCGGGCGCTCTACGTCAATCCCACCTTGCAAAATCCCACCACCTGGACGATTCCCCAACGCCGCCGCGAAGCCCTGGCGGATGTGGCTCTGCGCTATAGCGTTCCCATCATTGAGGACGACGCCTACTCTGGGCTGCCGAAAAAGAATCCGGTGGCGTTTGCCGATCTCGCTCCAGAGATCACCTACTACATCACCGGCCTGTCCAAGTGTTTCGGTGCCGGGTTGCGGGTGGCGTATCTGCATGCGCCCAACAAGCGCACCTGCCAGCGGCTCGC
>JBQGED010000342.1:0-17816 GCA_052039425.1 Sphingobacterium griseoflavum | reverse complement strand
CAGGAAACAGTGATCCAACACTACCAAGTGGGCACGCGGGTGAACCTGGAAGTGGACGTAATCGCGCGTTACCTGGAGCGACTGCTGCTGGGCGACAAGGCGGCCCAGGCAGAGGCGCTGGGGATTACGGCGGCATTTCTGGCGGAAAATGGGTTTTATAAGTGATCCCTTGGGGTCATAGCGCATTTATCAGTATTCACAGGAGCGATTCGTGAATCTCAATAGCACCGCTGAAATCATCGAAGACATCCGCCAGGGCAAGATGGTGATCCTCATGGATGATGAGGATCGCGAGAATGAGGGCGATTTGATTATGGCGGCGGAGATGGTGCGGCCGGAGGACATCAACTTTATGGCGCGCAACGCCCGCGGGTTGATCTGTTTAACTCTGACCGAGGCGCGCTGCCGCCAGTTGGGCTTGCCATTGATGGTGGCAGAGAATCACGCCAGCCACCGCACCAATTTCACGGTATCGATCGAAGCAGCGGAAGGGGTTTCCACGGGGATCAGCGCTGCCGATCGCGCCCGCACGGTGTTGGCGGCGGTCAACAAAAATGCCGAACCCAAAGACATAGTGCAGCCGGGCCATATTTTCCCGGTGATGGCCCAACCCGGCGGTGTCCTTACCCGCGCTGGCCATACAGAGGCTGGCTGTGATCTCGCGCGCCTGGCGGGATTAGAGCCTGCAGCAGTGATCGTTGAAATCATGAACGATGACGGTACCATGGCGCGCCGCGCCGATTTGGAGGTGTTCGCCCGGCAGCACGGGCTGAAAATCGGTACCATCGCCGACCTGATCCAATATCGCACGGTGCATGAAAAAACCGTGGAATGCGTCAACGAGCGCCAAGTGCAAACACTCTACGGCGGTTTTGTGCTGCGGACTTATTTGGACGGTGCCCGCAATGAGCGTCATTTCGCGCTGGTCAAAGGCACTATAGATCCGACGGAACCCACCCTGGTGCGGGTGCATGTGGGCAGCACCGCGCGGGACCTAATGGCGCTCTGGCCCGGTGAAGTGGGTGATGAAAAGCCCTGGACCTGTCAGGCCGCAATGCAAAAGATCGCCGCGGAAGGCAAGGGTGTGGTGGTGCTGATCTGCCACAACGAGACCACCGAGGAAATTGAAGAAAGCATCGACTGGATCATGACCGGCAAGCCGCGTCGCCCCAGCCGTCAGCTGGCGTACAAACAAGTGGGTACCGGATCGCAGATATTGCAGGATCTCGGTGTCCAAAAGATGCGACTGATGAGTGCGCCCTACCGCTTCAACGCCATCTCCGGGTTCAACCTGGAAGTGCTGGAATACATTCAAAATCTTTGAACTTGTAGCAAAACGTTTGAACACTGAGATACGAGAATCCTATGAAAGTCATTGAAGGTAACTTCCAATCGGCGGACGGCAAATTCGTCCTGCTGGTCAGCCGCTGGAACAGTTTTGTGGTGGAGCATTTGAAAGAGGGCGCCCTTGATGCGCTGCGTCGGCATGGCGTTAAGAACGATCAGATTGAGATCGTTTATGTCCCGGGCGCCTTTGAAATGCCGCTGGCGGCACAAAAGCTGGCACGCGCCGGCCGTTACAGCGCCATCGTCGCACTAGGCGCGGTCATCCGCGGCGGTACGCCACACTTCGAATACGTCGCGGGTGAATGTACCAAGGGCTTGGCCCAGGTATCCCTGGACGCCGGCATCCCGGTGACCTTTGGCGTGTTGACGGTGGATACCATCGAGCAGGCCATCGAACGCTCTGGCACCAAGGCGGGCAACAAAGGCGCTGAGGCGGCCTTAACTGCGCTCGAAATGGTTTCCCTGTTGGACCAACTTTGAATTTTGCGGCGGGAGCCTCACGAGCGAGCACTATGAGCAATATTGATCAACAAAACTTACCGGCCCTGCGCAGCAAGGCGCGCCATTACGCTATGCAGGCCCTTTACCAATGGTCGGTAAGCAAAAATCCTCTCAACGTCATAGAGGCGGAATTTTACGCGGACAATGACATGAGCAATGTCGATACCGCCTATTTCCGCGAATTGCTGCATCAAGTGCCAGCCAATTTAACAGTGATTGAAACCGACTTTTTGCCTTTCGTCACCGATCTGTCTTTGAATGAAATTGATCCCATCAGCCTGGCGCTGCTGCGCATGGGCACCTATGAACTGCGCTTTCGCGTGGATGTGCCTTATAAAGTCGTAATCAACGAAGGTCTGCGGCTGGCGAAAAAATTCGGCGCCACCGACAGCTATAAATTCGTGAATGGCGTGTTGGACCGGGTCGCCGGACGTCTGCGCCTGGTGGAAGTCCAAGCCGCACGGCGTGGAGGGGAATAAACCGTGGATGAATTCGGCCTCATCAATACCTACTTCGCCCGCGCCGCCATCAGCAGTGATGTGCTGCTCGGCATAGGCGACGATTGCGCGGTGGTATGCCCCCCGGAAGGGCGGCAGTTGGTGATGTCGATCGATACCATGGTAGACGGTGTGCATTTCCCCAAGGGCACTGCTCCCGATCGCATAGGCACGCGGGTGATGTGTGCGGCTTTGAGTGATTTGGCTGCCATGGGTGCGCGCCCGCACTGGTTTACTTTGGCGCTGACACTACCGGACCTGGATCAGGATTGGGTGGCTGGCTTCGCCGACGGGGTGTTCTCTATCGCCAACCACTATGAATGCTGCCTGATCGGCGGCGACACCACTCGCGGCCCGCTCAGCATTACTGTGCAGGTGCACGGTTCAGTGGAGCCGGGCCAGGCATTGCGCCGCGCCGGCGCCCGCCCGGATGATGTCATCTATGTCACCGGCAATCTCGGCGACGGCGCCGCGGCACTAGCGGTGATCCAGAAGAAACTGACTGTGGCAACCGGCTCGTTCAGTTATCTGCTCAAGCGTTTTTACGCCCCGACGCCGCGGATTCTGGTAGGTGAACTACTGGCCGGTACGGCCTCGGCGGCTATCGATATTTCCGATGGCCTCTACGCTGACTTGAGCAAAATCTGTGAAGCCAGTGGCGTGGGCGCCATGGTTGACCTGGGGCGCCTGCCGATTTCCGAACACTGGCGCAAATACACGTCGGAAGACCGGGCCCAGGAGTGGGCATTGACCGGCGGTGATGACTATCAACTGTGTTTTACCGTGCCACGCGATCAGGTCGAGAAAGTCAAAGAGTGGATTGCCGAGGGCCGCATAGTCGCCACCGCCATCGGCAAAATCACGCATAAACATGAATTGCTTCTGCTGAAAAACGGCAAGCCCGTGGAGCTGGAGCGCAGAGGGTATAACCATTTTGGCTGAGGCAAATCCGCACCTGCGCGACCTGTTGCGCGACCCCGCCGCGCTCTTGGCTTTTGGTTTTGGCTCAGGTCTGGCGCCCTGGGTGCCCGGCACCATGGGCACTCTCGCTGCGATTCCTTTCTACGTCCTGGCTGCATACTTTCTGCCGCTGCCCATGTATGTCGCCATGCTAGTGGTGACGTTTCTACTCGGCATCTACTTTTGTCACCGCACCGCGCACAAACTCGGCGTGCACGACCACGGCGGCATTGTGTGGGACGAATTCGTCGGTTTCTGGCTCACCATGACCGCCGTGCCCCTGGAGTGGTATTGGGTGCTGGCCGGTTTTGTTCTGTTCCGCATTTTCGATATGGTCAAACCCTGGCCAATCGGCGTGATCGACCGGCGCGTCGGCGGCGGCTTCGGCATCATGCTCGATGATGTACTTGCGGCGGTGCCGGCGGCGGCTTGTCTGCAGATACTGATTTATCTGACGGGCTGAGCCCGCTTGAGGTTGCGAAGTGGCGATTACCTATATTGAATCCTCCAAATTGCCCACCCCCTGGGGCATGTTTGAAATGCACGGTTTCAGCGACTCCGCGACGGACAAGGAGCATGTGGTGCTGACCATGGGCGATGTGCGCACGCCGGAGCCGGTGTTGATCCGGGTGCACTCCGAATGCCTGACCGGCGACGCATTGTTCAGTCTGCGCTGCGATTGCGGTGCCCAGCTCCAGGCGGCCATGCACAAAATCGCTCTCGCCGGCCGCGGTGCGATTTTTTATTTACGCCAAGAAGGGCGCGGCATTGGTCTGCTCAACAAAATCCGCGCTTACCACCTGCAAGACAAAGGCGCGGATACCGTGCAGGCCAACGAAGCCCTCGGCTTCGGCGCGGATATGCGCGACTATTCGCTGTTGCGGCCCATGTTTGAACACTTCGGCATTCGAGAAGTGAAGGTGATGACGAACAATCCCCGCAAGATCAAAGCCCTGGAAGAGCAAGGCGTGAGAGTCGTGGAACGCCTGAAGCACGAGACCGGGCGCAATCCTCACAATCAGAATTATCTGGAGACCAAACGCGGCAAACTCGGCCATCTATTCGACGGCGAGGCGTCCTAATCCTCCTGACAAATTGAGCGCAGGCCAGCGGAACATAACGCGTTCCGTTACGGTTTTTTAGCAAATTCAATGAGTTGGCGCACATTGCCTGCGATGCTTTCGATTTCGCGATGGTTTATGATGCGTGACCATTCGCTGACGGACGCTTCGAGCGCTGACAGGTCATAGATCAGCACGCTGTTCAGGGTGCCGAATGCGAGAGACGAACGGCTTCGTACTGAGGATCACTGGTTGTTGCGCCACACCGCCAATTTTGACCTGTCAATGCTCGCTCTTGTCGCAGCTATCGCCGTTGCGCTTCCTAGCCATGCGCAGACGCAAGATTCCCAACCGCTCTCGCTGGCGGATCTCTCCATCGAAGAACTCGCCCGCTTACCGGTCACTTCCGTATCACGGCGGCCAGCACCTGTCAGTAGCGCAGCCGCATCCATTTACGTCATCACTGGCGAAGATATCCGCCGTTCCGGCGCCACCTCACTGCCGGAAGCGCTGCGTCTTGCACCCAATCTGCAGGTGGCGCGGGTGGATGCGCGCAACTACGCCATTTCCGCCCGGGGATTTAACAATTCCATCGCCAATAAATTGCTGGTGCTGATTGACGGTCGCACGGTGTACTCGCCGCTATTTTCCGGTGTGTTTTGGGGGTCTCAGGACGTGGTGCTGGAGGATGTGGAGCGCATCGAAGTGGTCAGCGGACCCGGCTCCACCTTATGGGGTGCCAACGCGGTCAATGGTGTTATCAGCATTACCACTAAACCCGCTGGGGCGACCCAGGGCGGGCTCGTGGCAGTCGGCGGCAGTATGGAAGAGCGTCAGGTGGTCGCCCGTTATGGTGGACAAGTGGGTGACGAGGGACATCTCCGCGCGTATGCCAAGCATCATCACCATGATGACGTGCTCTCTGCCACAGGAGAGGCCAGTAGCTCCGGTTTGTATCGCACCCTAGCGGGTTTCCGTTCCGACTGGCTGGGCGACAGCCGCCATCTCACGCTGCAGGGTGATGTTTTGCGCGCCCGGATGCAGCAGCGCAATCTCGACAATGTGGAAGTCACCGGTGCAAACCTGCTCGCGCGTCTCAAGCAGCCTCTGGACAATGATGGCGAAGCCATGGCGCAGGTGTATTTAGATCACTACCACCGCTATCAGCCGGGCTCGTTTGATGAGCGCTTGAATACGCTTGATATCGATCTGCAACACGGCTTGCGCGTGGGGCGCCGCCACAATTTGATCTGGGGCGGCGGCTATCGCTATGCCGATGATGAGCTCACCAGCGGCACCGCCTATGCAATCCTGCCGCCGCATAAAGCCATGAATTGGGCGAATCTGTTTGCGCAGAACGATATAGGCCTTTTCGATGCCGTGCATTTAACCCTGGGTGTCAAGTTCGAACGCAACCCATATACCGGCTGGGAGTCGTTACCGAATATTCGTTTGTCCTACGCGCCGCACCGGGCCAGCTATCTACTTTGGGGCGCGCTGTCGCGCTCGGTGCGCTCGCCGTCGCGTTTCGACAGTGATTTATACGTCCCGGGACAGCCGGATGTAGTAGCTGGTCAGCCGGACTACCGTCATGCAGGCAACCACGACTTCCGCTCGGAAATCGCCGAGGTAGCCGAATTTGGTTACCGCGCTCAACTCTGGGACCATCTATCGTTTTCCACGACACTTTTCTTTGGCCGTTACGACCGCCTGCGCACCTTGGAGAGTGACGCTGACGGCGACACTCGCTTCGGCAACCTGGCCGAGGCCGAGGCCTATGGCATGGAATTTTGGGGTGGCTGGCAGGTTACCGATCACTGGCGCTTGAGCGCGGGGTTTGTCGCACAAGAAGTGGACTTGGACGTGCTGCCGCAAAGCACGGATAGCCTGAGCGCCACCGGTTTCGCCAATCGCGATCCCGATGTGTATTGGCAGCTCCGCTCATCCCTGGCACTCACTGACAGCCTCGAGGTGGAAGCCTTTTTCCGCCACGTCGGCGCCCTTGGCGCACCTGCCACAGCGACGCCTGCCTATTCGACCCTCGACCTGCGCTGCGGTTGGCGACTAGGACCGGGCACGGAGCTGTCATTGGTGGGACAGAATCTGCTGGATGATGCCCATCCAGAATTTGGCTCCGCGCCGACCTATAACGAATACCGTCGCGCGCTTTATGTGAAGGTGTTATGGGAGCTGTAATCCACACGACCAGCCTTCGCCCGCGCTGGTTGCAATCGCTGATCTGGATTTTGCTGCTCGCCTGCTTGTCGTTCGCCGCAGTGGCGCAAGGGGTTAGTGACATTAATTTGGAGCGCCAAGTAAAGGCGGCCATGCTCTACAAGTTTCTCGGTTATGTGGAATGGTCGGCGGAGGCATTTGCCACGCCGGCATCCTCCTACGTCATCGCGGTGGCTGGGGCCGCAGAGGTGGCGACGGAGCTGCGTCATCTCACCCAGGACCGCACTATTAATGAACGGCCGATTGTGGTGCAGAAGGTCACCAGCAAATCCGACCTGAACCATATTCACCTTTTGTTTATCGGCGACGAGTACAGCGACACCCTGCACAGCCGGCTGATTCGCCGGGCACGGGAGCACAGCATGGTGACCGTGACAGAAATTGATCGCGGCTTGAATCTCGGCAGTGTGATCAACTTCCGCCTCATCGATGATCGCATCGGTTTTGATATCTCTCTGGCTAACGCCAATGCCCACAAGATCAAACTGAGCGCGCGCTTATTGAGCGTGGCTTCCTACGTGGAGACCGGCGCACCGTGATGATCACCCGATACATACAGCGCTCCGTATCGCGCAAACTCATGCTGGTGGTACTTGCCACCACCTTCCTGGCATTGTCGGCCTACGGCTTGGTGATGCTGATCTACGATCTGCGCACTTATCACGACTCCTGGGTCAAGGACCTCACTACCCAGGCCAATATCATCGCCGAAGTCAGCGCCCCGGCACTGGAATTCGATGATCCGCAAACCGCACGGGAAAACCTCAATCTGCTCAGCACCCGGCGCTCGATTCTGCAGGCTGCCATCTATACCGCGACCGGTGACATATTCGCCGGTTATTCAGCGACTGACGAGCGCTCTCAACCGTTGTTGCCACCCGGAAGTGACACCGGTTATGTCATCCAGGGTGACCGTATTGCGGTGATCCATCCCATCATTAAAAACGGCAGTTCTATCGGCTCTGTCTACATTCAGGCCCGCTACGAAGCGCGTGCAAGGCTGACTAACTATGCGTTGATTCTGATCTGTGTGATGGCGGCGAGTATGAGTTTGGCACTGCTGATTTCCATTTGGCTGCAGACCGCTCTCACACGACCGTTGTTCGCGGTTACCAATGTCGCCCGGGAAGTGATGCAGCAACGAGATTTCTCCTTGCGCGCGGAGAAGTTTTCGGAAGACGAGATCGGCATTCTGGTGGATGCCTTCAACGACATGCTCAGCGAAGTGGAGAAACGTGCCCGTGCCCTGGAAGACTCCAACCGCTCTTTGGAACACGAAATGGCGGAGCGCCAGGCGGCCGAACGTGCGCTGCTGCAGGCGGATCGGCGCAAGGACGAATTCCTCGCTACCCTCGCTCACGAATTGCGCAACCCTCTGGCGCCGCTGCTCAACAGTCTGAGAATTCTGCGTCTCGCCGGTGGTAACGCCGAGCAGATGCATGAGGCCCAGGACATCATGGAGCGCCAGTTGCGCCAGATGGTGCGGCTGGTGGACGACCTGCTCGATGTATCGCGCATCACCACCGGCAAGCTCACTATCAGCACCAGCCGCATTTTTGTCCGAGAGGTGATGCAGGCCGCAGTGGAGACCTGCAGCGCGTTTATCGAAAAGTGCGGCCACAGGCTGGAAGTGATTTTCCCGGATGAATCCCTGTGCGTCGAAGGCGACAGCGTGCGCCTGTCTCAAGTTTTCGCCAATCTGCTCAACAACAGCGCCAAATACACCAATGCTGGCGGGCAGATCCGCTTTGTCGCCCGCAAGGTTGGCGGCGACGTGGTGGTGGAGATCAGTGATAACGGCATCGGCATAGCGGCAGACATGCTGCCGGAGATCTTCCAGATGTTTACCCAGGTGGACTCTTCGCTGGAGCGCACCCATGCGGGCTTGGGGGTCGGACTGGCTCTGTCCAAACGGTTGATCGAGCTACACGGCGGCACGCTGGTAGCGGAAAGTGGTGGCATCGGCAAAGGCAGCCTGTTCCGCGTCACGCTGCAGACGGCGGAATGTCCAGATTCGACTGGGGTTACGACGGACACCGAGCCGGGCGCCAGTGCGTCGCACCGTATTTTACTGGTGGACGACAACGTGGATTTCGTCAGCAGCATGGCGTCGCTGCTCACTTTGCTCGGCCACCAAGTGCGCACCGTCAACGACGGCGTCAGCGCGCTCGCCGCCGCCGCTGAGTTTTCCCCGGATTACGCTTTCCTCGATATCGGCATGCCGGGGCTGAACGGCTACGACCTGGCGCGCCGCCTGCGCGAGCATCCTGCCACGGCGCGCTGTGTCCTCACCGCCGTGACGGGCTGGGGGCAGGATAAAGACCGGGAACTCTCCCGCGCCGCCGGCTTCGATTACCACTTAGTTAAGCCAGTGGAACTGGCGCGCATTCTCGAAGTGCTGGAAGCCGGGCCGCGCAAATAGCCTGCGGGTGGAATTCATGGGCTTCCGGCTGTCGAAGTTGTATCACCCCGACGGAGGCTCCCCATGACAACGCCTAAATCACTCAATCCAACTCCTGAAGAAACCACCGTAAAACCCGCAGACCCGCACCATGACGAGTTCCATGAACGTGACTGCCAACTCAGCCGCCGCGACGCCGCCGCTGGCGCCCCGGCAGATGCATCGGTAACAGGTGAAGAAGATCCGGGTGCTGGGTTGGAGTTTTTGGTGAGGAAGTGAGAAGGGCGGCAGAATTTCTATCCGCCTTAAAAATAGGCATTTTGGTAAGCTGCGATTCCATTTAAAGGCTGGTCATAAACCTGAGGTATCTGTGGCTGAAAAAGCGACTATCTATAAAGCGAACCTGACATTATCGGATATGGATCGGTCAGTTTACGCTGAGTTTAATTTAACGATCGCGTTACATCCTTCAGAAACCGTTGAACGTATGATGGTGCGTATTCTCGCCTTTTGTTATCGCGCTGCAGAAAACTTAACCTTTACTAAAGGGCTGTCATCGGTGGATGAGCCGGATTTATGGTTGAAGCATGACAACGGCACCATCCTCGAGTGGATTGAAGTAGGGCAACCG
Organism: Sphingobacterium griseoflavum; assembly: GCA_052039425.1. Taxonomy (GTDB): domain Bacteria; phylum Pseudomonadota; class Gammaproteobacteria; order Pseudomonadales; family Cellvibrionaceae; genus UBA5868. The sequence goes on along the minus strand of JBQGED010000342.1, from coordinate 8,183 downwards.
GCGCCGGATCGGCTTAAAAAAGCATCGAGTCAAGCGCAGTCGGTAAAAGTATTCAGCTATGGTCGAGGCCTGGATGTGTGGTGGAAGGCCAACAGCACTGCTATCCGCGCCTTGCCCAAAGTGAACATCCATTGTTTTGCCGCTGATGAATTGCAGGCACTTACTGCCCTGGCCGATAAAACAATGAATCTCACCGTCACTATTACTGAAAATATCGCGTATGTTTCCTCCGCGAGCGACAATGCCGTCATCAGTCTGCGTGAGATGCAGTAACAGAAATGAATGTGCCCGAAGGATCTAATATTGGCTGGCGCTCAAACCGCAAGTATTTCTATCAACAGTAAATTCCCCAATATGCACCCTCTCGTTGCTTGAATACGAATAGGCGTATGCACCACTGTCGAACTTGGTCCCAATTTCACCTGCAATAAATGCCGCGATAAACACCACGACGATGACCAATTTTTTATTCAAGTTCTTTCCTGTTTCAATTGTCGAACCGCTGCTACATCGCCAAGAAAAACTTTAAGCGTATCCTTCTGATCCTCAGTCAGTGATGTATCTTCGAGAATTTTTAGTTTTTCTATGACCACTTCCAGTGCTTCAGCGAGATGGCCAATTTGTTTTCCATAGCTGCCTACGTTCTGCAGTACGTCCTGCTCGATAGAAGCGTTGCTGGAAACCCCGGCGTTTACATTTAAAAAATTGAAAGACCAATGCGGCAGAATGGGCTGGTACCGGTTGCTTGGCGCCATCTGTAGGGGAAGATAGACGGTTTGCATAGATCCTCCTTTTATCTAATACAAGATTTAAAAATCTAGTGGGAGTTAATCAATTTCAAATACATCCCATTCGAGCGGCCCGATTTCTGATTCCCTAATGAATGGCTTAGCAGATCTTTCTTTTCCATGAATCCCAGCATTTATCGTGCGGTGAAGGCGATGTGGTTGATTGCATAGCGTGTTCAAAACTTCCCCAAACTACGCCCTTAAGGTCCGTCTCGTCAAGCCTGCAGCCGATGCGCCAAACTACAAATTGTCGCTGCCACCTGCGACCAGCAAATTTTCAAGTTAACCGACCAAGGTTCCCAAACGCACAGATTGTCGTCATGTTGTTCCCCTAACTTGAGTTCTACGGTAATGCCGAAGCACAGCCGTATTACAAAAACATTTGGGGGTATGGTTATGACAGTTGGAACAATTTTGCTGGTAATTTTGATTTTGATTTTAGTGGGGGTTTTGCCTGCTTGGCCGCACAGTCGTTCTTGGGGTTATGGGCCAACAGGTGGGATTGGTTTGGTGTTGGTGATATTGATTATTTTGTTGGTATTAGGGGTCGTTTAGCGAACTCACAAAAAAGCCGACAACATTTTGTTGTCGGCTTTAATTTGGTTCTATTCAGGAATCAGATTTTGTAAGGATGAATCTGCTGAATATTTCCGTCTTTATCATGAGTCAGCTCGGTCATTTTGATTGAGCGCAGGTGCGTTACACCTTTGGACAGAGTGGAGTCGTGATAGAAGAGGTACCACTTGCCTTGGTATTCACACACGGAGTGGTGGGTGGTCCAGCCGACTACCGGCGTGAGGATGGTGCCGCGGTAGGTGAAGGGACCGTATGCGTTGTTGCCGGTGGCATAGCACAACAGGTGTGTGTTGCCGGTTGAATAGGTGAAATAGTAGGTACCGTTGTATTTGTATACCCACGCGGCTTCAAAGAAGCGGCGCTCGTGATCTCCGGCGAGCAGGGGTTTGCCGTTCTCGTCGAGGATTTGGATTTCTCGCGGCGTTTCGGCGAACTCTTTCATGTCCGCCGTTAATTTCGCAACGATTGGCCCTAGTGCAGGTTCGTTATCTGCCGGCTCTTCATTTTTTTCGTTGTATTGGTTATTGCGGTATTTTTGCAATTGACCGCCCCAGATGCCGCCGAAATACATGTAGAACTCACCGTCGTCATCGCCGTAAACAGCAGGGTCGATGGAGTAGCTGCCTTTAATGGCTTCGGGCTCTGGTGAGAAGGGCCCCGTAGGGGAATCGCTGACCGCGACGCCGATTTGGAAAATGCCGTCTTTGCGCTTGGCCGGGAAGTACAGGTAATACTTGCCGTCTTTATAAGCCGCATCCGGCGCCCACATTTGGCGCTCGGCCCATTTAACGTCTCTAACATGCAGGGCAACACCGTGATCCACCGCAGGGGCACCCGGTTTGTCCAGGGAGATCACATGGTAGTCTTCCATGCCAAAGTGATCGCCGTTGTCATTAAAGGGAATGCCGGCGTCAATGTCGTGAGACGGATAAATATAAATTTTGCCGTTGAACACGTGCGCTGACGGGTCAGCCGTATAAATATGGTCCACCAACGGTTGGGAAATGGCTTTCTCGGTAATCTCGTCGGAATACTGGATTTCTTGAGTCATTATCAATTCTCTATTTCTAATGAAATTTACGGTTAAGCGCTCTGAGCTACGCCGGCTTTTTGGCGACGCTCGGCAAGTTCACGCTCGATCGTGAGTTCCTTGTTTTTATTGATTTCGTAAAAGAACAACAATGCGGCTGCAGTCAGGAACGGCAGGGACGCGTAAAGACTGACGGACAATTTGATACCGTTGATGGCGGTGGCGGTTTGGGTGGCGGCGTTGGCTTCATAACCGTAGAGGTCCAGCAAGCCCGCAACCAGGGCGCCGCCGATGGTCAAGCCGCCTTTCAGGCCAAATAACATGGCGGAGAAAATAATCGCTGTAGCGCGGCGATTGTTTTTCCACTCGGAATAATCCGCCACGTCGGCGATCATCGCCCAGAGCAGCGGAATGGTGATGCCATAGAAAAAGCCGTGCAGAACCTGGGAAATAAAAATGGCCCAAACAGCCTCTGGCGGGAATACGTAGAACGCCAACATAAATACGGTGGCAACCACCAGACCTATGCCATAAACGTCGCGCTTGCCGAATTTATCCGCGAGACGTTTGGAAAAGCCGATACCGACAATCATCAGAATAATGCCGCCGGCGTTAAACAAGCTAAACATGGAAGTGGCGGGATCTTCCGGCCATTGGAATTCCGTGAGGCCAGCGCTGGTGAGTACGGAGTTGAGACCGTTGATAAAGCCGTTGAAGCCGATTTGATCCAAAAATTGCGCAGCGTGGCTTTCGCTGACGTAATACTGGAAGTAATAAATGTAGCTACCGCCTTTCAATGCCAGGCCGACAAAAATCAATACGGTCACCAGCAGCATGATCAACCACGGGCGGTTGCCGGCGAGATCTTTAAGGTCATCGCCAATACGGGTTTTTTCCGCCACCACAGGCTTAACGCGCTCTTTGGTGGTGAAGAAAGTAATCAGGAAGAAAGCCACGCCGACGCAGGAGAAAATCAGCATGATGTTTTTGAAACCTTCCGCTTTGTCACCATCGCCAGCGATCAATACCAGCGGCAGCAGCAGCGCCTGAATCACAAATTGCGCCACCATCACCGCGACAAAACGATAAGCGGAGAGGCTGTTGCGCTCCTGCATATTGCCGGTCAATACGCCACTCAGTGCGGCGTAGGGCAAATTGTTTGCGGAATAAATCAGTACCAGGGCGAAATAGGTAACAAATGCATAAATGACTTTGCCGTTTTCGCCGAAGTCTGGCGTGCTGAACGCGAGTAACGACAAAACGCCAAAAGGAATGGAGGTCCAGAGAATCCATGGGCGGAATTTACCCCAGCGCGTTTCAGTACGGTCCGCCAGCACGCCGACCACAGGGCTAAAAAATGCGCCGGCCCAGCCACAAATAAAAATAATGACGGAAGCTTTTCCCGGTGGAATACCGAAAACATCGGTATAGAAAAAAGCGATAAAAGTGACCAAGGTTTGGAAGATCAGGTTGGCGGCGAGGTCGCCCAGGCTGTAGCCAATCTTCTCGACGACTGAGAGTTTTTCAATGGACTTATTCATTATTTTTAACATCTTGTTGAGCAAAATTTAGCGGAAGCCGCCAGCGCGGAGCTGGGGTGCCGAGTATAAGAGCACAATCGCCCCAGGCCATCAAGACTAACCGATGTACAGCGCCAGATAGCGGCAAAGTCCGCAATTTTTAGCTGCAATTAGCGATTTTTTTGTGAATTCTTTTTGATGGAAAAAGCGGGTGGATCGGCGGGGATAACGTGGATTGTGGTGCAAAAAGGATGCTGCAGAAGCAGCATCCGAACGGGTTTGGGGGAAATTAAGATTGGATTTCCGCGTTGTGATAAACCTCCTGCACGTCGTCGCAATCGTTCAACATATCGAGGAGTTTTTCGAACATCTGCGCGTCGTCACCACTGAGTTCGGTGTGGGTCTGTGGCACAAAGGTGATTTCTTCGATTTCCATGGACAGATCGGGAAAGGCTTCAGTGAGGGCGGTTTTGGTTTTGTAAAATTCCGTGTGCGGTGCGATGACGGTGATGATGCCGTCGTCATTTTCAATATCGGCCACGTCCACATCGTGTTCCATCAAGGCTTCCAGGACGGCTTCTTCGTTGTCGTGCTTGAAGGAGAAGATCGCCCGGTGATCGAACATATGCGCTACGGAGCCGGGGGCGCCGAGTTTGGCCTTGGCCTTGTTGAAGCAGGTGCGCACATCGCCGATGGTGCGGTTGTTGTTATCGGTAAGGCAGTCGACGATCACCATGCAGTTGCCGGGGCCGAAGCCTTCGTAGCGCACGGTGCTGTAATCCTCGCCACCGCCGCCTTTGGCCTTGTCCAGCGCTTTTTCGATCACATGACCGGGCACTTGATTGCGTTTGGCTTTCTCGATCAGACGGCGCAGGGTCAAGTTGGCCGAGGGGTCCGCCCCGCCACTTTTCGCGCACACATACAGTTCTTTACCGAATTTGGAATACAGCTTGGTTTTCATGCCGGCGGTTTTCGCCATGGCGGCTTTGCGGTTTTCGAAGGTTCTTCCCATGGGTGGCTCGCGAGGATCGGGTTGGAAAAGGTCGCCAATTATGACCGCTCCGCCGGCGCAGGTTAAGCCCCCGATCCAGCCCCAGCTAAGGCTTTTTAAGTGGGCCAGACAACGGACCGCGCAAGAGCAGCGCGGGAGAATGCGAGCTTTGTCACACCTGCTGTTTGCGCCGTTCAGCGCAAACGCTACCGCGACGGGAGACCGGCGAATGCGCTTACGTATCAGCAACCCGTTTACGCTGCTGGAGTTGGCCGCGCTGACGGTGAGTCTTTTGCTCGCCGCCTGTTACAGCGCCGCTGCCGGACATCTCACTCGCCATATGCTGCTGCACATAGGGCTGATGACGGTGCTGGCGCCGCTTCTGGCGAGTTGGATGCAGCGCAGTCGTCGGCTTTTTCCCGGTGCGGCGGAGCCTTGGTTTCTACCTTCCGCGACTCTGCTGCAGCTGGTGCTCTTCTTTGTTTGGCACACTCCGCAGGTGCTGACCTGGATGATGAGTTCGCCAGTGTTGCACACGGTAATGCAGGTGTTTCTGCTGTTGGTGGCCACGGCATTTTGGGCCAGCGTGCTGCAGCGCTCCGGTTCCCGCGTGTGGGGTGCGGTGGTGGCGCTGTTGTTGACTGGCAAGCTTTTCTGTCTATTGGCGTTGATTCTGGTGTTCGCTCCTCGCGCTTTGTATGGCGCGGGGGTGCATCTTCACCACGCCGGAGTGGATCTCGCCGATCAGCAACTCGCCGGCCTGTTGATGATCACCGCTTGCCCTATGACTTACATACTGGCGGCCATTCTGCTGGTGGCGCGCTGGTTGCGTCTTCTGGGTGATGAGCCAGGAGAGCGTCAGGCGTGAGTGGACCTTGGCGACGGCGTCTGCGACGCCACTGGCCATGGTTTTTAGTGCTGCCGCCGCTGGCGGGAGGAATCGCGTTTTTGGTGGCTTGGTCGGGGGTGATCAATATCGCTGCCTCGGCGGGACACCCGCACTGGCTGGAAGCCTTTCTCGCCCTGGGCATGCGCCACTCCATTCAAGCCCACAGCGACCACGTGCAGGTGCGGCCTCTCGACGACGACCTGCTGCCGTTAGGCGCGGCGCATTTCCACGGTACCTGCGCCATCTGCCATGGCGCCCCCGGCCAGCGAGTCAATCCCGTTTTCGCCCATATGCTGCCGTTCCCGCCGCCTCTGCAGGAGAAGGCGAGCCGCTGGCGCACCCGCGAGTTGTTCTGGATCGGTTATCACGGACTGCAATTCACCGGCATGCCGAAGTGGAGTGGCAGCGGGCGGCAGGATGAAATGTGGGCGGTGGCGGCGCTGCTGCGTGCACTGCCGGAAATGGATCCGGCGGACTATCGCGCTTACGCCATGGGCAACGCCAAGGTCGAGCCGCCAACGGCGGAGCAACTGGTGCGCCAGGGCAGCACTATTTTTCCCATCGACAGTTGCGACCGCTGCCACGGCACGGCCGCCGCTCCCGCGGTAAGTCTTTATGTGCCGCGCCTTGGCGGCCAATCCCGTACTTATCTGCTGCGTGCACTGCGGGAATATAGTGCCGATCAGCGCCAGAGCGGCTTTATGGAGCCGGTGGCGGTGGCCTTGACGGATGAGAGTCTGGCGGAGCTGGCGGACTATTACGCCGCTTTGCCAGAGCCGCCGCACCCACATCAGCCGGATGGTGATCAAGAGCTGGGTCGGCGCCTCGCCACTGAGGGCGATCCGGCGCGTGATCTGCCGGCGTGTCTGTCCTGTCATGGAGAGCCCAAACGCGCGGATGTACCGCATCTCGCCGGCCAATCCGCAGCCTATCTCAAGCAGCAGCTGGTGTTGTGGCGCAGCGGCGGTCGTGGGCAGACCGCGCATGGACGCATGATGGCGCGGGTGGCGCAGCGTTTAACGCCACAGCATATCGAGGCGGTGACCGCGTACTTTGCCAGCGAATCCGCCCCTAATGGCCTGATGCCGCTGGAGGATGGGCGGTGATGCGACGCCTTTTGTTGCTGCTACTCGCCGGATCGCTGCTGGCCTGTGCTGGTGAGCAGTCCGCATTTAGCGGCTACAGCGAGGGCGCGGCGCGGGTCGCGCAGCTCACCTGGATACTCATGATTGGCGGCGGCCTGGTTCTGCTATTGGTGGTAGTGCTCGCTGCAGCAGCGCTTTTCGGCCCACAAGCTTGGCGACGGCGGCTGCGCGGGGAGCGCGTCGTGGTGGGGCTGGGCATCGTCTTCCCGGTGGTGGTGCTCACCGCGCTACTGCTTTATGGGTTTGTACTGTTGCGTCTGGAGGCCGCGCCCGAGTTTAGCGGTGAGATGCTGCGGATCGATGTGGAAGGCGAGCAGTGGTGGTGGCGGGTGATCTACCACCACCCGGACGGCTCCATCACCGAGAGCGCTAACGAGCTGCGTTTCCCGGTGGGCCAGCCGGTGGAACTCGCTCTTACCAGCGCCGATGTCATCCACAGTTTCTGGCTGCCGGCCTATGGTGGCAAGGTGGACATGATCCCCGGCCGCACCAATTACCTGCGCTTTCTCCCAACTCACCCCGGCATCACCCGCGGCCAGTGCGCCGAATATTGCGGAGGGGCTCATGCCCTTATGGCCTTCTATGCAGTGGCCATGGCGGCAGAAGAATTCGAAAAGTGGCAGCAGCGGGAGCGAGCGGGTGCCGCAGTATCGGTGGGAGATCCCGGCGTGCAGCAGTTTCTCGCCAACGGCTGCGGCGGCTGTCACCGGGTGCGCGGCACCCCCGCGCAGGGCGTTATCGGCCCCGACCTCACCCATGTGGGCAGCCGCCTCTCGCTCGGTGCCGGCATTCTCTCCGCCGATCACCAGGGCTTTCGCGACTGGCTCGCCCGCCACCAACAACTCAAACCGGAAAACCGGATGCCGGCCTACGACATCTTGAGTGACGCCGAGCTGGACAGTATCGCGGCGTATCTGGTGGCTTTGAAATGAAAACACGGGAGTGAGGCGCGATGGCTTCATTTGACGACTTTGGACTCGGCATCAATATCGCCATTTTCGCGGCAGCGGCGGTGGCAGTGTGGTTGGCCGGCACCCGTGTCGCCGATTGCACTGACGAGCTGGCGGAGCGTCTGGGGCTAAGTCGGGCCCTGCTCGGCGTGCTGCTGTTGGCGGTGGTGACTTCCCTGCCGGAAATCGCCACCAGCTTCACCGCCGCCCGCGCCGGCAATTCGGCGATGGCGGTGAACAACCTGCTGGGCAGCATTGCCATGCAGGTGGTGGTGTTGGCGCTTGCCGATTTGA
>JBQGED010000341.1:0-6780 GCA_052039425.1 Sphingobacterium griseoflavum | reverse complement strand
GTGCATTGCGAATCCAGCCTGGTAACGCCCCTCGAATTCGACCGCTGCGTATTGCCCCGCGGCACCACCACGGCCATTTGCGATCCCCACGAAATTGCCAACGTGCTCGGCCGCGAAGGCATCGAGTATTTTCTCCGCTGCGCCGAACGCACCTGCATGGATTTATTTGTGCAGTTGTCGTCCTGCGTTCCCGCCACCGATATGGAAACCGGTGGTGCGCGTTTGGATGCTGCGGATCTGGTAGCGCTGCGCGATCATGAAAAAGTGATTGGCCTCGCGGAATTTATGAATTATCCCGGTCTGCTCGCCAAAGCACCGGATGTTCTCGACAAACTCGCGGCATTTCAGGGCTGGCATATCGACGGTCACGCGCCGCTGGTGCGCGGGCGCGAATTAAATGCCTATCTCGCCTGCGGTATTTGCACCTGTCACGAAACCACGTCCATCGAAGAAGCGCAGGAAAAACTGCGTAAAGGTATGCACGTGCTGATTCGCGAAGGCACGGTCTCAAAAGATCTGCACGCCCTCGCGCCGCTGCTCAATCCACTCACTTCCAACGCCATGGGTTTTTGTACCGATGATCGCAATCCGCTGGATATCGGGGAGGAGGGGCATCTGGATTTTCTGATACGCAGCGCCATCGCTATGGGCATTGCACCGGCGGATGCCTACCGCGCCGCCACTTGGTCGGCTGCGCGAGCATTCGGTTTGCGCGATCGCGGACTGGTTGCGCCGGGTAAAAAAGCCGATCTGGTGTTGTTAAGCGATTATGAAACCTGTCAGGTGCACTCCGTGATCAGCGCCGGGCGTGTCGTTAACGGGAATTTATTTGCCGCGCGCGAGGCGGTTGCGCCTGTGGGTCTCGCCAGCGTTAAACGCCAACCAATAACCGTGGCGGATCTGCGCATTACCGGGCAAGCCAAAGAAATTCCGGTGATTGGCGTCAAAGCGGGCAGCATTATTACCGCGCATTACACCTTGCCGGTGCCATTGGTGAATGGTGAAAGAATTGCGGATCCGGCGGCGGATATTTTGAAGATCTGCGTGCTCGAACGCCACGGCCGCGGCGGCAATATCGGCCGCGGTTTTGTGCAAGGTTTTGGTTTGCCGCAAGGGGCCTTGGCGTCATCCGTGGGCCACGATAGCCATAATTTATGTGTGGTGGGCAGCCGCGACGCGGATATGGTAGTGGCGGTTAACCACCTCATTAAAATCGGCGGTGGTTTTGCGGTGGCGCTGCACGGAAAAATTCTGGCGGATTTGCCGCTGCCGGTGGCGGGTCTGATGAGCGACGCCCCTTATGAATCTGTGCGAGAAAAATTGTTGGCGCTGCGTGAACAAGTGCGCGCCCTGGGCTGCCTGCTGCCCGAACCCTTTTTACAATTGGCATTTTTGCCACTGCCGGTGATTCCGCATTTAAAAATCACCGACCGGGGCTTGGTCGATGTGGATCGTTTCTGCTTCCTGGAAACTAATTGAGGCTAACCACAGTTTTTTCGTTCTCCAAAATCGTCATCACTATGTGCTCCTCGCGGATTACGCCGTCCGGGCAGTCGCTACCTTCGCAGTTGAGGTAAACGTCCAGACGGTTTTCTTCATACAGGGTAAGAATCAGCGGGTGTACATAATATTTTTTGCACACGGTGCGTGTGTTGCCCAAATGCGCGGCAACGCTGTCGAGGGCCGCTACCAGATTCTTTTTGAGTTCGGTTTTATTGGCAGCGCTGCCGATGGTGCTGAGCGCCGTTACTGCGTGGACGGTGCCGGCCCAGGTGCGAAAATCCTTCGCGGTAAATTCCTCACCGGATATTTCCTTTAAATAAGCGTTGACCATACCGGAGTCGATCACTCGGCGATTACCCTCCGCGTCGTAATACTGAAATAGCTCCTTGCCCGGAATATCGCGGCAGCTTTTGACGATTTTCGCGAGGCGTTTATTTTTAATGCTGATTTTGTGCTCTACACCTTTTTTTCCCTTGAAAATAAACTGCATACGGTCGCCCTGAATATTTACGTGTTGATCCTTCAGAGTGGTTAAACCGAATGAGCCATAAAGTTTTTCGTAGGCGCTGTTGCCGATGCGGATACTGGTTAAATCCATAAGGCATACCACTGCGGCCAAAACTTTTTCTGCGGGCAGTCCCTGCTTGGCCAGGTCGCGCTCCAAGTGCGCGCGAATATGCGGAACACATTTGCCGAAATGGAGCAGGCGATAAAATTTGGTGTGATTGCGCAAGGCAGTCCACTGCGGGTGGTATTTATATTGTTTGCGATTTTTGGCATCTATGCCGGTGACCTGCAAATGGCCATTGGGCTCGGCGCAGATCCAGACATCCTTCCACGCGGGAGGAATCACCAATTTTTTGATGCGCGTGAGGGTTTCCTTGTCACGCACTGGTTTGTTTTGAAAGCTATAACGAAAATGGCGACCGTGTTTGATCCGCTGAATGCCGGGCTGGCGGTCGTCTACATAAATCAAATTGATGGCTGCCGCACTTTTTTCGGGATCGTGCAGTATTTTTTTGATGATTCGCGGTGTGAGATTGATCTCCGCTTCGCTTGCCAACATACTCCACTACCTGCAGAAGTTGCGCTTTGTTTTTGACCCTTGCTACGTTTATTGACCTTGCAACGCAGGAGCTGTTCAGCGAGAAATATTTGGCAGAATGCGTGCTGCAGAACGGAGTGAGGAAAAATTAATTCTTTGCGAATTTTTCTAACTCGATGGTATATCCGATTTTTCCAGGGACGGCTTGCAGAATTTTTGCCTGGGGATAGCGCTCCTGCGCTATCTGGCACACTTGTTTTTTGATTTCGCCATCCGTGTTGATGCCGAAAAAAACGCCGGTGACCTGCGCGGCTGGGAAGGGGATGTCGTCGTACCACTCCGCCGGATCCATATTGCTGATGGAAATGTCCTGCGGGCTGGTGATCTGGCAGCGCCACTCCTGTTCCAGTTTGCGATGACTGCCTTTGATAAAAAAATGATCCTTGAAGCGCTCGACTATGGCATCCCTGCGGTTATGCAGGATGGCGCCGAGCTGTTCGCGCAGGCTGGTAAGCTGAGGGCGTTCCATCTGATACACCACCGGCTTGGCCGAGGCGAAGACTTCAGAGCCGGCCAGGGCGAAGCGTATAGCAATGCCCCGGTGCTGATTGCCGAATTCTTCCCAGGCGGTCACGTTGTCCGGTTTGGCGCTGAAGCAACACACGCGCACTTGGCGCACATACTCCTGCCATTTGGCGTGGGCGGCGAGCAGTTGGTCCTGGCGATAATCCACCATCCTGGTGAGCAGGTCGCGCAATACTCCGTTGGCTTCCTCTGCGGTGCGAAAGCGATCCTCCTCGCGCCAGCGCCGAATGGCGTTGATCAAAGGTGAATCGCCTTTTGGCTGCTCGGGCGCAAAGATCATGGACGAGGCGAGCTTGATGGTGGAGTCCAGCAGAGATGGCAGGTCGAAGTTGAAGCCGCTCTTGAAGGAGAGTTCAAATGGATCGCCAAACCGGTCCGGCGAACTCCAGCGCAGTTTCTGTTCCGTGAGAATGGCGAGGGCAGTCGCGCTGTCGGTGAATTTGATCAGACTATCGGGTTTGTCAGCTGCCACATGTAACCTTCAGGTGGTTGTCCAGTGCGCGCTCGGAGCGGCTGCGATATCCAGTTTTAATAAGCGTAGATGGCATCTAGCGAAAAATCTCTAGCACCTGATTTCGCAAGGTTGATTTTTCCAGGTTGTCGCAAGTCATTTGCTTCACCCCGGCGCGCCGCTAGAATAGCGCCCAATTTGGCCGATGATCAGGGGGTTCTATGGAATTTGCGGGTGCACATGTTTTATCCGTTGAGCAATTCGAACGCAGTGACATAGAACGGATTTTCGATGTCGCCGATACCATGGCCCCCTACGCCTTGCGCGAGAAAGTGACGCGCGTGTTGGAAGGCGCGATTCTCGGCAATATGTTTTTCGAACCAAGTACCCGCACCCGCGTCAGCTTCGGCTGCGCCTTTAATCTGCTTGGCGGCGAAGTGCGCGAGACCACGGGTTTCAAAAGCTCCGCCATCTCTAAAGGTGAGTCGCTGTACGACACCGCCCGGGTGCTCTCAGGCTATAGCGATGTCATCTGCATGCGCCACCCCGCGGAAGGCTCAGTGGCGGAATTTGCCGCCGCCAGCCGCGTACCCGTGATCAATGGCGGCGACGGTGCCAATGAGCATCCGAGTCAGGCGCTGCTCGATCTCTACACCATCCGCAAAGAGCTGCGGGGCCGCGGCCGCGGGTTGGATGGTCTGCGCATCGCCATGATCGGCGATCTCAAATACGGCCGCACCGTGCACTCCCTCAGCCGTCTGCTCTGCCTCTTCAACAATATCCATATCACCCTGGTTTCTCCGGCCGAGTTGGCCATGCCCGAGTTTTACGTGGAACTGGCGCGCAAGGCCGGACACAAGGTGACGGTGTCGTCTGAGCTGACCGCCAGTATCAGCAATGTGGATATCGTCTATTCCACCCGCATCCAGGAAGAGCGTTTCCCCTCCAAGGAAGAGGCGGATCTCTACCGCGGGCGCTTCCGCCTCAATCAGGCGATCTACACTAAGTTCTGTGAACCCAATACGGTCATCATGCACCCGCTGCCGCGGGACTCTCGCGCCGATGCCAACGAGCTGGACAACGACCTCAATCAAAATCCCAATCTCGCGATTTTCCGCCAAGCGGACAACGGCCTGTTGGTGCGTATGGCGCTTTTTGCCATGGTGCTGGATGTCGTGCATCTGGTGGATCGCCACGCCCGGCCGGTGCATTGGTTCAATCGACGGGATTATGAATAGGCCTGATCAGCCGTCTATAAATAGACCTGAACAGGTTTAGAAAAGCATTCAGTTGAGCTTGTCGACGCCTTTTATGAGCGGTGTCTTCAGAGATTGAGCGGTCTTAGAAGAGCATACGATTGAGCTTGTCGATGCTTTCTATGGATCGCGTATTCAGAAGTTAATGGATCTCAGAAGAGCATGCGGTTGAGTTTGTCGATCAGCTCCTGGGGCGGGTCAGAGTCGGCATAGCAGCCGTCCACCTCAAGCGCCAGGCTGTGCCAGCGCTCCAGGTTATTGCAGGTAATCAACAGTGGGATCTGTCCGGTATCGCTGTCCTCCCGCAGGCGTCGGATGGTGGTGATAGCGTCCTCGCCGCTCAACTGTTCATCCAGCACAATCACATCTGGCCGGTTGCGCCGCGCCAGCGCCAGTGTCTCCTGGCCGGTGCGGGCCTGCAGCAGTGCAAAATAATGTTTCAACTTGCCATCCACGGCGCGGGCCAAACGACCGCTGCCGTCGGCGATCAATATGCGCACCCGCGGGCTAAATAACTTGACGGTAACCCGATTGCGCCCGGCCTGTTTGGAGGCGTAGAGCGCTTTGTCGGCAGCATTGATCTGATCGCGTAAATGAGTGCCGGCAGTGTGGTTAATCACCGCGCCGCCGATGCTGACGGTGATGTGGGTAGAGGTTGGGGATTCGCGATGGCGGATATTGAGCGCCGCCACATTCTGGCGGATACGCTCGGCCACATGGTAGGCACCGTCCTCACGAGTGTCTGTCAGCACCGCAATAAACTCTTCGCCGCCGTAGCGCGCGACTATGTCACCGGGGCGGCCGAGGCTCTGCAAAATGGCATCGGCAACCTTGACGATGCAGTCGTCGCCGGCAATATGGCCGTAACAATCGTTGTAGAGCTTAAAGTGGTCGATGTCCATGATCAGGATGGCCAGCGCTTCATGGTTGCGTGCGGCCTGTTTCCAGGCGTTTTCGGCCCGGTCATCAAAGGTTCTGCGGTTGAACAGGTGGGTAAGGCTGTCGCGTTCGCTCAGCTCCACCAAGCTTTGGTTCAAGCGCTTTAATTCGTCGCGCATGGCGATGATGCGCTCCATGGCGCGGATCTTCGCCAACAGGATGGTTTCGCTTACGGGCTTGATCAGGTAATCATCGCCGCCAACATCGATGCCCCGGCGCAGATCTTCCTCTTCGTTTTTGCCGGTGACAAAAATGATGGGTAACCAGAGTTCATCCTTTTCCAGCCACTCGCGGATCAGGCGGGTCGTTTCAAAACCGTCGAGACCGGGCATCTCCACGTCCATGACGATCATGTCCACCACTTTAGGGTCGAACATTTGTAATGCTTCTTCGCCGTTATTGGCGACTATGGGGGCATGACCGGCATTGCGGATGTACTGACACATAGCGTGCCGCAGGGTGGCGCTGTCTTCAACGATCAGAATATTCATGCGGCGCAGTAACTCATTCCATTTTTATGCTCTGAAAGGCCCGTTTGGAATATAGCACACGCGTTTCTGCCTCGATGTTTTGCGACTCACAGTCCGGCGCCGGCGGCCCATTGGGTGGATGAAAGGCATGGCAAATGGCTGAAAGTGGAAATCAGAGGGAGATTTCTGTATTTTGTGCCGTCATTTTTTCGGGTCCGAAATGTTTTATGCCCATCTCGACTGAGTCCGGCACTGCCGAATTCGACGATATACGCCCGTACAACGACAGCGAAGTGCGTCCCACCATCGAACGTCTGCTGCGGGACAATGAATTCCTCGATACCGTCGCTCGCCTCAAGTTGCCGCGTTTAAGCTGCTGGTGCGCACCCCTGGTGCGGCCTTTGGTGGCGCGCGCCCTGCGCAAAGAGACGGCTGGCGTGATGACGGTTGACGACTTCCAACAGCGCCTGGAGAAGTACTTACGCCAGCTGTTGGATGCCACCGTGACCGAGCTGACCATCTCCGGTCTTG
>JBQGED010000340.1:0-2316 GCA_052039425.1 Sphingobacterium griseoflavum | reverse complement strand
TCGAGCAGTTCGCTGTATTCGGCCAGTTCCGCAGTGATGCACTGTACGGTCGCAGTGAGCTGACCGGGCAAGCGACGTGCGACTTTCAACAGCTCGTCGCGGTCGCGGCATTTGACGATGACCGACGCGGGGCCAAAGGTTTCTTCCATCAGTTCGGGGTGTTCGAGGATCTGCTGCGCTGTAGTGGTGAACAGGGCCACCTGGGAGTAAAAGCCGTCCACATCCGGTAAAGCTTTGCCCTGCGCCACAACCTCAAGACTACCGCCACTGGAGCGACCGGACATGGCGCGCTGGAAGGTCTGGCAGATGCGGTCGTTAAGCATGACCGTGGAGGGGATTTCCTCCACCAGTTTTTTCGCTGTGGCGATAAATTCCTGCAGCGGCTCGCCTTCCACGGCGATTACCAAACCGGGTTTTACACAGAACTGGCCAGAACCGAGAGTAAAGGAACCGACAAAGCCTTGGGCGATGCTGGCGCCGTTTTGTTTGAGCGCTTCGGGAAGCAGGAATACCGGGTTACTGCTGCCCATTTCGGCGAACACGGGAATCGGGTCGGGGCGCTCATTGGCCAGCGCCATAAGCGCCGTGCCGCCGGCGAAGGAGCCGGTAAAGCCCACTGCGCGGACAGCCGGAGCTTTCACCAGCTGGGCGCCGACGTTGTGGCCGTCGTCGATCAGGAACGAAAACACACCGCGGGGCAGATCGGCCTGGTTCACCGCTTTGGCAATCGCCTGGGCAACCAGCTCGCTGGTACCTGGGTGCGAGGGGTGGCCTTTGACGATCACCGGGCTACCGGCCGCCAGCGCGGAGGCAGTATCGCCACCGGCGACGGAGAAAGCCATCGGGAAATTGCTTGCGCCGAACACCACCACCGGCCCTATGGGCTGGTTGACGTGGCGCAGATCTGGGCGCGGGATGGGCTGGCGCTCGGGCAGGGCGGTGTCAATGCGGGCATCCAGGTGAGCGCCGGTCTCAATGTAGTCGGCGAACATGCGCAGCTGATTGCAGGTGCGGCCGCGTTCCATTTCCGCGCGCGCTTTGGGATAGCCGGTCTCTGCCGAAAGCCGCTCCAACAGTTCATCACCTAGGGCCATGATCTGTTCGGCGCAGTTGCGCAAAAAGGCCGCGCGGGCGCTCAGGGAGGTGTGGCGGAATTTTTTGCTGGCGGCTTCCGCCATGCGCACTGCCGCTTCCACCTGCCGGTTGGATGCGGAGGAAATAGAAGGCTCCAGTTTCTGCCCGGTTTGTGGGTTGACCCCGTAGAAGCTGCCCGCTTCTCCTTGGGTCCATTCACCGCCGATCAATTGTTTCCCGGTAATCGTCATGCTCGCCTCAATTCGGTTAGATCCAGCCGCCATCAACTATGAAGTTTTGCGCGGTGCACATTTTGCTGTCGTCGGATGCCAGGAATAGCGCCATAGCGCATATGTCGTCCGGCATCAGCGGGGTTTTCAGGCATTGACTGCGCTGTATATCTTTCAGGGTGTCTTCGTTGACCCAGTCGCGCAGTTGCCGTTCGGTCATCACCCACCCAGGAATCAGGGTGTTGATGCGGATATTGTCCTGGCCTAAATCCCGGGCCAAGCCGCGGGTCATACCTTCCAGCGCCGC
This sequence comes from Sphingobacterium griseoflavum, assembly GCA_052039425.1. GTDB lineage: Bacteria > Pseudomonadota > Gammaproteobacteria > Pseudomonadales > Cellvibrionaceae > UBA5868. Next base: position 705 of record JBQGED010000340.1, on the reverse strand, counting down.
CTTGGCTGTGGTGTAGCCGGTCATGCCGCCCTGGCACTCGTACCAGCTCATGGAGCCGAAATTGACAATGGAACCGCCGCCCGCTGCCTTCATGCCGGGATAGACCGCCTGAATGGCGAAAAAGGCATGGCGCAGGTTGACGTTGATGCGGCTGTTCCAATAGTCCTCATCAACGGTGCGGAAATCGTGGCGGGTGTCGCTGGCGGCGTTATTGAGCAGCACGGTCACCGGCCCGAGTTGTGCGTCGACGCTCTTCAACACATTTTGCAAATCTGCGGTGCGAGTGATATCGCAGTGGAAAAAATGCGGTTTGGTCGCGCCGGGGATTTCGCCGATTTTACGCACCAGCTGCTCCGCTTCCGCCGCCAGAATATCGACGAAAGCTACTTGCGCACCCTGCTGGCAAAACGCCTCCACCAATGCAGCGCCGATACCTGTGGCGCCACCGCTGATAAAAACCACTTTATTTTTTAGGCTCGGATATTGATTGCTGAGTGCCATGGCAGAAATTTCCATCAATGGGAGTGGGCCGGCACATCGGCACCGCGGCAGCCGACCAGGAAATCAAAATCGCAACCTTCATCGGCCTGCAATACGTGCTTGCGGTAAAGCTCGAGATAACCGCCGGTTTTGATAAACGGCTGCTGCTTTTTCAACTCTTCGATGCGCGATGCAATTTCCTCGTCGCTCACTTCCAGATGCAGC
>JBQGED010000339.1:0-10521 GCA_052039425.1 Sphingobacterium griseoflavum | reverse complement strand
GCTGCGCCAGGCTTTGAAATTGTTTGGCTTTGGTCGTGTTGCCCAATTGTTGATGTTGCGCGCTGATTTCCAATTCAAGGTGATAGAGCAGACAATTCAGGTCGACGGGAATAATATCGGTGGTGTGAATTGTGGGTAATTCGCCGTAGGGCGTCAGCCAGCGACTGCTAAAATCCCAACCACTTTCTGCGGCGGCACGCAGGTGGCGCAAAACCTGGGGTTTATTCGCTGTGTTGGAAAAGGAAGCTGTATGAATATCTTCGCGATAACTTTCTGGTCGAGGCGTATCCAGATTGTCGTAATAGCGATTTAGGAGAGCGCCGTCGGCCATTTTGACCACGCGCAGATTGTGTCCGCTGCTAAGAGAATCAGCCCCTGTCATCCAAAATGCATATTCCTTTTCCAGTTGAGGTAAAAAATCCCCGACTTTTGCCAGATTGTGTTCACGCAGCAGGGTCACCATGGCGGCGAAAAACGGCGGTTGCGATCGGCTTAAATAGTAACTGCGGTTGCCGTTGGGAATATGGCCGGTGTGATCGATCAACCAGGCAAAATTCTCCACCATCGCCCGCGCCATTTTGGCTTCTCGGCCGTGTAACAAACCCTGCATGGTGAAATAGCTGTCCCAATAATAAATTTCGCGGAAGCGCCCGCCGGGGACGACATACGGGTGGGGCAGGGGAATCAAGGTGGAGTAATGATTTGTTGATTTGTCCGCAGGACGGATCAATGTCGGCCACAGCGCTTCCAGGTGCGCGAACATATCATCGCTGGATTTGTGGACATCATTTTGCGGCAGCGCATCGGGTTGCGAAAAGTTCTGCAGGACAAAGTTTTTCAGGTCAAAACCCGCCGCGCTTTTATTGGCCTCATAGAGCTTCGCTACCATTTCCGGTGGGGCTTTCGCCGGCATATCCACAAAGGTTTTGCCATCGGGAAAAATTCTTGCCATCTGCACGTCGTGGAACAGTGGCCCGAGTTCATCGGCAGGATGGTAGTAGCTGGTGTTCTGTACTTGATTTTCCGCCGGATATTGCGCACGGCATCCGCTTATCGCGCCCGTTGTTGCGACTGCAAATAAAAGCTGTGCTGCAACGTGTTTTTTTAAGAGGGCTTTGATGGAAACCTCCTCAGGAAAATAGCCGATCCGCAATAAATCACTTATTCATAAGGCGCGCAAGCGCGGCGCAGCTTGGCGGCAAGCTGCTGGCGCAGTTGCTCTGGCGCCAGCACTTCCACTTCGTCGCCATAACTCAAAATATCCTTGATTAATTCCTGCGGCGTTTGTGGATTGAAGGGCAGGCGCATTTCCAGAGCGCCGTCATCGCGCAACTGCAAAACCTGCTCTGGGTGCCATTCCTCATCTTTTACCCTCCGGGAAATAGCGGGAGCGAATAACAGTATCGCCTCAGCTTTATGTTCGGCGGAAAAAATGCCATAGGTCGGCTGAAAATGCGCGTCGAGATCCGCGCTGGACATTTTTTTGAATTTAGCGCTGCCCGGACTGCAGTGTTTAATGCATTCCAGGGCGAAGGTGCGCAAACCTTTGCGCATATGGCACCAGCTGTCCAGATACCAATTGCCGCGATAGTGCACCAGGCGCTGGGGCGAAATATCCCGCTCGGTAATGGTGTCGCCGATGCGGGAGGCGTACTGAATATGCAGAGTTTGTTCACTGAAAAGCGCGTTGGCGATTTTCACAAATTGATCGTGCTGCACGGGCCGGTAAGTCGCGCCGACCATGCGCACTTTATCCGCCAGTGTGCAGGGATCTATGGCGCGTTGCGCGAGCAATTCTTCGAAGCGGCGTTTCACCGGTGCCAGCTGGTTGCGCAGCAATCCTGAGCCTATATCCGCCAGCAGCCCGTGAATCAGCACCAGCGCGTGCAACTCCTCCTGATTGAGCCAGATGCCCGGCAGCTCGTAGTGCCCATCGCCCTGGCTTTCCCCTTCGCCCTTGATTTCATAGTAATAACCGCCGAGTTCCCGGTTGTAGGCGATAGGCGCGCCGAGAAAGTCCGTCATATGGCGTTTGACGCGGTTGAAGGTGGCGCGTGAGCACTCCATCTGGCTCAAAATATCCGCCAAAGGGATGGGCGTACTGCGCTTGCTGAGGATCTTATGCAGATCGTAAATCCGGTCGAAACCGTCCATCGCCTAACTCCGCCGCCGGCCTCAAAAGCCGTCTTGTTTTTCCACTGTCTCGGGATTTGAGACAGCCGCCGACCACAATAGCCATCAAGCCCTCGGGGCCTTTATTTAACGCATCCTTTAACGGATGCGCGGCGGCAGGTCCGCCACTGTTGGACTTTATTCTGACTTTGGAGCCTATGTTTATGCAACCAGTAGCCAAATCCTATCTCGGCACTCTCAGTACCAAACCTTTAAGCGTTTTGCTGAAGCTGCACCGGTTACCTATGAGTGCGCTGGAGGCAAATCATATTTTGGTGAAACAGGGGTATTTGGTGCTTTTGCAACGCCCGAGTCTGAGTTGCCCTGGGCAATTGCGCACCATGCGAGTGTTGACAAAAAAAGGGCTTTTATTCGGCAAAAACTGCGGCAGTCCGGTGCATCCCATGCACACCTCACCGCAATTTTATGTCGAGCTGTTTGAAATGCTGTGGAGTCAGGTATTGCAGCAAGCCAAAGCTTCCGCAACGGAATCTTTGCCAGTGGCTGTGTGATCGACTAGGAGATTTTTATGCGAAGTGAATATTTTTATTGGTTGTTGGGATTTTTATTTTTATTGCTGCCATTTACCGCCGGTGCTTATCAAATCGATCAGGCGCAACTGCATGCGACAAATAGTTTCAATGTGCAGGCTTTTGCTCCGGTGGGACAGAGTTTTGTGCCGCGACAGGAATACCTTCTGGGAGTGACCTTGAAGCTGACGGACGCTGGTGGTGCTGGCATGGGTAACTGGTTGAAAATACAGCTGCGTCGGGATGCCATGGACGGCGAGGTGGTGGCGGTATCAGAAGAGCGGTACCTGGAGGATTGTTTCAACTTCATCGCCGATCCCGGTTGCAACCTGAGCGGCGGCAATCCGGCGGAGATCACCTTCCTCTTTACGGTACCCCAGCAGGTGACCGTAGGTTCGACTTACGTTATGGAGTTGGTGGTGGATCCGGTCGGCGACGGCGTCAGCGTCGCCCACGCCACCGGCGATGCCTACAGCGGCGGCGGTTATTACCAGCAGGGAATTCCTTATGCGGTGGATCTGTGGTTCCGCACTCTGGCACCCGGAACGCCGGAGATTCTGGTGACTACTGACGACCAGTTGCGGCGCTTTAGTTTGCAGGGAGAACTGCTCGGCAGCGACGCCATTCCCGCCAATGCGGCGCAGGAACAAGCCCGCGATCTGGTGCAACACCCGCTCTACGGCACCTGGGTATTCAACGGCACCTTTCAACCGGAGTTGAGCCACTACCAGGACGGCATGTGGACCTCGCAAACGGTTGCCGGGTGGAGCACGCCCAATAACGAGTCCTACGGCGGCATCGCTCTGCTCGGTGACTTTCTTTATGTCACGGATGGTGCCACGGCCCAGGGAGGGGCGGCCAAAGGTATAGTGCGCTTCCATCTAGGCGATGCCGTGGCGCCGGCGCGGTTTCTGTCGCAGTTCGAGTATATCGACGTGACTGCCGGGCTCGACGGCAAGCTCTATGCCCTGCGCAACACCTATGGCGATCTGGACGTGATCGAGCCGCAGAACATGACCCTGCTCGCCAGTCTGGATCTCGGCCATTCCTCCTCCTCCCGCGCGGTCGCCGCCACAGCAGACGGCGACATTTTTATGGCCAGTTGGGACGGCAGTCTCTATCACTACGATGCCACCGGCAATTTGTTAAACAGCCTCCAGCTCGGCGGCAGCCTCTTCGATATCGACATTCACCCGCAACACGGCCTGCTGATTTCCAATCGCTTCGGACAGGTGTGGTTGGTGGATTTCGAACTGCAGATCAAGGCGAACTTTACTGCCGGGCAGCGGGGAGTGTTTGTGGCGTTTGGCGAGTCGGCGGCGTTGCCGGATCATTGCGTCTCACAAGGGCAGAGCACCCATTTCGAGTGGATCGAGAGTTTCTCCATCAACGGCACGGAAATTCGCAGTGGCGATAACCTTGGGTACCACCAGCACGGCGCGATGAATCTGGCCCTGTATCGCGACCAGCCCAATACCTTATTGCTCAAACCGGGTTTTCGCAGCGGGGCGTTTGGAGAGTACTGGGGCGCCTGGGCCGACTTCAACCGCAATGGCCAGTTTGAGACAACCGAAAAAATCGTCGGCACTCGCAGCAACAGTGCGGTGCTCACTACGTTTGACGTGCCTGAGGGCGTCGCTCCTGGGCCGGTGGCCCTGCGCATCGCCATGCGCTTTGATGCCCCTCCGAGCAATTGCGGGGAATTCTATTACGGGGAAGTGGAAGATCTGGTGGTGACGTTGGAGTAGAGGGGCGTCGTCAAAGAAACGCAAACGAGACGGCTGACAATCAGCCGTCCTCATCCTCTGCCCGTGCCGAATGGGTGATTACCTGGGACGCCAGCACTTTATCGATGCGAAGGCCGTCCATATCGACGATTTCCAACAGCCAGCCGGCCACTGTCACCTTGTCGCCGGTACTCGGTACTTTGCCCATCACTTGCATGATCAAGCCATTCAAGGTTTCGTACTCGCCCTCATCAGGCAGGGATTCCATTTGCAGGCAGTCCTTCAGATCCATGACCGGCAGCAGTCCGTCGAGCAAGTAGGAGCCATCGTCGCGAACCACGATGAAGGAATCGGTGCTGTCCTCGGTGTAGAACTCGCCAGTGAGCGCTTCCAGCAGATCCTGCAAGGTGACCAGACCTTCAAGGTCACCGTATTCATCTACCACAAACGCCATCTGGGTATTGGAGTTGCGGAAGTAATTCAGCAGCTCCATACCGGTGAGCGTCTCTAAAACAAAATGCGCCGGCTTGGCCAGGGTCGCCAGATCCACCTGCTTGCCTTCGATGGTCTGGGCGAGCAGTTCCTTGGCGTTGATCACACCGAGGATGTTGTCCATCTGGCGGTCGCAGATGGGAAAGCGGGAGTGCGGCGCCGTCATCAGGCGTTCGTAGTTGACTTCCAGCGGCTGGGCGATATCGAGATAGATGATGTCCTTACGCGGCACCATCAGTGAGGCGATGGAGCGCTCGTCCAGACGCAGCACATTTTTCACCAGGGTGTGCTCGTGCTTCTCGATAACCCCGGACGTAGAGCCTTCCGCCAGAATCGCCTGGATATCCTCCTCCGTCACCGCTTGTTCCGTGGCGCGGTCCAGACGCAATAAGCGCATCAGCCAATGAGTGGAGCTGGACAGCAGAATGACGAACGGCTTGGTGAGGCGGGCCAGCACCGTCATCAGCGGCGCCACCGCGCAGGCGATGGTTTCGGCGGAAACCTGGCCGATGCGTTTGGGCACCAGTTCACCCACTACGATCGAAACGTAAGTGACCACCACAACCACTAGAATGGTTGAGGTAATGGAGCTGGCCTCCGGCGACATGCCGACGCTTTGCAGCCAGATGGCGAAGGGACCAGCGAGCACTGCTTCACCGAAAATCCCGTTGAGCAGACCAATCGAGGTGATGCCGATCTGCACAGCGGAGAGAAACTGGGTCGGGTCTTCAGCCAGTTTCAATGCCATTCTGGCGCCGCGGTTACCGCGGCCGGCCAGTGCTTCGAGACGGGATTTTTTGGCCGTAACGATCGCGATCTCCGACATGGCGAACACACCATTGAGGAGAATCAGGCCGATCAGGACTAAAACTTCCATAGATCAGAATGTGCCTTTGGCTGTGGAGCGGGCCCGCATGGGCCGCGCGATCTTACTCCAATATGTATTCACGGCAAGTCAATCAGCTGCGGCGCCTGGTTTGCCAAAGAGTGAACGCCACATAGAGCAAGACCAGTGGCAGGAGGCCATAGACGATGCCTTTTTGGAGAGTGGCCAAATAAGGTTGGGTCAAAGCGACAGCAATCAAGTACCAGACGTAGGCGATGTAAAGCGTCAGAAATAAACCGCCGTCCCAGCGATTCAGGGTCGCGCCGGCAAAAAACAGCGGCACACACAGGAGGGCCACGCCGAGCATAACCGGAATATCGAGCTGGGCCATCTGCTCACCGGCGAGCAAGGGGGTGGGGGAGACCACGCCGGACAAGCCGAGGACACAGAGGATATTGAAGATGTTGCTGCCGACCACGTTGCCGACGGCAATATCACGTTCGCCGCGCACAGTGGCGACCACAGAGGTCACGACTTCCGGTAGAGACGTGCCCGCCGCGACTATAGTGAGACCGATCACGGCTTCATTGACGCCCAACAGCGTGGCGATCTCGACCGCGCTTTGTACCAGCCAGCGGGCGCCGAGCACCAGTAGGGCAAGACCCGCTATGACCAGGAGCACGTTCTGCCAGGCAGGGACTTTGGCTTTTAGCATTTCCTCGACTTCGCCATCGGAGACATCCACGCCTTTCTTACGGCCCTGGTGGAACAGGAATGCGGTATAAGAGACTAGGCCGAGCACCAGAATCAGCGCTTCCCAGCGTTCGATGGCGTTGTTCAGCGTCATCAAAACGAGCACGACGGATGCACCAACCATTAGTGGCACATCCTGGCGGATCAACTGATGTGAAATGACCAGCGGGAAAATCAGCGCGGATAAACCGAGGATAAACAGGACGTTGAAAATATTGCTGCCGACGACATTGGCAATTGCCAACTCGGCCTGGCCGGAATAGGCGGCTTTGACACTGACCGCCAGTTCCGGCGCGCTGGTGCCGAAGGCGACCACAGTGAGTCCGATGACGAGTGCAGGAACTCCGAAATTACCCGCCAGGCGCGCCGCGCCCTTAACCAACAAATCCGCGCCGAACACCAGTAACACCAGTCCTAGGACCAACAGTGCCCAAGTCATATATTCACTCCGGGAAAAAAGTTGCCATAGCCTACAGGGGAACCGAAAAAGGGCAAATATTTATTCCGGCGGTGTTGGGTCGCAAATAGCAATTGTGCAACCATGCCGGCGGCAAAACAGGTGATTGATATGGTTCGAACGATTGAGCTGAGCATCTTTTCCAGCCGGTTGGCGGCGCTTTGCGAAGAAATGGGCGCGAGCCTGCAGCGCTCGGCATTTTCACCCAATATCAAAGACCGGCTCGATTTTTCCTGCGCGGTTTTCGACGCGAGCGGCGATCTTTGCGCCCAGGCCGCCCACATTCCGGTGCATTTGGGTTCCATGGCCTACGCCATGGCGGGACTGGTGGCAGCCTGTGACTGGCGCCAAGGTGACGTACTGATCGTCAATGATCCCTACCTGGGTGGCACCCATTTGCCGGACGTTACGGTGGTGGCGCCGGTCTTTGTCGATGACGAGCTGCTCGGCTTTGTCGCCAATCGTGCTCATCACGCCAATATAGGCGCGACGTCGCCGGGTTCTATGCCGGTGGCGCGCAGCCTGGAGGAGGAGGGTGTGGTGAGTCCTCCGACGCTGTTGTGGCGGGACGGTCAACGCGATCAGGCCGTGTGGGACGCGCTCTGCGGCAGCAATCCGGATATCCGGGTACAGGGTGATTTTCAGGCCCAGGTGAGCTGCTGCCAGCTGGGCGTGGCGCGCCTGACCGATCTGGTGCAGCGCGCCGGCGCTCAGACCTTCAAAACATTTATCAGAGCGCTCAATGAATACGGCGAATCCCTGGCGCGGGGGGAGTGGGCGCGCATTCCTGATGGTGTCTACCGCTTCACCGATTACATGGAGGACGACGGCCTGGGCACCCGCGATATTCCAATTCAGGTTGCCCTGATGATTCAGGGTGGCCGGATAGTCGCGGACTTCACCGGTACCGCCGCCCAGGTGCCAGGCAATATCAATTGTCCGCTATCGGTTGCAGCAGCGGCGGTGTACTACTGCTTTCGCTGTCTGCTGCCGGACTTCGCCCCCGCTTGCGCTGGTGTTTTCCGGCCGATACAACTGCAGGCGCCGGAGGGCTGCCTGGTCAACGCTCGCCGTCCTGCGGCTGTGGCGGCAGGCAATGTCGAAACCTCCAGTCGTATTGTTGATGCGGTGTTCGGGGCACTCTCCCAGGCCCTGCCGGAGCATATTCCCGCTGCGAGCCAGGGCACCATGAACAATATCGCCATGGGCAGCCGGGCCAGCCACCACCACTTGGCCTGGGACTATTACGAAACCATCGGCGGCGGCAGTGGCGCGGCGGCTACGGGTGCGGGACTCAGCGCCCGTCAAACCCATATGACCAATACACTCAATACGCCGGTGGAGAGCATTGAAAGCCATTTTCCTCTGCGCATAACCCGGTATCAGATCCGTCGCGGCTCCGGCGGGCAGGGAGTGCATCGTGGCGGAGACGGCGTGGTGCGGGAGTTCGAATTCCTCGCGCCAACGCAGGTCTCTTTACTTACCGAGCGACGGACCCGCGCTCCCTGGGGTCTGGGGGAAGCCGAAGCCGGCGCCGTGGGAATCAATCTGCTCAACGACAAACCGCTGCCGGCAAAAGTCGAATGTCAGCTTGAAGCCGGGGACCGGCTGACCATCATGACACCCGGCGGTGGCGGCTGGAGTCCGCCGGGGCAAAGCTGGAATCCGTCGCGGCAAAAAGAGTAAAATGCGCGGCAATAATATCCGACAAAAACACTCGGTTTTTTCTTACTCCCAGTTTCGAGGTGAAGCGACCATGGACATCATGGAAACCATCAAACAACAGATCGAACAAAACCCTGTCATTCTCTATATGAAAGGTTCCCCCGACGCGCCTCAGTGCGGCTTCTCCATGCGCACCTCTCAGGCGGTTATGGCCTGCGGTCGCCGCTTTGCTTATGTGGACGTGCTGTCAAATCCGGACATCCGCGCCAACCTGCCGAAATACGCCAACTGGCCGACCTTCCCGCAATTGTGGGTCAAGGGTGAATTGGTTGGCGGCTGTGACATAGTCACGGAAATGCACGAAAAAGGTGAGTTGAAGCCCCTGATCGAAAGTGCGGTACCGGCGGAGTAATTTTCCGGAAATCTTTCCTCCAATACGGGCGCTGCGGCGCCCGTATTTATTTGTGAGGCAAACTTTGATGCGCCGGCTGTGATTTCAGCGATATTTATGCCGCTCAAATTTGCTTAAGATCCCCCTCGTTTTTGTCCCGGAGATCTCTGATGGAGTTGGAAGCGAGTCAGCTTTATGCCGATAAAGTCACGGTGGAATTCGGCCGTGAAATCACCTCCGTGGAGCGCAAAAATCTTCTGCAAAAGACTCTCAATTACGCGCTCTCCCTTGGCATTGAGGGTTTGGACGCATCCATGGAAAAAACCTCTGGCGGCAGTTTATTTAAGTGGTCCGCCAACAAGACGGTTGTCCTCTCTTGTGCGTTGGGAGATGTTCCGTTTAAGAGCGTCATTACGCTGCAACCGACCAAGGATATGTGCGTTCTCGGCGTGTACAAACTGATTCAGGGCGAGCCGATATTTGCGGTCAATCATTCGGCGGAAGTGCGCCGTCGCGCAGTGATTGATAAATTGCGCAATATTGAAATCGTCGACTATTTTTTTCTGGTGGACAGAGCCACGGATTGGGTGGCGGAATATTTGCACATTGGGGTGAAAGAAATTCTTCGACCCTCCGATTCATGATTCGCTGGGAGGTTTTTCATGAAAGGCGTCCTGATCGATCTCGATGGTGTCGTGTACCAGAATGACACTTTGATTCCCGGTGCCGACCGCGCCATTGCCTGGTTGCAGCAACAAGCCATTCCCCATCTTTTTCTCACCAATACCACCTCGCGGCCAAAATCTGCGCTGCTGGCGAAGCTCGCCGGTTTTGGTATTCAGGTGGCACCGGAGGCGCTGCTGACACCACCTTCTGCAGCAGTGACCTATCTCCTTGAAAAAGCCAAAACAGGAAAAAAAGCTGAAATCGCGCTCTTTGTTCCCGCTGCGACCCGGGAGGATTTTGCGAGGCTGACGGAAGGGGAACATCCGCTGGCAATCGTGGTGGGAGATCTCGCTTCCGGTTGGGATTTCGCCACGCTGAATCGCGCCTTCAATCTGCTGATGGCAAACCCGCAGGCGGAATTGATCGCGCTTGGTATGACCCGCTACTGGCGCGCCGGCGAAGGATTGCAGCTTGATGTTGGTGCGTTCGCCGCCGCGTTGGGTTTCGCAGCGGAACGGGAACCGGTGGTGATGGGCAAACCTTCAGCGGCATTTTTCCAACAAGCGATTTCACTATTGGAGCTGCCGCTCTCCGAGGTGTGCATGATCGGCGATGACATTAAGGCCGACGTCGGCGGCGCCCAGGCTTGCGGAATCAAGGGTGTATTGGTGAAAACCGGTAAATATCGGGACGGCGATCTAGCGCTCGGCACGCCGGATTTTGTATTGGAGGCGCTGGCGGATCTGCCGGAACAATGGCAGACCCTGAGTGATTAGCCTGCCAGGGAGCCTTCCTCAAGACTGATATCAATGCCGAGCGCGTCGGCGATTGCGTCCAACTGC
>JBQGED010000338.1:0-7895 GCA_052039425.1 Sphingobacterium griseoflavum | reverse complement strand
TCAATAATCGAAGAATGCGTAACCCGCAGAGTGGCTCGACATTGGGATATCAGCTTTACACATCTTCTGCTCGAATTACGGTATGGGACAACGTGACTGGAGTGAATTTTCTATTCGTGGATGACAGTGAGCGGCTGGTTCCGATTTATGGATTAATTCCTGCGCAATCGACTCCTGTCGCAGGACTGTATAGCGATACGGTGACGGTAACCGTGCAGTATTGAACTCGATCAATATCCGATAAAAAAATTAAGAGTGAATACAGGAGCTGATCATGGGGCTGCGCCACTATTTTGCGTCGATTATTTTTCCTTCATTGTTGCTTGGCCTATGTGTAGCAAACTGCGTAGCAGGTAGTTTAAGTGTGTGGCCGATCGATCCGCATTTAGAGCCGCCCGCCGCAAATGCTGCGATCTGGGTGCGCAATGACGACAGTGATGCAGTTTATCTTCAGGTGCGGGTTTTTCGTTGGCGGCAGGAGTTTGCTCAGGAAATACTCGAGCCGCAGGATCTTGTGGTGGTAAGTCCGCCGATGATTGAGGTAGCCCCGCAGGCGCAGCAGTTATTTCGTGTCGTGCACCGCGGCGGCATACCGGATTATCCGTTGGAGCAGAGCTTTCGCATCTTGATCGATGAAATTCCCCGCGAGCGCAGTGATGAAGCGCCTACCCTGCAGTTTCAGATGCGTTATTCGTTACCGTTTTTTATTTTTCCCGCCGGGTATACCCCCACGACAAAACGCGATGACTCAAGATTGAGTTATCGATTGATCATGTCTGACAAGCCCGAATTACAGGTTTTGAATCACGGCCCGGTGCATGTCCGGCTGAGCCAGGTTCACCTTCAGGCGAAGTTCGCACGTGCGGTGGTCGCTGAAGGACTTCTCGGCTATGTCTTGCCGAAATCCACCATGTCCTGGCCTTTGAATCTGGATCACCTGAATCCGCAACAACGCCACGAATTGTTGCGCGGCAATCGCGAACTGCTGTTTATACAAAACCGGCACGAATACCGAGTGGTCCGGGCGGACTGACGTTCTGTGGAAAATAAATTCATATTTGGCGTCCTGCTGGTTTGGTTGAGCTGGCCTGCGGTGGCGGATCAGACGGAATTGTTGTATCTGGAGCTGGTGATTAACGGTAAAACCAGTCCGACCGTTACGGCAGTCAACTGGTCTCATGGACGCTGGTTTATCGCCGCCGCAGACTTGCGTACCGCCGGAGTGAAATTACCGGATACGGCGCCGAATCTGGTAGATATGAAACGTATCGCGGGTACATCGGTGATTTATGACGCACCTTTGCAAAAGCTGATCATTACCTTACCGGCGAATTTATTACCCGAGCAAACTTTTCGAGCCGCACCGTCTGCGCGCAAAATTACCCGGCGGGATACGGGTGCGGTGCTGAATTATGATGTGTTCAGTCTCGCTAGCGATCCCGGCGGTAGTCAGACGTCTATCTGGCATGATTTAACTCTGTTCAATCCCCTTGTCTTTATTTCCAGCACCGGCATTTATCGCCGCGATCCCGACACCGCCGTCGAACGTGCCTACACACGTTTTGATACCCGTCTGCAATATGACCAGGCGGAGCAGTTGTGGAGTTTGAGCCTGGGTGATGTGATCAGCGGCGGCAATGTCTGGACGCGCAGTTTGCGGCTGGGCGGTTTGCGTTTTAGCCGAGATTACACCATCGATCCCCAGTTCATTACCTATCCTGTTCCGGAATTTTTTGGCGAAGCAGCGCTGCCCGGCAGTGTGGAATTGCTGATCAATAATCAACTGCGCATGCGCGAGACCGTCGATGCAGGGCCGTTTGTGATCAACACGCCGACGCATATGTCTGGCGCGGGTACCGCGCAGGTGGTCACCACTGACGTGCAGGGGCGCACCTCTGTCGAGGAAATCCGCTTTTACTCGAGCAGCCAGCTGTTGAAACAAGGATTGCTCGATTACGACCTCTCTGTGGGCAAGCCACGGGAAAACTTCGGCATCGCCTCCGATGATTATGCTGACCGCTGGGCACTGAGCACCCGTTGGCGCTATGGCTTGACAGACTGGCTGACACCGGAATTGGTGGCCCAGGCTGACCGCGATCTGCGCTTGTGGGGCGCAGGTGCCACCTGGAAGCTAGGGCTTTTGGGTGTGCTGGAGCTATCGCTAAATCACAGTGAGATCCCGGCGGCGGAAGGCTGGCAGACCGGTGTCGGCTATCAATATCACCGCGGTGGTTTCGGCTTTTCCCTGCGCCAGATCGAACGCGATCCCGGTTATGCGGATCTCGCCTTCAGCGAAACGGCGCTGCCGTCACGGCGCGAGCGGCAGGCTGCCTTTTCCTACAGTCACGGGGTCATTGGCACATTTAGCATCGGCTATTTCCAGCTCGATCTGGCAGCGAATGCACCGTCGGCGGCCAGGATGGTGATGGACGATGTAATGACAGATGTAAAGACAATTGACGCTGTGCCTCCTTACAACAGCCGGCAGGAGTTGCTGAGCCTGAGCTGGAACCGCACCTTTGCCCAGGGTGCAGGTATCTACTTTGTTGCCAACCGGGATCTGGATGAAGGCAGCTTCGACTGGAGCCTTACCGCCAGCCTGCCGTTGGAAGGCCGCGGGCGGATCAGCTCCACTGCCCGCCGCAGTCGTCTCGGCACAAATTCGACGCAGGTGAACTGGCAGCGCAACACCCCTTACGACGGCGGTTTCGGCTGGCATCTTGGCACCGTCAGTGGAGATGTCGACTACTATCAGGCGCTGCTGGACTGGCGCGGCGCTTATGTGGATCTTTCTCTGGGCAGCTACGGCTCGGATGTCGACCGGTTTTATTACGCGGGTATGGCCGGCGCTGTGGTGATGATGGATTTAGGCGTATTCGCGGCGCGCGAGATCCGGGAATCCTTCGCACTGGTGGATTTGGGTCTCGAGAAGGTGCCAGTGTATTTCGGCCAGCAGCTTATCGGTGAGACGGATCGCGACGGCAGATTGCTGCTCAGTGACCTGTCGGCCTATGCGGAAAACCACATCACTATCGACCCGCTGCATCTCTCTGCCCAGACGGTATTCTCCTCGACTCAGGCATCTGTGGTGCCGGCACGGGGCGGTGGGGTGAAGTTGAATTTCGCTCTGCAAAACGCGCCTGCGGCACTCGTGACACTGGTGGATGAGACTGGTGCCTATCTGCCGATGGGAGCCCAATTGCAAGTACAGCACCCGCGTTCGCAGGCGAAAACCTCAGTGGGTGCGGAGGAGATCTTTTTCGTGGGCTGGGATGGGGAGGTGTTTTTGCAGCCGTTCACAGGACCTTTGACTCTGCACTGGGCGACCGGTAATTGCGCTGTTCGGGTGTTGCCCCCTCCGCCCGGTGAAGACCTTCCCCGCGTTGGCCCCTTCATTTGCAAGGGCGCTCAACTATGACACGCTGGCTGCTGAGCCTAGCCATCGGCACATGCTGGTGTCTTCACGCAGGCGCGGTTTGCACCGTGGCGACCGCCCCCATAACTAATCCGATCAGTTTTGGCACAGTGCCGTCGCAGACTGTGCCGGCGGGAGGTTTGACACCCAATGGCAGCGCCATGGCGACTTATTTCTCTGTGTCATGCACCACGACGTTGAGTCTGGCCATTCTGTCCACCAGCAGTTGGTTGCGCTACACCGCGCAGCAGAATCTGCAGCTGAGCAACGGCGTGGATACCATCCGTTATTCTCTAGCCAGCAATTCTGCTTTCAACCCTGTGATTACCGCTTCTGGACAGAGCATCGGCGGACCCACGGGCTTCAATTTGCTCAGTCTGATCCTCCTCTCCAGCACCAGTGAAATGCGGGTGCCGATTTACCTGCGTACCAACTCCACAACCAACTGGCCCAGCGCCGGCACCTACAGCGGCACTCAGAGCCTCGCGGTGACCGGCCAGATTTGCACCGGCCTTGGAATCGGCGGCATTTGCCTGGGCACCACCAATGTCAGCGGCACGGTGAACATGAACATTAATCTCACGGTGAGCAAAAGCTGCGAATTTTCCAGCACACCGGCATTGGTGGATTTCGGCAGCGTGAGTTTTCTTAGCAACGTTGGAACCGCGCAACTGGCGGCCACCGTGCGTTGTACCAATCAGGAGGACTATGCGCTCTATGCCGATAACGGCAACAACTTCAGTGGCGGCTCACGCTATCTGAATGATGGCAACGGCCGCCGGATCGCCTACGGCATTTTTCACCAGGGCAACACCTCACAACCCCTCTCAGCTGCTACCCCAATGTCCCGCCTGGGCATAGGGGCGGCGGAAAACCTCACTTTGCCAATTCTGATCACCCCTGGGCAGGCCACCCCAGAGGCCGGCACCTATCGGGATAATGTGCGTCTAGTGCTGGAGTATTAGATTGATGTTGTGATGTAGCGCAACGCCGATGCGTCCACGTTACGCCATATGTCGTTTGGCGCACATTTTCGCCCCAAGTCTCGCTCTTAGAATTCCGGCGCCGCTCTTGCTCTGAAGATGTGGCGAATTAGCGGAGTGAAACAATGCGCTACAGATCGGAGATTGATGGCTTGCGCGCCATAGCCGTTATTCCGGTGATTCTTTTTCACGCAGGAGCACCGGGATTTTCTGGCGGTTACGTTGGTGTCGATATTTTCTTTGTCATCAGTGGTTACCTTATTACCTCTATTATCATGAATGATATGGAGCGCCAGCGCTTTTCCCTGGTGGATTTTTACGAGCGGCGCGCGCGGCGAATTTTGCCGGCGCTGGCGGTGGTGGTCACGTTTAGTACCGTGATGGCTTATCTTTTGATGCCGCCGAATTATCTGACGCAGTATGCGCAGAGTGTGGTTGCGGTCATGTTATTTGCAGCCAATATTTATTTTTATTTGACCACCAACTATTTTGCGACGGAGGCGGATGAAAAACCGCTCCTGCACACCTGGAGCTTGGGAGTGGAGGAGCAATTTTATGTTTTTTTCCCGCTGTTGATTATGGCGTTGCTGCCGCTAGGCAGACGGGTGTTGTACGCGGGCATGATCACCCTCGCTGTCGCTTCTCTCGCGTTTGCGCATTTTCTTTTGGCAAAAGGCGAACTCGCCGCCAATTTCTTTTTGATTTTCAGTCGCACCTGGGAGCTGGTTCTCGGCGCATTGGTCGCGCTCGTGCCTGCGACGGCATTAACCCGCAGCGCGGGTGTTAACCAATTACTGAGTTTCGCAGGTTTGTTGGCAATTATTTTTGCCATCGCGGTATTCGATGTGAAGACGCCGTTCCCCAGCGTATACGCTCTGGTGCCGGTTGTGGGTGCTTGTTTGTTGGTGCTGTTTGCGCAACCGGGCACTTGGGCATGGCGATTATTATCACAGCGGATTTTGGTTGGAATTGGTTTGATTTCCTACTCGCTGTATTTATGGCACCAGCCATTGTTTTCATTCCTGCGTCTCAAATGGATTGGGGAACCACCCGCTGTAGCTTTTGCCATTGCTATCGTCCTGACTTTCGTGCTGGCTTATTTGAGCTGGAAGTATGTGGAACAAGTATTTCGTGATCGCAATCGCTATTCGCGGAAGGCAATATTTGCGGGATCGGCCGCATTTCTTTCCACATTTATGGCAATAGGTCTGGCGGGACATCTAACCAAGGGTTTTAAGGCCCGAGCGAATGTGGATTATTCCGCGAGCATTCGCTCCAGCCCCAAACGCAATGACTGTCACCAGTCTTTCGGCGAGCGCTTCAACCCCGAAAAAGCGTGCCGCTATTTTGGTGAACGTATTACCTGGGCGGCGTTCGGGGACAGCCATATGGTGGAGCCTGCCTATGCACTTGCGCAGAAATTGGAGCCTGATAACGAAGGTGTTCTGCACCTGAGTTATTCCGCATGTCCACCGGCACTGCTTTTTGAGGTAGACGTGAAGGGCTGTCATCAATGGATAAATGATGCGCTTACCTATGTAGAACAAGATGCTGAAATTGGCCATGTATTGGTGGGTTTCCGCTACAGCTTGTTTCTCTATGGCGATCAATTAAATGATTATCCGGAGGTGCCGCACGAAGATCCGTCGCGATACATCCTCACGGGTGAGCCATTAAACGCGGAAGCAGCGCGCGACCTCTACTGGCGCAGCTTGGAATCCATGATCAAGCGGCTGCTGGATGCCGGGAAAAAAGTCCACATCATCTATCCCATCCCGGAGCTGCCGTTGCATGTGGAAAAAGCGGTGGTCCCCAAAGTGGCATTTGCCGCGGAGACCCTGCTGCCCGTGGAGCGGACGACGACTGCGGAATACTATCGGCAGCGCCACCAATATATTCTGCAGAAGCTGGATTCTCTGCCGTATTCAGCAAGTCTCATCGCGATCAAACCGTTCGATATTTTTTGCCGCGACGGTTACTGTCCGGCGGTGCGCGACGGTAAGGCCTTGTATTTCGACGATGACCATTTAAGCGTGGCCGGCGCCGCCATGCTGCTGGACAACCTCAGCATCCATGAAGAGCACACTTTTACGGGTATCCAGTCTCCGGGCCCTGACGGATCCGAACCGTTTCGGCATTGATTCCTGGTGCGGGGAGAGGAAGAATGGCGGGTTCCTCAATCAAGCCCAGGGGGTGCTATGAAAACGCGTGCAGCGGTGGCCTTTGCCGCCGGACAACCTTTATCCGTCGTCGATGTTGATCTCCAAGGGCCTAAAGCCGGCGAAGTGCTGGTGGAGATCAAGGCGACAGGTGTGTGTCACACGGATGCATTCACCCTATCGGGAGACGACCCGGAAGGTGAGTTTCCTGCCATTCTCGGCCACGAAGGCGCCGGCGTTGTTGTGGATGTAGGTCCGGGGGTGAAGTCGCTGAAAAAAGGCGATCACGTCATCCCCCTCTACACTCCCGAATGTCGCGAATGCGAATACTGTTTACATCCCAAAACCAACCTCTGCCAGGCTATCCGCAGCACTCAGGGACGCGGCTTGATGCCCGACGGCACCAGCCGCTTCAGTCTCGATGGCAAACCCATTCTTCACTACATGGGTTGTTCAACCTTCTCCAACTACACCGTGATGCCGGAGATTGCGCTGGCGAAAATCCGCGAAGACGCGCCTTTCGATAAGGTGTGTTACATCGGCTGCGGCGTCACCACGGGAATAGGCGCGGTGGTGTTCACCATGAAAGTGGAAGCCGGTTCGACCGTCGCGGTATTCTGTCTTGGCGGCATCGGCCTGAACGTCATTCAGGTTGCAAAAATGGTCGGTGCCCGTCGCATTATCGGTATCGACTTGAATCCTGCCCGCGAAGCGTTGGGGCGGCAGTTTGGTATGACGGATTTTGTGAATCCAAAAGACGTGGATAACGTGGTGGATACCATTATCCAGATGACCGGCGGCGGGGTGGATTACAGCTTTGAATGTATCGGCAACGTCAAAGTGATGCGGCAGGCGCTGGAATGCTGTCACAAAGGCTGGGGGCAGAGTTGCATTATCGGCGTCGCCGGCGCCGGTCAGGAAATTTCCACTCGTCCGTTTCAATTGGTCACCGGGCGCTCCTGGCGCGGTTCCGCCTTCGGTGGCGCACGCGGTCGTACGGACGTGCCGAAAATCGTCGATTGGTATATGGAAAACCGCATTAATATCGACGATTTGATTACGCACGTCATGCCGTTGGATGAAATTAATACTGCCTTTGATTTAATGCACAGAGGCGAAAGCATTCGCTCTGTGGTGTTGTATTAATTCGGCGCCCAGCAGGAGGTTTTATGGAACAGATTGGCAACAACAAATGTTTCGGCGGATTTCAGCAACGTTTTCGTTTTGAATCCAAAACTTTATCGAGCACAACCACGTTTTCCATTTATTTGCCGCCAGGTGCATCTGCTGATGCACCGGTACCGGTGATTTATTGGCTTTCTGGTCTCACCTGTACCG
>JBQGED010000337.1:0-3991 GCA_052039425.1 Sphingobacterium griseoflavum | reverse complement strand
GCGGGAAGTCTCACCATGTCTATTCCCCTCGGTTTATACCTACAACCGCCACCGGGACAGCAGGGCACGCCCCTGTTTCTCGACGCTAAGGGCGACTGGGACTTGCGTTTCCTGCGCCTATTTGTCGCTCTCGATAATCACCGTATTGACGGCAAGCTGGCTGCGGATTTCACGGTGCGCGGAACGGTCGAGGAGCCGCTGTTTGTCGGTGAGCTGAAACTGTCGCAAGGTACCTACAGCAACCCCGTGACCGGTACGCAACTGGATGACATCCAGGTCACCCTCCAGGGCAACGGGCAGAGTGTATTGGTGAAAGATGCCCGCGCGCGCAGCGGCGACGATGGCACTGTCACTCTCGCCGGAGAAATCCATTGGCAGGAGCAACGACGCCAACAGCCGGACGCTATCAACCTCGCGCTGGAACTGCGCAACGCCATGCTGCTGCATCGCCGGGATCTACAAGGCGAAGTGCAGGGTAAACTCGATGTCAACGGCAGTTTTGATGAGCTGTGGGTGAAAGGTGAAATGGAAATTTCGCCACTCAACGCCAGCGTGGAATCAGCGATTTCCAACTCCATTCCGGAAATCAAAGTCACGGAAGTGAGTGACGAAGAGCGCCAGGCAAAAGCCTCGCAGCTGCCAATCATTCACCTGGATATCGCCTTGTTTACAGACCGGCAGGCATACCTGCGCGGACGCGGGCTGGATACGGAATTGAGCGGCCGTATCGTGGTGCAGGGCACCGCCACCAAGCCGACTTATAACGGCCTCTTCACTACCCGCCGGGGCCATATCGAATTATTCGGCAAACGTTTTGTGCTGGAAAACGGCGAAGTACGCTTCAACAACGATGGTGCGATATTGCGAATTCCCGCGGTGTATAAAGCGATCAGCGGCGAAATCGAAGAAATTCGCGCGGAGCTGTACGGCACCGCCGACAAACCACAATTAAAACTCTCTTCCGTGCCGGCGCGGCCGGACGACGAAATACTCGCGCGCCTGATTTTCGATAAATCCATTCAGGAAATCACTGCCTTCGAAGCCATTCGCTTGGCGGGTGCGGTGCGCACGCTAAGCAGCGGCGGCGGCTTCGACCCGGTGGACAGCGCGCGGCAAATGCTCGGCGTGGACGCTCTCACTATCGACAACAGCACCACGGAAAATGGTTCCGGTGTGAGCGTGGGCGTCGGCAAATACATCAGCGAAAAAGTCTATCTGGAACTGAAACGCACGCCCAATCCAACTCAACCTTGGCAAGGCTCTGTACAAGTTGAACTTACACCGAAACTGACATTGCAAAGTGGTACCAGCGCGGAAGGCGGCGGCGGTGCGGAATTATTGTGGAAAAGGGATTATTAGCGGGGTGGAAGTGGAAGCGGAGGCAACTCGCCACCTCCGCTGCTGGTCCTACATAAACGCCAGAACCAGATATGGCTTCAATTAGAAGCTGAAAGATACACCGGCAGAGAAACCGGTCAATTCAGCTTCATCTTTATCCAAGTAGCTCAGATATTCCGCATTGATTTTCAGAGTATCCGTCACTTTAAAATCTGCGCCTACACCAAAAGAGAAGTCAGACTCCGAACCGGATTCACTGTAACCGTAAGCAGAGTCGGTCGCTTTTGCTTTGGAATAGCCCACGATAGCGTAAGGATAAAACACTTCACCTACAGGAATGCCACCACGAACGTAAACCCCGTAAACGTTATCAAGTTCAACCTTGGTTTCGCCCACAGTGTCATCACCCACGCCGAAACCAATTCGCGCTTCTGCGGATAAGTTTTCATTGAAAAGAGCACCGAAACGTCCATAAATAGCATTTAAAGTCACATCATGTGAGTCCAACACGGCAAAATTACCACCGGCATACAACTCCGCAGCGGATGCTGAAATAGAAGCAGAAGCGATTGAAGCGGCAAGAACAGAGCTCAGTATTGCTGTTTTTTTAAACATGGATATTTCCTTCATCAATTTCCAAAAATAAGGTGAGCAGCAGGTTGCTGCTGCGCGGCGGGAAATTAGCAACAAACCGGTTAACAGGCAATATAAAAATTGATTGTGGGTTTTAATTTGGTGCAGAGGAAATGCAAGTTTCAAAGGCGGAGGAAATATTGCTTAGAAAATCGGCGTATGTAGTCATTTCCGAATTAAGTGCCAAAGCATCTGCGACCACAACTGGTAACGCGAGCATTTTCGCGGTGCGCAGCTCCTGTGCATCTTTCTTTTCCACCAGCAAACAGCGTGCGCTTTGCGCATGCGATTGTAGGCGTCGCAATGCTTTGGCGCTCAAACGTTGTTCTGCAAATTGATTGACTGCATCCAACTGGCGCAAGTCAAATGCGGCAACAAAATGGGCATAGGTGTCGTGATAGGCGATAAACCCATTTTGTCGGTGCGGCGATAACTTGCGCTGAATATCTGCCTGAATATTTTTTAACTGTGATATTTGTTGCTGCAGGTGTTCTTGCAACGTCTCACGCCACTCCGGGCGCAATTCAGCCAAACGTTTTGCCAAGACTGTTTGAATTTCCATCGCATTGGCGGGGGTCAACCACAAATGCATATCCCGTCCCGCATGGTGATGGTGGTGGCCGTGGGAGTGGTCTTCTTCATCACCCTCTTCGTCTGGCCATTGCAACGCTGGCAGCGCGCCGAGTTCCAATTGCTTTGTCGAGGCGAGTTGCTTGAGGGGTTTGGCGAGGAAATTTTCGAAATCCTGCCCCAGCCAAATCACCAAATCCGCTGTCCCGAGCAATTGCCGATCCGAAACGCGCATGGACCAGTTGTGGGGGTCCGCATTGGGAGGAAGCAAGGTTTTCACATCGACAGGCAGACCGCCCACCAGATCACTCGCAAGCAAACTCAACGGGCGAATGCTGCTCAAGATGGTGAGTTTTTCCGCAGCCTGACACCAACCGAAAATGGGTGCCAGCAACAAATAGAGCGCGAGCAAAGGTCGCAAAACGAAGGGGATAAACATGGAAGGAGGCCGCGCAGGTAGCAATCGGGTAAAATGACAACGTTATAACATAACATTTCTCCGATTCCACCCCCGGTAACCCATATGAGTCATCCTCCCGACAAGGTCCTGGTCAGCTGTGAGCAAGTCGCTTGGCGCCGCGATGGTGTGGATGTTTTGCAGGATGTCTCCTTTGCTATAGCCCCTCGCGAGATCGTCACGCTTATAGGCCCGAATGGTGCTGGTAAGACCTCGCTGGTCAATCTGGTGATCGGGTTAGCGAACCCCACCGGTGGCCGCGTCACCCGTCGCGACAAACTGCGCCTGGGGTATATGCCGCAGCATCTGCGTTTTGACAGCAGCCTGCCTCTCAGCGTCGAGCGCTTCCTGCGCTTGGCCACATCTGAGCGCAAAGCCCTGACTGATTACAGCGAACGCCTAGGTATAGCCGGACTGCTGGGGCAGCAGCTGCAAAACCTCTCCGGTGGTGAATTGCAGCGGGTATTGCTGACGCGCGCGGTGTTGCGCAAACCGGAATTGCTGGTGCTCGACGAGCCAACCCAAGGGGTCGATGTGCTCGGTCAGGCGGAGCTTTATCGCCATATTTCCGAACTTCGCGATGAACTCGGCTGCGGTGTGTTGATGGTGTCCCACGACCTGCATCTGGTGATGGCCAAAACCGATACGGTGATCTGTTTGAACCGGCACATCTGCTGCCACGGCGCTCCGGAGAGTGTGGCGCGCCACCCTGAATATCTGCAGCTGTTCGGCAAACAGGCGGCCGAGGATATTGCCATCTACACCCACCATCACGATCACGAGCACGATCTGCACGGCGATGTGGTGCATGAAAGCCATCGCCATCATCACGACCACTCCGGGTGCCACCACTCATGATTCCGCAATTTTTGCTTTACGCCCTGTTGGCCGGTGCCGGCGTCGCTTTGGTGGCGGGTCCATTGGGGTCTTTTGTGGTCTGGCGGCGCATGGCCTATTTCGGAGATACCCTCGCCCACTCGGCGCTGTTGGGCG
>JBQGED010000336.1:0-7814 GCA_052039425.1 Sphingobacterium griseoflavum | reverse complement strand
CAAGCAAGGCCGCCAAGGTCACTTTGGCCGCCCGCGTTCCAACCCAAACGCCGGCCAGGAGCGAATGTCGTCAGCAATCCAACCTAAAAGCTTTGATTATTAAGTCTTTTTTCTTAAATAGCACAAAAAACGGCCTCTGCTATCCTTAGACTATGCGACTTCTACCGAAAAGACCCATTTCGTATCACCTCCATTACAGTCCGGCACGTCAATGAAAAGCCTTACAGGTGCGATCCTGCTACTCTCATTGATCGTGTTTTCGCTAGTCGTGGTGAGCTTTTGCAATCGCGTGCAGACACGCAATCAACTGATCCGGCAGAAAGTGCAGCACATGCGTTTTCGTATCGACGAGCTGGAGGAGATCTGCGCCGGCATAGAGCCATTGCTGGAATCCGTGCTAATCCCCAAGCTCATCAATGAAGAAATTCTCGATCTTATCCAAAGCGTTCAACAGCTCGATCCTAAAGCGACCTTTGTCGAGTTGAAGCTCGAACACGCCCGGGCGCTAGCGGAAAAGCTGGAACTGGAACAGCGCACCCAGCCCTATTACCGGGTAATGGTCAGCGACACAGCGATCGCCAAGCACAAGCAATATCTGACCGATGCAGCGCGGGTGGTGCGCCGCCACCACTTTATCGGACGCCTCCAAAATGACGAGATGGAATCCTATGTGCGCGAATTATCCTGGGCGCATTTAATGGTGGAAGTGATTTCTCATGTGGTGCAGGGACACAAGGCCGTCAATCGCAGCGACCCCATAGTGGCATATGGTTACTACCGCCGCGCCCAGAACGTGTTAATCGGTGCTCTGCAGGCAGATGAGCGGCGCCACCGGATGATTCGTGAACTCAGCGAAATCCTCAATGGCAAACGCTTGGCTTTGAGCACTGATCTTATGCCGGAGACCGAGTTCAATCCCACCCAAAAACCGAATTTCTCCGGTATCAGCGGTGCCGATCTCAGTCAATTGGATCAACTGGATCCACCGGACGGCGAATATAAGGCTTCATAGCCTCCGCAACTGATTTCAGCCAATCCGCCAGTTCCACCAGCCGCTGTTCTCCGCCGGTCTCAGACCAATAACAACGCAATCCCAGGCGGGTCGCCTCGACCGCAGGCACCCCCTCTGGTAGGACCGTCATTTTGGTTTGCAGCAGTGGCAAAACAGCCGCTGGTGGACGCCCCCGCCCGCGCCATTGCCACCAATCGGCAAAATGAATCTCATGTGCATAGGCCCGGCGCTCCAACATCCAATCCACGCCGACAAGTTTTGTGTTGTCCTCGCGCGCCCAAGGCAATTCGTACACCGCGAAGGTGTCTTGTTCCAATCGCTGCAGACTTACGCGCAAGCCCATATTGGTGGCGTGAGCGCGCAACTGCGCGATTCGCCGGTCGCGCGGACTAGGCTTCATCATCAAAACCGGACCGATCATCATGGCGAGGACCAAAATTATTAAAACAACGACAAACCCGGACATAGGCTAAGCCTCTTAGTAACGGATGATTAAATAGACGAAGGAATGATTTGCAGTAAACTGGACCCACGTCAGTGCGCTGGCGCGGTTGTTAGAGGTAAATCAAAGAAGCAGACGCGCCGTCGCCGTCTAATGGCGATGGTGCAATAGACAGAGGATTGATTTATGAGCATCTACACCCACTTGTTGGTTGGTCTCGATCTATCGCCGGAAGAGTCGCTCCAGGTCGCCCGGAAAGCAGTGGAACTGGCCAGATTAAACAACGCCAAGCTCAGCCTGATCCACGTTATTGAGCCCGTCACCTTCGCCTACGCCGGCGATATTCCCATGGACCTCACTGAAACGCAGCTCGCTCTTGAAGAACAGGCCGATAAGCGTTTGGCCTCCTTTACGCAGCAGCTGGGTTATGAGGTCACTCAAAGCAAAGTCGTTATAGGCCAGACCGCCGCAGAACTGCGCGAAACAGCGGCTGAGCTGGGTGCGGACTTGATTATTGTCGGCAGTCACGGCCGCCACGGTTTGGCACTCTTGCTCGGCTCCACCGCATCGGATGTGCTACACGGCGCCAAATGCGATGTTCTCGCCGTTCGGGTTTAAGACTAAAACCTCGATCCGGTCTAAGCATCGCGCAGCGATTCAAGCTCTTCCCAGCGCTCGTAAACCTCGCTGAGTTCTGCATTTTTATCGTTCAGCAGGTTGGTTTTGCGGGTAATTTCCACAGTCGCTTGCTGATAAAAGCTCGGATCCGCCATTTCCGCCTGCAAACGATTAACCTCGTCCTCGAGAGCTTCAATGCGTCGTGGCAGCGCATCAAGTTCGAGCTGTAATTTATAAGAGAGCTTTTTCCCTACTGGGCGGCGCTCTGCTGGAGCCGCCACTTCTACTGCCGCCGACGGGGGAGCCACTGGCACGACAGACGGTTTGTACCAGACACCGCCCTGGCGAATCCAATCCTGATAACCCCCCACATATTCCTTGAGCAGACCATTACCTTCGAAGCCAATGGTGCTGGTGACCACGTTGTCGAGAAACTCTCGATCGTGGCTCACCAGGATTAGAGTGCCGGTGTAATTGAGCAGCAGATCCTCGAGCAGATCCAATGTCTCCGCATCCAGATCGTTGGTCGGTTCGTCCATGATCAGGCAGTTGGCGGGCTTGCTGAATAATTTCGCCAGCATTACGCGATTGCGCTCGCCACCCGAAAGCGCACGGATCGGCGTGCGCGCCCTTTCACCGGTAAACAGAAATTCCTGCAGATAGCCGATCAAGTGTTTATTGCGGCCATCGATTTCAATGTATTCCCGACCCTCGGCTATGTTGTCGATTGCGCTTTTGTCCAGATCGAGTTCTTCGCGCAACTGGTCGAAGTATGCAATTGATAGTTTGCTGCCGAGACGCACCTCTCCAGACGAAGGTTTCAGATCACCCATCAACAGCTTCAAAAACGTACTTTTACCGACGCCATTAGGGCCAATCAGGCCGATTTTGTCGCCGCGAATAATCGTTCCCGAAAAATGCTTAATGACAGGTTTGTCGCTCCAGGAAAAACTCACATCCTTAAATTCCGCCACCAGCTTGCCGGAGGCCTGATCTGCTGACAGCGCCATGCGCGCATTACCCTGGCGCTCCAGGCGCGCTGCGCGCTCCTGCCGCATTTGTTTAAGCGCCCTCACCCGTCCTTCGTTACGCGTGCGCCGAGCCTTGATGCCCTGGCGGATCCAGACTTCTTCCTGCGCCAAGCGCTTGTCAAATTCCTGGTTATGCTTTTCCTCTTCCGCAAGTTTTTGCTCACGAAACTCGAGGAAACTACGGTAATCACCATCCCACAGCGTCAAGCGACCGCGATCCAGTTCGCCGATGCGATTGGCGACCGCGCGTAAAAATGCCCGATCATGCGTGACAAATACCACGGCGCCGGCAAAATCCAGCAGCTGTTTTTCCAGCCATTCAATGGAAACGATATCCAGATGGTTGGTAGGTTCGTCGAGCAGCAATACGTCTGGTTGAGTAACGAGCGCGCGCGCCAGAGCGACCCGCCGACGCCAACCACCCGAAAGATCAGCGAGACGCAGATTGCCATCCAGTTCCAAACGGGTGAGCACCTGTTGAATGCGGTTTTGTACGCTCCAGCCGTCGGCAGCTTCAATTTTCTGCTGGACCCGACCAAGTTCAGTCAGGCTTTCGGCATCGCTTTGCGTCGCCAACGCAGCGAAGCGCACCAAATTCGCCCCTAATTCCGCAAGGCCGCCAGAAACAAAGTCATATACCGAGATGTCCGACTGCTCGGGCAAATCCTGCTGCAAGCTCGCTACAGTCGAACCCGGTTCGCGCCAGACTAAGCCGCCATCTGGATCAACCGTGCCTTCAAGGGTTTTCAGCAAAGTGGATTTGCCAGCGCCGTTGCGGCCGATCAGGCAGAGCCGGTCGCCTTTTTTTATCAACAGGGATAATCCGTCAAAAATGACTTGTTCCCCGTGATGCAATTGCAGATTGTCGAGTTTGATAAGGTTCATTGGAATAAAAAAAGGAAACCGGAAAAGTGCGCGGCATCTTGCCCGAATAAGAAGCTCCGATTCAATCTTTATCTCGGCTTATTACTGGCGAAAGCCACCAAACTCAACAACACTTATTTGTGTATCTAAGCCTCATTTAGAGGACAAGTTTAAAGTAGTTTGTTAAGTTAATGGCCTCGCGCCCAATATTTACGTTTTATTCAGAGTTTCGTTTCGTATGTTGTTTGCTGATCTGTTTCGCCGAAACTGGTGGGTTGCTGGCATTAGCTTATGCCTGCTATCCCTTCAGGCATCCGCTCAACAAGCGCCGAGCAAACCCGATTCTGAGTTGGCTAGCCACCGCTTTCACTACCAAAAAGCCAAAGCGGCACTGGCGCAAAAAAATAATGCCGAATTCAAGCGGCACATGGACAAGCTTGGCGATTACCCTTTGCGGCAATACTTGGAATTCTCCCAATTGCGCAATCGCTTTGCGGAAATGCCCCTCGCCGATATCGACAAATTTTTAGATACCTATCCCGATTCGTTTCTGGCGAGCCGCCTGCGCTCAAACCTGCTGCAGTTTTTAGCCAGCCGCGAGAAGTGGAAAGAATTCAACCGCTACTACAGCGTGGAGGACAATAGTTCACTGGAGCTACACTGCCATTCCCTGCATGCGCGGATTAAGACGGGTGATAAAGCCGCGTTTACCGAAGTTGCTTCCCTGTGGAATGTCGGCAAATCCCAGCCCAAACCATGCGATCCGGTATTCACGTCTTGGCGCAGCGCCGGCCATCAGACTGAAGAGCTCGTCTGGAGCCGTTTTGATAAGGCGATGAATCAGGGTGAAACCAGTTTCGCCAAATATCTATCGACTCAACTCAAGACGCTCAAACCCAAAGCGAACCTATACCTACAGGTCCACAGTAACCCCAAGTTGATCGCTCAGCGGCAACGCTTTCAAGACCAAGATCTGCCGACCCAACACATCATCGCCTATGGAGTAAAAAAACTCGCCCGTACCGCACCACGTGACGCGTTACAGCACTGGCAAATGTATGAAGCGCAACAACTCTTCCCTGAAGATGTCATGCAGGACGCCAAGCTGACCATCGTCAAACGCTTGATTCGCACTGGCGAAACAGCAGAGGCGCAAGCCCTACTCAGCTACTCGCACAGTTTGCGTGAAGAGGGGGTTCTCGACGACCTGCTGCGCGAGACGCTCGCGGAAGGCGATTGGCGGCGTTTTGTCGAGCGATTGGCGCTACTGGATGACAAGGCGCGTCAAAATGAACGTTGGCGCTATTGGGCTGCCCGCGCCCAGGAGGAGTTGAAGCAACCTCTGGAGGGCTTCCCCACATCCGCAGAGATTTATCGTGAACTGGCCCAGAATCGCAGTTTTTACGGCTTTATGTCAGCGGATAAACTTAAGCAGCAATACGCCTTAGTTGATGAATCAACACCGCTGAATGAGTTCTCACGCCGCCAAGTTGAACAGCTCCCGGTAGTGCGCCGTGCCCACGAATTGTGGCTGACCGGCAACTCCACTGAAGCCCGGGCAGAGCTGTTACACGCATCGAGAAGGTTGGATGACAAACAAGTGGCCGCCATCGGCCAGCTGGCGCGGGATTGGGGTTGGTACTCCACCGGTATCCAAACCATGATCAACGGCAATTTGTGGAACGAACTCACTGTCCGCTTCCCCCTCGCCTATCGTGACGAAATCGCACGCATCGCCCAGGATACGCAACTGGAACAGACTCTGATTTATGCTATCGCTCGGCAAGAGAGCGCCTTCGATGCGTCTGCCCGATCGCCAGTCGGGGCTATGGGGTTGATGCAAATCATGCCGCAAACGGCAGTTTACACCGCCAAAAAATCCGGCATCCGCCACGCCAGTGCGCATGAGTTGCTCGATGTAGAACACAACATGCGCCTGGGTGGGCACTACCTGAACTACTTGCTGCAGACGTTCAATGGCAACCGCAT
Organism: Sphingobacterium griseoflavum; assembly: GCA_052039425.1. GTDB lineage: Bacteria > Pseudomonadota > Gammaproteobacteria > Pseudomonadales > Cellvibrionaceae > UBA5868. The sequence continues at coordinate 1,858 of JBQGED010000336.1, read as the reverse complement.
TCTCGCAGCCGCTGCCTATAACGCCGGCCCCAGCCGGGTGAATCGGTGGCTAAGCGCGCATGGTAAGGAAAAGCCTGTAGACGTTTGGATTGAGACGATTCCCTTCAAGGAAACTCGCCAGTACGTGCAGAACGTGCTTTGTTTTTCGGTGATTTATGGCTATCGCCTGGGGCAGCCCACCATCTTTCTGTCTGAAGCGGAGGCGAAGCAATATCTGTAACTTGCTCTTAGCAGGGACTGTTCTGAAGTAGAACGAAGTAGAGTTTTAGAAAGCGCAGCGTTTAAGCAAGCTGCGCCAGCCACGCACGCAACTCGGGCTGTCCAAACGGCCAACCTATCTCCCTGCCGGACCCCGGCTCTGCCACCACCGGTATCCGCACTCCATAAAGCTCCATCAACTCAGGCGAGTCCGCAATGTCAACGCACCGCCAGCTGAGATCGAACCTTGGCAGCGCTTGCTGCAATTGTGCTTCTGCCAGTTCGCAGAGGTGGCAGCCTGCAGTGGAATAGAGAATCAGAGAAATCATAAATGCCTGCCTTCAGCTGGAAGGCAGGCATTTAAACAAGTGAGTGTGAGATCGTCCAGCTAGAGAACTGCGCGGGCCATAGGAGCAAGGAGAGCACTGCGTGCGTCCTGCGGCTGTTGACTGGTGATCCAGTCAAGCAAATCGGCGACAAGGCTGCGCGGCTGGCCAAACTGCTCTGCCAGATCACCCGCACGTTTAACACTTTCCACAAACCCTTCAAAACGGGTAGGAGCGGAGAGATCAGCCGCTGGATGCTCGAACTGTTGCGCCACACCTGCCACTTCGGTAGCACTCATGTTCCAACTCATATCAAAAGCTGCGATTTCGCTGCTATCGAAAGACAGCTTGGTCGCGAGCTGGAACGCGCTTTCAATATCTCCCTGGAAGAAGCGCTCGGAGATGTCGCCAACCTGCTGCAGCAGATCTGTCAGTGCGCGCAATTCACCTTCGTCCAACTCCCCTTCAACAGCGAATTGCAGGCCGGAGCTCTCGCTACCCTGGCGGAGGAGAGAAGCATTCCCTGTAGCTGGGTCGAAGGAAAACTGAGCTTGTCCAGACCGCGCAGCAGACACGCCGATAGTGACAAAATCACCCTCTGCGGTGCGCAATTTCAATGAAAAATTGCGATTCTCCTGAACGGCGTAGCCATAAGACTGGTTATGGGCAGCGCGGGCGCGTCCCAGATGCTGGTAGGTGGTTTCCGAGCGGGTCGTCTTTTGGTACTGCTCGATAATCTCGATATCCCGCAGGACCGCCGACATAAGCTCCTTGCCTGGATTTACTGTAGGAGCTTGCACCTCAGGTCGAGGCAATTCCACCGACGTAGGCGTCGCAACAGGGGTTTCCAGTTTAGGTATATTGATCTCGACACCGAGTTCATCGGCTAGCTTTTGGATACCAGCCAAAACCTGGCTGCGGGTACTTTCGATTTCGCTACGAATTTCATCGCTTAGCAGTCCGCTGTCCGACAGTTGCTTGAAGGCATCACCATAACCTTCTTCGAAGCCCCGTAGACCTGCTTCGAGACGGCTTTTAAGCTCATCCGGGGAAGCACCGTCGGCCACATCGCGGCGGAGCTGAGCGTCAATAAATGTCAGGATCGTCTTGGCGAACGGATTGGCCGTATCGTTCGTCGCCTGCACTGCCTGATAAGCCTGCACACCACTAGTGCCACCGAGCGCGGGTCCGCTGGCATTGCCACGAACTTCCAGCCGGGTGCTAGTGGTATAGGTCTCGCTAACCGACATCTGGGTTGTCGAGGGTTGCGCCGGCGGATTGGTGCGGGGGTTGGCGCAATTGGGCAGGTATGTCGAGGTGGCAACTTTGGGCAA
>JBQGED010000335.1:0-4966 GCA_052039425.1 Sphingobacterium griseoflavum | reverse complement strand
CGATCTGTTCAACGAAACCGCCTTTGCCGAGTTGCTGCAGGGCCAACGAGCGGCGGAGATTCTGGTGCTTGACCCGCCACGGGATGGACTGAAATGCCGCAACGGCCTATTTGACCGCCGCAGCCGCTTGCGCGAGGTCTTTTACATCTCCTGTGATTTGGCCACCTTTAGCCGCGATCTGCGCGACTTCCTTGCAGCTGGCTATCAGCTCGAAGAATTGCAACCGGTGGACCTGTTCCCCCAGACGCCCCATGTGGAGCTGCTGGCGCATTTGCGGCGGCCGTGACATGACGCTGATTCCCATCACCATGGATCTGCACGCCCAGCTCAAACGCTCGGCGCGGCGGCGCTCCATTGGGATCAAGGTGCATCGCGGCGAAGTCACCGTATCTGCACCAATGCGCGCCTCCCTGGCGGAAATTCGCTCCTTTGTCGCGCAGAAAAGCCGTTGGATTACCAAGCATCTGGAGCTGCAGCGCCAGTCCATTTCTCAGCAACAGGCGATTAAGGTAGGCCCCGGTGCGGAGCTGCCATTTTTGGGAGAGCGCTTGTCTATAGAGGCGACGGGGCCGGCGGTGGGGGTGGTGCGCGATGGTGACCGCCTGCTCCTCGGGGCCGATCCGCAGCTCTACAAACCCAAGATCGCCCGCTGGCTCGCCGGCCAGGCACAGGCGTATCTACCGGGGCGGATCAAAGCCTTTGCGTCGCTGCTGGGGGTGGAACCGCGCGGCTTCAGCGTGCGTTTCTATAAAAGCCGTTGGGGCAGCTGCAACCGCCGCGGTGAGTTGCAATTCAATTGGCTGCTGATGATGGCGCCGCCCGTGGTGGTCGATTACGTAGTGGTGCACGAGCTGGCGCATCTGCGCCACTTCAATCATTCACCGGCGTTTTGGCAGCTGGTCGCCAGTGTGATGCCGGACTACGCCACTCACAGAGCCTGGCTCAGGCAGCAGACTCTGCTGGCCTGGTAATTCTCTTTTTCAGTGTGTTTTCAATGGAAATCAAACCCGAGTTCAAACCCAAATCCATTCGCAGTTTTGTGATCCGCGCCGGGCGCATGACCGACGGCCAGCGCAGCGCCTTCGACGAGTTTTGGCCAGTATACGGCCTGAGTTTGTTCGGCGGTCCCCTCGACGCGGCAGCGGCATTCGGCAATAACAATCCAGTGGCGCTCGAGATCGGCTTCGGCATGGGCGACTCCCTGTTGGCCATGGCCCAGGCGGAGCCGGAGGTGAATTTCATCGGCATCGAGGTGCATCCGCCGGGCGTGGGACGGCTGATCAACAACGCCGGCAAAGAGGGCATCCGCAATCTCAAGGTGTATATGGCCGACGCCCGCGATGTGTTGGAGGACTGTATCCCAGACGCCAGCCTGGCGCGCTTTCAACTCTACTTTCCCGACCCCTGGCACAAGAAGAAGCACAACAAACGCCGCATCGTCCAGCCGGAGTTCGTTGCGCTTGCGGCGCGCAAATTGCAGCAGGGCGGACTGTTGCATATGGCCACCGACTGGCAGCACTACGCCGAGCAGATGCTCGAAGTGCTCGCTGCGGAACCCGCTCTCGCCAATACCGCGGCCGATTATGCAGAGTGCCCGGCGTTTCGACCCAAAACCAAATTTGAAGCCCGCGGCGAGCGCCTCGGCCACGCTGTTTGGGATCTGCTGTTCCGCAAACTTTGATGCAGTTCGCGCTGTCACGGAAAATCCCGCAGTGCGGCAAAGGACCGGGCTGGACGCTATATGACCAAGGGCGTAGTGTTGCCGTCAGGCCGCGTTTGTGCGGCTGACTCACAGAAATGCCCGCTGTGACGGGCCCGGCAGGGACCGGAATAATAACGAGGAGTGAACGTCATGACTTTAGAACTCAAATCCAACCTGTGGACCTACGCTACGGGCTTTTACGCCCAGGAACCGATCAAACAGAAATGTCTGGAATTGCAGGATGTCTACGGTGCCAACGTCGATACCATTCTGTGGTTGTGTTGGGTCGATTCCAACCGCCTGCATATCCCGCCCTCAGCGCTGGACGAGGCCCTGGCCATCGTCGGCGGCATTAACCAGGAGTTGCTCACCGGCCTGCGCGAGCTGCGCAGCAAACTCATCGCCAGCAGTAATTTCACGCGCGTGCAGGAGCAACTGGTGCGCAAACATATCCTGGCGGCGGAACTGGCCATCGAAAAAGTGTTGCTGCAGCGGCTGCAGGATCTGACGTCACGCCTGACCACGGTGGGGCCGGAAGAGGAGTGCCTGAGCCTATTCGACTACCTCGACCGTTTCGCGATTGAGCGCTCCGGCCAAGTGGCGGCTTACTTCCTCGACGAGGGCCGGCAGTTTGGGTACAACCTGGAGGCCCAGGAGCAGGAGACCGCAGTCAGCGGTTAAAACAGAAGTAATCTGGCGGGAGCACAGGCACGTATATAAAGTACCGCTGCCGTCTTGAGACGGCAGTCCGACGTGCCCATCCGATAGGAATATTTGTGAACGCAGAACTCCGAGTGCTCGCCAGCCTGGCTCCCCGTTTTTCCCGCACCCCCAATCTCCATCTGCAAGACCCGGCGCAGATGCGCGCGCAGCTGCGGGCCTATTTCCTCGATACCTTTGACCGCTACGAATCGCTGTTTGAAACCCTGGCCGATGATGCGGCCTTCTACATCAAGCCCATCAACCTGCGCCATCCGCTGATTTTCTATTACGGCCATACCGCCACCTTCTTCATCAACAAACTGTTGCTGGCGCGCATGATCAATGAGCGCATCGACCCGCGCCTTGAATCCATGTTCGCGGTGGGTGTGGATGAGATGAGCTGGGACGATCTGGACAGCACCCATTACGATTGGCCGAGTCCGCGGGAGGTGAAGGCGTACCGCGATCAGGTGCGCGAGCTGGTGACGGCGTTGATCGACACTGCCCCTTTGACCCTGCCGGTGGACTGGCACAACCCCTGGTGGGCGATCGTAATGGGCATCGAGCACGAGCGCATTCATCTGGAAACCTCCTCGGTGCTGATCCGCCAGCATCAACTCGCTCGCGTCAAAACGCACCCGCTGTGGCAACCGTGCCGCGATACCGGGCCGGCCCCGCAAAATGCATGGGTAAACATCCCGGCGGGCACTGTCGTTCTCAACAAAACCAAGACCGATCCGCACTATGGCTGGGACAATGAATACGGCAGCCACAGTGCCGAAATCCCGGAATTCCAAGCGGCGCGCTATCTGGTAAGCAACGGGGAGTTTCGCGAATTTGTGGACGCCGGTGGGTATCAAGCCGAAAACTTCTGGCAGGAGGAAGGCTGGGCATGGCGGCAGTTTGCCCAGGCCCGCCATCCCACCTTCTGGGTAGACGCGGCGGACGGCTGGCGCCTCCGGCTGATGACCGAAGAGGTCGCCATGCCCTGGGACTGGCCGGTGGAGGTGAATTACCACGAGGCCAAAGCCTTCTGTAATTGGAAGAGCACCGTCTCCGGCGAAGCTGTGCGCCTGCCCTCGGAGGACGAGTGGTATCGCCTGTACGATTGCGCCGGTCTGACCGAAGTGGGGGGCGCGCCGGCAGCGGGCAATGTGCATCTGGATTATTTCGCCTCCTCCTGCCCGGTCAACCGCTTTGCCCAGGGCGAGCTGTTCGATGTGGTGGGCAATGTCTGGCAGTGGACGGAAACGCCGATCTACCCGTTTGACGGTTTTGAGGTGCACCCCATCTATGACGATTTCACTACTCCCACCTTCGATGAGCGCCACAACCTGATTAAAGGCGGCTCCTGGATCTCCTGCGGCGACGAGTCCCTGCGCAGTTCCCGCTACGCCTTCCGCCGGCACTTTTTCCAGCACGCCGGTTTTCGTTATGTCCAAGCGGAGGAAATCAAACCCGTGACCCCATCCCATTACGAGACGGACAAGCTGCTGTCCGAATACGCGGAATTTCACTACGGCGACAGCTATTTCGGCGTGCCCAACTTTTCCCGCGAGCTGGTGCAAATCGCAGTGGAGGCCGTGGGGTCCGGCCAGAAGCGCGCGGCACTGGATCTCGGCTGCGCGGTGGGGCGAGCAAGTTTCGAACTGGCCAAATACTTTGAACGGGTCACCGGCATCGACTTCTCCGCGCGCTTTATTAATCTGGGCGTGCAGCTGGCGCAGCAAGGCAGCCTGCGCTACACACTGGTGGAAGAGGGGGAACTGGTCAGCTACAAGACGCGCAGTCTTGCCGAGCTGGGCTTGCAGGATGTGAGCGGCAAAGTGGAGTTCTTCCAGGGCGACGCCTGTAATCTGAAGCCGCAGTTCAGTGGCTACGACCTGATCCTGGCGGCCAATCTGATCGACCGCCTCTACGACCCGGCGAAGTTCCTGCGCGCCATACAAGAGCGGCTCAATGTCGGCGGTGTTCTGTTGATCGCCTCGCCCTACACGTGGCTGGAAGAGCACACACCGCGCGCGGATTGGCTGGGCGGTTTCAAGAAAGACGGCGAGAATTTCACCACATTGGACGGCCTGGCCAGTATTCTCGGTGCTCACTTTGAGCGCATCGGCGAGCCTCGGGAGGTGCCTTTTGTGATCCGTGAAACCCGGCGTAAATTCCAGCACAGCGTGTCCGAAGTCACTCTCTGGCGGCGGGTGCGCTGAGATGGCTGGGTTATTCGACTTCGACCGACCCATCGACCGCACCGGTACCGACTCGCAGAAATTCGACGGCCGCCAGCAGTACTTTGGTCGCGCGGACATTATTCCCATGTGGGTGGCGGATATGGATTTTGCCGTGCCCGACTGCGTCAGTCAGGCCCTGACCCGGCGGCTGGAGCATCCGGTTTACGGCTACACCCTCTATCCCGAAAGCCTGTTCCAGTCGGTGATCGACTGGTTTCAGCGCCGCCACGGTTGGAGCATCGAGCGCGACTGGATTCTGATGATGCCGGGAGTGGTGCCGTCCCTGCACGCCTGTTGCCTGGCACTGGTGGAGCAGGGCGATGGCGTCATC
>JBQGED010000334.1:0-3401 GCA_052039425.1 Sphingobacterium griseoflavum | reverse complement strand
CACAGCGGCTATGAGGATTGGAGCCATTATCTGCCCTGTGACAGCGCAGTTGCAGCTCCCAGCAAAGCCTTAGATGAACTTCCGCCCTATACTCGCGCGACTGCCCGTGAGGCGGGATGGCAGTGGCGCATCCCGTTGCAGCATCGTACTGGTAATGGCTACGTCTACAGTAGCCGATTTATTTCCGATGAGAAGGCAAGGGAGACTTTGGTAAACAATATTGCGGGAGGGCCAACCGCTGAACCTCGCGTTATCCGCTTCAAAACCGGAATCCGTCGCAGCCCATGGAAGAAAAATTGTGTTGCCTTGGGGTTGGCATCTGGCTTTTTGGAGCCACTGGAATCCACGAGCATTCATTTAATTTACGAGGCTATTGCCAATTTCCTCGGGCTGTTTCCCACGAAAGTGGTGCAGCCGGAGCTGGAGAAAAAATACAACCAACTCCAGCAGCGCAACTTCACGACCATTCGCGACCTATTGATTTTCCATTATTGGTCGAATAAGCGCATGGACAGCCAATTCTGGGAGTACTGCCGCAATATTGATATTCCAGATCGGTTGCGAAATAAAGTAGAGCTCTACCAAAGCACGGGCAGAATCTTTCGCGAAGATAACGAACTCTTCAGTGATATCAGCTGGATATCCGTATTTTTAGGCCAGGGCATTGGCACGGCGCACTACAATTCCATTGCCGACACCATGCCCATAGAGGAACTTAAGCAGAATATCGGCGAGATACGCCGAATTATTCAAAGCGCATCGCAACCGCTGCCACTGCATGCGGACTATATTCAGAAGTATTGCAAAAGCGAAATGTAGAGGGCGATTGCGGCCGTTATTATTAAGTTCGGAGGCCGCTCACTTCTTTTCGATAAAAGTGCTCCAGTTCCGGCGCGTGTTGCGCCGCTGCCTCGAGAGTTGCTTTTAGTTTGCCCAATTGTGCGACTATCCACGCGTCGTCCGCGTCTACCGTCAACGCATCGGCGATTTCCGCGTTAATTCCCAGAGCAAAAAACAATGCTGCCCACTGATCTTCCATCAGAGTTTCATTTTCGTAAGGCGGAATGCGTCCGTCGCTGACGAAAATGCGCAGACGGTGTTTTGCCGCTTCGGTCAGATATTTATCATCACGGCCGCAGGCGGCCCATACATGCAGGCTGTCGCTGTCTGCAATGCGATTCCATTCATCGTAAAAACTGCTGTTATAGGTTTGCGCGGGTGTGTGGAAATCACAGCTGGTGGGCCAGCTGTTGTACAGGCGGTAGAGACTGCTGGCGACAAGGTGTACGGGGTCGATCAGTAGTGCAGGCCGGTCGGAAGTGGCGGCGCCGAGGGAGAGACAATTTTTTTGCCAGGGTTCGGGATCGCGCAACCAGCCGGATGGAAGAATGCCATTGCAGAGAATAGTTTGGCGATAAATTTTGCCATGCAGCTCTGTGACACAAGCCAATGCATTGTCGGCAGCAAATAAAGAATTATGGGGTGGGCCGACGTGGTTGTTGTGTGTTTCCTCGACTCTCCAGGAGTGTCCCGTTGTGCTGGGCGGAATTTTGTTTGAAATAAATCGCTTGAGTTGATGGTCGCTGGTGCAGTCGATATAAAGATCAGCAGCTATCGCTGAGTTATTTTTTAGGTGAATCGATTTAATGCCATTCGCGTCCGTCGCTACGTCTGCGATTTCATCTTGAATAACGGCAATATTTGCTAATTGCCCAGCAAGATGGCGCGCGTAATTTTCGCTCAGTAACTTATAACCGTAGCACACCTGCGAATAAACCGATTCCGGTTTGGGGGAGGGCGGTGCAAAGCGGCTGCGTTTGGCGAGTTGGGCGTTGATGCAAAAATCGTCTAACTGCGCGGAGTGTCCGGCCTGGCGGTAGCGGGTAAACCAGTGCTGGAATCGCACCGAATGAATGCTTACCCCATAGGAGGCTTCACTCAAAAAAAACTCAGGTTGGTCTGGAAATCGGCAGAGTGTACCGAGATGAAAACTGGCCTGGGTTTTTCTGACGAAATCAACTTCCGCGATACCTAATTCTTTGTGCACTCCTTTGATGGAACTTACACAACTGAGAATCGGCGGGTCCGAATTTTCTCCGCATTGCAACAGTGTGATATGCGGGGCGAGCGGCCCCCATTTTTTCTGCATAAAAAGTGCACTGAGCACCGTAGTAAAACCGTGACCGGCGATGATCAGGTGGCGTATTGGATTTTTTATATTCATGACGACCTGCTCAGGAAAATACGCTGTAAAGACTCATGGCCGCCTGCGGCCAGGGTTCTGCGTTGGTGTCGCCGCCACTGCAATGTTTTTGAATGGCACTGAGATGATCCGGTAACTGCTCCGCAGCGCTTTTCATTCGCTGTTTCAGTTGCTGCATATTGTGGTGCAACTGTTCGGCGCTCCATTCATTTGCAGCAGGATGCCAAGTTTCGGGTAATACCCCTTGGCCAATTAAAACCGCGACCCAACTGGGTACCATAAACAAGCCGTGTTTGTAGGGTTTTAAATGGCCAGTGCGGCGGAACGCAGCCATTGCTTCGCGCAGACTGTCGGGTACGGACATGGTGCGGCAATAATTCCAAAAAGGGGAATCGTCACGGCGTGTGGCGTGATAATGCAAAATGAGGAAATCCTTGATGCGTTCGTATTCCATGTTCATTTGCCGATTGAATTCATCGCGGCGCACTTGATTGTCGCCACTGCGTGGGAAAAATTCCGCCAGTTTCATAATCGCAATTTGAATTAAATAAATACTGGTGGATTCCAGCGGCTCCAGAAATCCGCTTGCCAAACCCATCCCCAAGACATTCTTGACCCAGGTCTGCCGACGGCGTCCGGCGATAAATTTGAGCAGACGCGGCTCCGCTAATTCTTCGCCGTCGAGATTTTTTCGCAGAATCGCCAGTGCCTCGTCATCGCTCATGTATTTTGAAGAATAAACGTGACCGTTGCCTGTGCGGTGTTGCAGCGGAATACGCCACTGCCAGCCCGCGGAGTGGGCGATGGATTTGGTGTAGGGAAGCGGCGGCCCCTTGCTGACGGTGGGCACGGCGATGGCGCGGTCGCAGGGCAGCCAGTGGCTCCAGTCGATAAATTCTGCCCCCAGAGTTTTGCCGAGTAACAGGGATTGAAAGCCGGAGCAGTCGATAAAAAAATCCGCTTCTAATTCCGCGCCATTATCGAGGGACAATTTGGTGATATCGCCACTATCTGGATGCTGGTGCACACCAGTGATTTTGCCTTCTACTCGACGCACGCCCCAACTTTCTGCATGGCGGCGTAAAAAAGTGGCGTAGCGGCTGGCGTCTATATGGAATGCGTAGGAGTATTCGGAGAGCAGATCGTCCGGTTTGGTGCTGGGATAGGCAAATTTTCCACGGGACGCGGCGAGCACGGA
>JBQGED010000333.1:0-4784 GCA_052039425.1 Sphingobacterium griseoflavum | reverse complement strand
AGGGCTGCGCATCACCTCGCGGCAAGACATGGATGCCGTTTTGAAAGCCGTGGGCAGCACGCGCTTTAAACTGGAAGCGCATTTCTCTAACGGTCTGCCGAGCTCGCCCATGTACGGCGCCAAGATCCGTATGCGCAGCGGCAATTTCGTCACCGCCATGCCCCAGGGCGTGATCGACGGCATCGACTTTCAATACACAGGCAAAGTGCGCAACGTCGACCGCCAAGGCATAGTTAGCCTGCTGGATTCCGGCGCTCTCGCGCTAGTTTCGCCGCTCGGTTATTCCGCAACGGGTGAGATTTTCAATTTGAATTTCGCCGATGTCGCCATTCAAATTGCTCTCGCCATCAACGCCGACAAGCTGATCGCCTTCAACGACGACGGTCCCATTCGCGACGCCCAGGGCAATCTCTACCGCGAACTGACGCTGCTCAAATGCGAGAAATTTCTGGTCGAACAACCGGAAGCGAATCGCAGCAACACCTATTTTTCCCTGCGCGCCTGCTACAAAGCCTGCGACGGCGGTGTGCCGCGCGCCCACGTGATTTCCTCCCGCGAAGATGGCGCGCTGCTGAAAGAGCTGTTCACCCGCGATGGTGCCGGCACCATGGTGTATCGCGACAGCTACGAAACCATTCGTCGTGCGCGCATTGAAGATGTGCAGGGACTGCTCAAATTAATCGAGCCCCTCGAATCTGACGGCATCCTGGTAAAACGCTCCAGGGAATTGCTCGAGCGGGAGATCCACAGTTTTACGGTGATGGAAAAAGACGGTCTGATCATCGGCTGCGCCGCACTCTACCCTTTCTCCGACCCAGGCTCGGGCGAACTTGCTTGCGTCGCTGTGCATAAGGATTACCGTCGCGACGGCCGCGCCGCCAAACTGCTTACCCACGTGGAGCGCCAAGCTCTCAAGCTCGGCATCAACCGCCTTTACGTGCTCACCACCCAAACCGCCCACTGGTTTATCGAGCAAGGTTTTGTGGAAACCCTGGTGGACTTGCTGCCGGTGGAACGCAAAGCGCTGTACAACTATCAGCGCAAATCTAAAGTCTTCGTTAAACATCTCCACGAAATTCGTTAAATTCCGGCGCTGCTGGCGCCTCGTTCGCCGTCGTGCACCATAGGGTCTAAACTTTCTTTAATAGAGAGTCCCGGCCCGTGTGCGGCTGGTTAACAGGTGATCGATGCAGACCGCAACAAACGATTTACGCCAGATCGACATCATCAAGATATACAGCAGCAAAAAGTGTCTGGTGATTGATGACTTTCCTGAAATTCGCGGCTCACTGGCGCGCTCCCTGCGCAACTTCGGCGTAGAATCCGTCGATACAGCAGCGGATGGTGACGAAGCGGTAAAACTCTGCGGTCAGAACCGTTTCGACCTAGTTATCTGTGATTACAACTTAGGTACAGGCAAGGATGGTCAGCAGGTGTTGGAGGAGGTGCGTTATTTGCGCGTCCTTCTGATGACCAGCCTATTTGTAATGCTCACTGGCGAATCTTCCCGTGAAATGGTGTTGGGTGCGCTGGAATGTCAGCCCGACGACTACATCACTAAGCCCTACACCGAAGCCTCCCTGCGCACCCGGCTAAACCGGGCGATCATCCGCCATGAAGCGCTGTTACATATCAAGAAAGCCATTTCCGAGGGCAGCTATCAGCGTGCGGTAGACTTCTGCAACGATTTGATCAGATCCGGCAGCCGCTATACCAGCGACTGCATCAAGATGAAGGGCCAGCTGCTGTTTTTGCTGCGTCAGTTGGTGGAGGCCAAACAGCTCTACGAAAGTGTGCTGGATAAAAAGCCTCTGGTATGGGCCAAGCTGGGCTTGGGTAAAACCTTATTGGCGATGGGCAAGCTCGAGTCCGCAGAAGAAATTTTTGAAGAGATCATTAAGGAAGACCATCGCTACATCGAAGCGCACGAATTGCTCGCCGATGTGTTCATCGCCAAACACGACATAGCCCGCGCGCAGAAAGCCATCGAAAAAGCGTCCCAGGTTTCGCCAAAATCGGTGCACCGTCAGCGCAAACTAGCCGAGCTGGCTGATATCAACGGCGACGACGAGCTCTCCGCGAAAGGTCATCAGAATGCCATCCGCTGGGGCATGAATTCCTGCTACGAGTCCGCCCAGGATTACTTTAATTACGCGCGCAAAGTCTCCGACGTAGTCCGCAGCAACAGCAATCCAGGTGAAGGCAACGCACTGGTGAAGCAGGCCGTCAGCTATCTGGACCGGGCACGTAAGCGCTATAGCAACTCGCCTGAAGTGGAAGCTCAGTCCCATATGGTGGAAGCGCAGTTGTTCCACAGCCAAGGCAATCTGAATAAAGCGCAAGAATCAACGAATACCGCCAAAAAACTCTACAACAACCTGAAAAATCCGTCTGTGGATGCAAGCCTGGAATTTGCCCGCACTCTGCAGACCATGAACGAGGAAGAGCAAGCACGCACAATTCTTGTGAAGCTGATGGCCGAACACCCAGGCGACAAAAAGCTCCAGCGCATTATCGACGGCATCACCAGCGAGCCGCTTTCCGACGATGGCAAACAGGTCGCTACCCGCCTGACCAAAACTGGCATTACCTGCTACGAGGAGCGGGATTTCACCACGGCCATCGAGGTTTTTAAACAGGCCATCAATGCTTACCCACGCCATATCGGCTTGAATCTCAACCTGATCCAGGCGGTATTGGCGGCGACCGAGGCATTGGGGCACAACGCCAAGTACGAGAAGCTCTGCCGACGCAGTTTGCGGGCGATCGGACAGATCAATAGCGATCACAAACATTTCAAACGCTACGCCTTCTTACAGAAACAGCTCAGTAAACACTACCCGGAAGTCCTCACCGCCGAGTGATCGCAGCTACGCGTACCGCGCAACCCGAAACCGGTCCGCTTTGGGCTAACCAGCGTCTTTTGGTATCCTTGCCGCCTTTCTTCCAGCACATCGCCTGTCAATTTGAGGTCACCCCATGCCGCAATACCGCTCCCGCACTACTACCTCTGGCCGCAATATGGCCGGCGCCCGCGCTTTGTGGCGCGCCACCGGCATGAAGGATGAGGACTTTCAGAAACCCATCATCGCCGTGGTGAACTCCTTCACCCAATTCGTTCCCGGACACGTCCACCTGAAAGACCTAGGCCAGCTTGTCGCCCGCGAAATTGAAAAAGCAGGGGGCGTCGCTAAAGAATTCAACACCATTGCAGTGGATGACGGCATTGCCATGGGCCACGACGGCATGCTCTATAGTTTGCCCAGCCGCGACATCATCGCCGACTCGGTCGAATACATGGTCAACGCTCACTGCGCCGACGCCATGGTGTGCATTTCCAACTGCGACAAGATCACCCCCGGGATGCTGATCGCCGCCATGCGCCTGAATATTCCGGTGGTCTTCGTGTCGGGTGGCCCCATGGAAGCAGGCAAAACCAAGCTGGCCAACCACGGCCTTGACTTGGTGGACGCCATGGTGATCGCGGCAGACAGCACCGCATCAGACGCCACAGTGGCGGAATATGAACGCAGTGCCTGTCCCACCTGCGGCTCCTGCTCTGGCATGTTCACCGCCAACTCCATGAACTGCCTGACCGAAGCCTTGGGGCTCAGTCTGCCAGGAAACGGCACCGTGCTTGCCACACACGCAGACCGCCAGCAACTGTTCGAGCGCGCCGGTTCGCTCATCGTAGAGATCACCCGCCGCTATTATGAGCAGGATGACGCCAGCGTCCTGCCGCGCAGCATTGCCAATGACGCCGCCTTCGGCAATGCCATGGCCCTGGATATAGCCATGGGCGGCAGCACCAACACTATTCTTCACTTGCTTGCCATAGCGCGCGAAGCCGGCGCCGCATTTGATCTCAGCACCATCGACCACCTCAGCCGCCGCGTTCCACAGCTGTGCAAAGTGGCGCCCAACACGCAGAAATACCATATTGAAGACGTGCATCGCGCCGGGGGCATCATGGGCATTTTGGGCGAACTGGACCGCGCAGGCCTGCTCGACACCCAGTGCAGCACGGTGCACACCCGCACCATGAAAGAGGCGATTGAGAGCTGGGATATCACCCTCAACCCATCACCGGAAGTAGTTAAGTTTTACCGCGCCGGACCCGCCGGCATTCCCACCCAACAGGCGTTCAGCCAAGCGACCCGCTGGCCCACCTTGGATGCTGATCGCGCGCAGGGATGCATTCGCTCCCTGGAGCATGCCTATTCCCGCGAAGGCGGACTAGCGGTTTTGTTCGGCAACATTGCCGAAAAAGGCTGTGTAGTAAAAACCGCCGGTGTGGATGAAAGCAATTTGGTTTTTGAAGGCACAGCGCATGTCACCGAATCCCAGGATCAAGCGGTGCAGCACATCCTGGATGGACTGGTAAAACCCGGCGATGTAGTGATTGTGCGTTATGAGGGACCAAAAGGCGGCCCCGGCATGCAGGAAATGCTCTACCCGACCTCCTATCTGAAATCCAAAGGTCTGGGTAAAGCCTGCGCACTGCTGACTGACGGGCGCTTTTCCGGAGGCACCTCCGGCCTCTCCATCGGCCATGTCAGCCCAGAAGCCGCCGCTGGCGGTGCAATAGGCTTGGTGCGCGACGGCGACCGGATCAAAATCGATATCCCCAATCGCAGCATCAACGTGCTGTTAAGCGGAGAAGAGTTGGCTGTGCGGCGTCAGGAGCAAGACAAAATCGGTTGGAAGCCTAAAAATCCACGCCCCCGCCAAGTCAGTGCTGCTTTAAAAGCCTACGCCTTGCTGGCAACCAGCGCGGATATGGG
>JBQGED010000332.1:0-3804 GCA_052039425.1 Sphingobacterium griseoflavum | reverse complement strand
TGTCCTGCAGGCTGGCAGGAAGGTGACAAGGGTATGACCGCTTCTCCTGAAGGTGTAGCTGCGTACCTGAGCCAGCACGCTGACAAGCTCTAAGTTTTTTCACTGTTAAACAAAAAAAGTCCGGTTTTACAGGCGTTTTTTTGTCCATTACTTTTCACTTCTAGCGCCCCCTGCGATAAATAACGCGTTTATGGCTCGGCGATAGCCAGCGGCCAGCCGCCCATATGTTTCCACCGGTTGACGATGCGGCAGAAGAGTTCTGCGGTTTTTTGCGCGTCGTAGGCGGCGCAGTGGGCTTCGCGATTGGAAAATTCAATATTGGCGAGTTGGCACGCCCGCGCCAGCACTGTGTGGCCGTACGCCAATCCCGCCAGCGTCGCGGTATCGAAACAGGAGAAGGGATGGAACGGGTTGCGTTTGATATCGCAGCGCTCGGATGCGGCATTGACAAAGCTGAGGTCAAAATGTGCGTTGTGGGCGACCATGATGGCCCGCGTGCACTCGTACTGCTTCACCTTGCGCCGGATCGCCTGAAACATATCCGCCAGGGCCAAGCTTTCCGGTATAGCCATGCGCGTTTCGCTGTCCAGATCGATACCCGTAAAGTCCAGGGCCGATTGTTCAATATTGGCGCCCTCGAAAGGGTCAAGATGAAATGAGTATGTGGTATCGAGCTTCAGATCGCCGTTCTCGTCCATGTCCAGCGTCACTGCGGCGATTTCGAGCAATGCGTCTGTACGCGGATTGAAGCCCCCGGTTTCCACATCAATGATCACGGGCATAAAACCGCGGAAGCGCTCGCTAAAGGGGGTGGCGGCGCCTTTGTCAGGGGGGCTCATTTCAATAGAAGTCACGAGTTTCCTTAAGTGTTCAGAGTGGAAATGAATCCAACTGCCAGCGCAGGCTTTCTCCCGCGCGCAGCGGAATCAATGTGTCTTCGCCAAAAGGCAGCGCCTCAGGTGCGCGCCATTCCATACGGCGCAGGGTGACAGTACCGCTATTCCGTGGAAGGCCGTAATAGTCAGGTCCGAAGAAGCTGGCAAAACCCTCCAGTTTGTCGAGTGCACCCGCTGCGTCGAAGGCTTCGGCATACATTTCCAGCGCTGCATAAGCGGTATAGGCCCCGGCGCAACCGCAGGGTGCTTCTTTTTTATTGCGCGCGTGGGGCGCAGAGTCAGTGCCTAGGAAAAACTTGGGGCTGCCGCTGGTGGCCGCTTGGATCAGCGCCTGCTGATGGATATTGCGTTTGAGGATCGGCAGGCAGTAATAGTGCGGGCGGATGCCTCCCACCAGCATATGGTTGCGGTTGAACAGCAGGTGGTGCGCGGTGATAGTTGCTGCCACATTGGGACCGGCCTCACCGACAAAGTGAGCGGCATCGCGAGTGGTAATGTGCTCGAGCACGATTTTCAGCTGCGGTAGGCGAGTGTGGAGCGGTGTGAGGATGCGCTCGATAAACACCTGCTCGCGATCAAATATGTCGATCGCGGCATCGGTCACCTCGCCGTGTACCAGCAGTAGAACGCCGAGCTCTGCGATGGCTTCCAGGGTCGGCAGAATCTTGTTGATGTCCGTAACGCCGGAGGCAGAGTTGGTGGTGGCCCCAGCGGGATAGAGTTTGCACGCCACTACACCTGCGTCTTTCGCCGCCGCTATATCGGCGGGCGTTGTGTTATCCGTGAGATAGAGAACCATCAGAGGTTCGAAAGAGTACCCGTCGGGGACGTGCTGTTGAATCCGGCTTTTATAAGCCAGAGCCTGCTCGGCATTCAGTACCGGTGGCACCAAGTTGGGCATAACGATGGCACGGCGGAATTGCCGGGCGGCATCTTTGACGGTGTAGGCGAGGGCGTTGCCGTCGCGCAGGTGGATATGCCAGTCGTCAGGAGCTGTGATGGTAATGCTTTGGGTCATGGTTCTTGGTCGGAAAACAGACAGGTCGGCGCCCGGGGAGCACATGCTACCGGAATTGCCTGCTAAAGCACAGGCGCCAGCCGCCGATAACCAACGAGCTGCGGCTGTTTGCCGCTGCCCTGTTATTACGTCGTCTTTGGTGGAGCATCTATGAGGTTAGCCACAGTGTTCGCTGTGTTGAGTCTGTGGGGATCGAGCAGCTCAGCCACTGTGTACAGCAGTTTTCTCGAAGATGGCGCCTGGACGGCCAAAGCCTCCGTATTCTCTTGCCGCATGGTGCACTCGATACCGCATTTCGGTGATGCTGTGTTCGAAACTCGCGCCGGCGAAGGTTCTCGCTTCTATTTGCAGGGCGATACCAGCCGTTTGCGCCACGGACCCGCTGCCCTGTTGGCGCGTTCGCCCGTGTGGGCGGAGCAACCGCTGCGCATCGAGCTCGGTGAAGTTCAAATCAAGCAGGCGCGCCGTGCCGTGGAATTGCCCACCAAAGATACCGAGCGCATGCTGGCTGAGCTATATGACGGTCTTGAGCTGGTGGTTACCCGCGATGCTTGGTACCGCGGCGACAATCCTGCGCAAGTCGCCATCACCACTATTGGTTTTCGCGACGCCTATGGCCATTACCGCGATTGCCTCGCCGGATTGCTGCCGGCGAATTTCGACCAGATCAAGCGCACATCCGTATATTTCGGATCAAGTAAATTTGAGGAGATACCGGCTTCGGAACTGCACAAGCTCGACAATATCGTTGCTTACATAAAAGCGGATTCGAGTGTGCGTGAATTTTTCATCGACGGGCACACCGATAGTTATGGCTCTCGCGAGGAGAACCTGCAACTGGCAGAAAAACGGACGGAGCAGGTGACCCGTTATCTGATCGCCAAGGGAGTGCCACAAGAGGCGATTACCAGTCGCTGGCACGGCGAGCGCTATCCGGTGGCATCTAACGCGACGCCAGAGGGAAGGGCGAAGAACCGCCGCGTCACCATACGATTGGAGAAGTTGGAGCTGAAGCGGGATTAATCAGCGTTTGCTGCGTTTGCGTCCCTGTTGGAGGACATTGCGTGCTCGTTCGCAGATATCGGGAGAAAACCCCGCCGCACACTCACCTGCAACCAGCTCCGCTTGCTCAAGGTCCCGCGCTTCCACCAATTCCAATACCCAGTTGTTGTACGCGGAGCCGATGATCTGCCGCGGGTGAGCCGCGTCTTTTGCAGTGGGTTGGTTGAGATACTCCGTCAGAATACTGACCACCTCACGCCAGTTTTGACTTTCCCAGTGGTGCTCCGCCCAGCGCAGATAGAACCAATTCACCATATCCGGCCACGCTTTCGGATCGCTTAAATGGCCCTCTACCAGAGCCAGCACCAATAAGCCGTCGTCGAAGCGCTTGTTTTCCGCCAATTTTGACATCAGCACGCTGACCGCATTGGTCACCCGACTCTCCGCCGATTTGCGATCCTCGCTCCGCGTGAGGCCGCGACTTAGCAGCTCACCCATCACTGCCAACGTCTGCTCAATGTCGCCGAGCTGTGCATAGGTCAGCATGGCGCCGGAGAGATACAGCTGCAGAGAGTTTTGCAGACTGGCGACCTCCAAATGACGCTGGCTGTCCGCCAGTACGGTTTGATAGGTGGTGGTGAACAGGCGCTTTAGGGTCGCCCAGTCCTGTTGCGTCACGAGCGCATGGATTTCGCGATTATAGAAATACAGACGTTTTTCCTGCGCCATGCTGATGCCCGGTTCTATGAATGCGCTGATTTCGGCCAGACGCACGCTGTCGGCCTCATTCATGCGGGAAAAAATCGTGTGCTGATTAAGCATATTGCGCGCCGCCAGTTCGGTGGCGGAGACGCGCTCGCGGTTCAGATAATCAGAATAAGTCGCCGG
>JBQGED010000331.1:0-5503 GCA_052039425.1 Sphingobacterium griseoflavum | reverse complement strand
TTTTTTAATTGGAATTACCGCGCGGCGCCTGCTGCTTTAACATGGCTTTGGCGACCAAACTATCCGGCGTAATACTGCTCGCGGCGATCTGTGCCTTGTTCTTCAGGCCGGAAATCACCATATCATCGCCACTCATCAAAGCATCGAATCCATCCTTGGCAACTTTTGCCGGATCGGCCAAGTCCTGTTCAAGGATTTTGGAATCTTCCATATTTGCTTTGCGGAAAAAATCGGTATCGGTGGCGCCGGGCAGCAGGGAGGTAACAGTTACACCGGAGTCGGCAATTTCCGCGCGAATTGCCTCGGTAAAGGAGTGAATAAAGGCTTTGGTGCCGTGATAAACCGATTGATAAGGGCCGGGGACTTTACCCGCAATCGACGCAACATTAAGAATTTTACCGTCGCCGCGGGTGATCATTTCGCGCAGGTAGAGTTTGGTTAGAATAATGTAAGCGCCTATGTTGAGTTGCAGCATATCCAACTCGCGTTGCAGGTCGGTCTCCACAAATTTACCAAATAGCCCTTGAGCAGCATCGTTGACTAGGACATCGACGATGATGCCTCTTTGGCGAATCTCATCGTATAGATCGAACGGTGCCTGGCGTTCAAACAAATCTTTCGCAATGGAAATTACATTTACCCGGTATTTGCCGGAAAATTCTGCTGCGGTGCGCTCCAGATCCGTCACGGTACGTGCGACTATGATCAAGTTATAATCATCTGCGGCGAACAGCTTCGCCAGTTCATAACCGATACCGCTAGTGGCGCCGGTGATCAGCGCGTATTTTGGGGGATGTGCGGAAACCATATAAAACCTCCTGATGCAGTTCAGTCATTGACCTATTTCGGACTATCGCAGGCGAAGTTTGTTCGATGGGAGATGAATGGTTGCGTTGACAAAATCCGACCGCAGCATTGATTTGCAGACGAGACGATAGGCATCTATCCACTGCCTATTTTGCAATTAATGTAAAGAATTCCCAAATCGCGTCGATTTATACGCGTTTATTACGCGTTTATTAGGGCGTGATTACTGCGGCGTTAATTAAATTTGTTGCTGCTTCTTTATTAGCTGGTTTATTCCAATGTGTTTTGGCGGATTTTTCATGTGTTGGCATACAAATCGCAACCTAGACCTCGCAAATAGAAAAGGCCAAGTGTTCGACGAGTAAAATCTGAAACAAAAGGCCTGAGAAAACAAAACGCTGGTGTTTTGTTTTTAAATCAGAAAGATGAGGTGAAACTATGAAACACTTGAATCTTAAAAAACTGGTTTTATCCGCTGCGATTGTCGGCGCTGGTTCATTTGGTTTTTCTGCTGTAGCGGAAAATGCCAACTCAATGAGCAGTAGCAACGTCAGCACCAACGTGCAATCCAGTAAATCGGTTACCGTGCCTTCGGACCGTAATATCACCAATCCAAATACGCCCGATTCCGGGAGCGTAACCTACAAAGAAACCACGTCAACTACCTCTGAAAGCGTCTCCATTGAGGGCGGCAGCGAAACCAACAACATGAGCGACAGCGACTCCATCGCCGCCACCTCTGAAGTCGACGGTACGGTTCATTTTGAACCCAATTCCGTGACTTTGACGGAGTCCGCAGAGCGTCAATTGAAACAAGTGGTGGACCAACTCGATAAAGGTGCTCCTGTCGCCTTGACAGTGGAGCTGCAAGGCACCTACAGCGACGGTAGCGATATTTCCTCTTCGCAATCTTCCAGCGCTACGCTTGGCCAGGACAGTTCTGCTGGCTTGCCGATGGATGAGCGAGGACTTGCGGGCGGCGGCGTAAGCCCTGCTGAGCGCAGCGGTATGCCGGGCAATGCTCCGGTGCCAAGCAACAATGCTGAAGCGATCGAACGCGAGCAGGAAGACCGCGCTTTGCTGATCAGCCGCTATCGCGCCGAGAACATCCGTCAGTATTTGGAGCGTCAAGGTATTGAGGTTGTGGAATGGAACATGGAAGGAGGTGTTAACTCCGCAGGCGGCACCTCCTCCGACACCGGATTCGCCACCAGCAACCCCGCTGCGCAGCAGAGTGCTGAAGAAGTTCAGCAAGTGCGCATAGTGGTGATCGGCGACGTTCAGCCGGAAGGCCTGAGCGCCCTCTAAGCGACAGGATGCGCGCCTGGAAACCCGGCCTTGGAGCCGGGTTTTTTTTGTCTGGCTGCGCGGTGGTAGAATCACGGCAAATCATTGGAGGCTCTAATATGAAAAAAGTACTGGCTGTTCTGGGCGTAGCGGTGTTGATCGGCTGCTCATCCGCCTATTACAACACTATGGAAAAATTTGGCGTGCACAAGCGCGATATTATGGTGGACCGTGTCGAAGAGGCGCGGGACTCGCAGAAAGAAGCGGAAAAGCAGTTTACCTCTGCTCTGGAGCAATTCAAATCCATCGTCGCCGTGGATGGTGGCAATATCGAGCCGATTTACAAAAAACTTAATCAAGAATATGAAGACAGTAAAGCCGCCGCGCAGGAAATTCGCGATCGCATTGATAGCATCGAGTCCGTTTCCAAAGCACTTTTCAAGGAATGGGAAGCGGAGCTGAAGCAATATTCCAGTGCCCAGTTGCGTAATGAAAGTCAGCGAAAATTAAATGCTACCAAAACCCAATATCAGCGTTTGATCAAAGCCATGCGAAAAACGGAAAGCCGGCTCGATCCGGTGCTTACTGCTATGAACGATCAGGTTTTGTATTTAAAACACAACCTTAACGCACGGGCGATTCAATCCATGCGACAGGAAGTTGTAAAAATTGACAAAGACGTGGACGTATTACTCGCAGCCATGCGCACTTCTATAGCGGAAGCAGAGGCTTTTATTAAAGAAATTAAGGATTAATAATCTTTTTTATAATTCTTCCTAACATTAGGGGGAAAAATGCCATTTTCTGGTGCGAAAGATGGCCCCTAAAATAAGAAATGTCATTTGGCATGGATCTCGCAAAATTCATTTCAGGTCGGCAATCGTCCGCAGCGAACAAAACATGTTCAGGGACGATGCAAAACGATCCTAAATGACCACATGAGGGGGATTTTATGAACACATATCGTGTAAAAACTTTGGTGGCCGCCCTTGCACTCGCAGGCCTTGCCACAGCATGTGATCGTGACACTGCGCAAAGGGACGCATATGTAACGCCCGAGTCGTCCACGATTGACCGAGCCACTACGGCGCAAGGTACCACTCAGCCAGACGCGTTGAGTTCCGTTGAAGGCAATGGTTATTCAACGGATTCTCATAAAGGCGACTTGAATATGAGTGGCGATCTCGCTAAGCCTGATCACGAAGAGGAGGTGCAGTTCAGCGGTTTGCAACTGACTCCGGAATCAGAAGGTAAATTGCAAGAGCTGGTGGAATCGCTGGACAAGGACAAACCCGTAAAAATTATTGTCGCCATGGATGAGCAGGTTTTTGAAAATCCCGCTGGCGAACAAACTGCAACCACGAGCCAGCAATCTGGCATCACGGAAGGTGTGCGCGAAGATTACACCAGTGCTCTGGGACAGCGCGTGGAAACCGTTAAGCAATTTATGGAAGAGAAGGGCATAGAAGTTACGCAATGGCAATTTGAGCGCATGGAGGAGCAGGATCTGGCGCAACAGCGCAATGCGCAGGAAAGTTCCGAAGATGTTCAAAGCGTACGCTTGGTGATTCTGGCGAGCGATCAGGAAGGCAGCTTGAGTTCCGTAATGGAGGAGTAATTTGCGCGGAAATCGCATAAAAAAGCCTCTTCGGAGGCTTTTTTATTGGGGCTCAATTTCAGAGGATTTGGAAGAGGGCGCATAAGTGATAGATCTTCGATTTAAATGCAGGGCGGTAAAAAAATAATTGGCATTCCCACACCAATAGTGGCAATTAAGCCGGCGATATAAACTCCGGCAGAAACCTTACCAGGAAATTTTTTTGCCGTGCGCCAACACCAGGCCGCCAGTATTCCCAGCAGCACACAGGTCGCAGCGGTTAACGCCAATAGACCTAAATTAAGCGGATTTTTTAGACCAACAGCATTCGCCTCCTGCGCTGCGGAACAATAAACTGAAAGGCCGCCATAAGCGGCAATAAAAAATGCACTCCAGATGGTTAAACCAATCACTAGATGCAATGGATGCTCCGCTGGCCACTTCACACCGCACCTCCCGCCGCAGGCAACAGGGCAAAACAGGCAAAGGCCAGCCAATAAATCAACGCGGTGTATACCCAGAACATTTGCAGTACCGGCATTTCATAGGGATATTGCGCGGAAATAAATCCGCGTTTTGCGCGCAGCGCCTGTAATCCGGTAGTAATGGTCGCAAGGCCGCTGTGCAGCACCAAATAGCCCACAGTCACCAACAATACTGAGTGATGCGGATGACTGCGGGGCGCTAAATCCCCGCTGAAAAAAATCCAGCCGAGCAGGATTAAATGCACCACACCTAACCCGCAGCTGCACCACAGACCTGTGTATAAATGCGTGGCGTTATGGCGGCGCAGTCGCCGGGTCAGCAGGCAATGTCCCAGCGCTGCCAAGGTCAAAGGCAGGCCGCACCACAACATGGATTGGGCGGTGAGGGAGGAGGTGGGGGAAAACTGCCATGCGGGCGCCACCGTCCATAAATAAAACCAGCCGAAGATCAGCGACAAATAGAGCGCGGCATCCGCCAGCAAAGTTACGCCCATGCCCCACAACCCGATACCACTCCAGGTTTGCGTGGCGGCGGGAGCGACGTGGGTGGGCTCCATGCTATTAGCCGGATGTGCACCGGTCACCCATACCCAGCGGAATATCCACACGAAGCTGAGCACTGCCGCCGCCAGTGCAACCCAATAAGCGCGCAGCAGCAGGCAGATGCACACGGCCGCGAGTATTGCCGCCAGTTGTAGTGGCAGCCAGGAATTGCCGGGCAGGCGAATCAGCTCGCGCACCTCCGCATTAGTGGCGCCGGTGCCGAGTACCTCTCGATGATCGCCGGGGGAGCGCCCGAGAAAACCTTCGCCAGCGGCGATGGTTTGCGGCAGATCCGGTTGATCCCACATAGGGTGACGACTGGTGATCTGCGGAATGCTGGCGAAGTTGTAGGGCGATGGCGGCGTATCCATGGCCCACTCCAAGGTGTCCGCATTCCAGGGATTGGCTGGGGCGGTGGTACCAAAGCGAAAGTGCAGCAGAAAATCCAGGATGATCACCGCAATGCCCACGGCCATCACGAAACCGCCGACGGAGGAGAGCAGGTTGAGCCAGTCCCAGCCGAGGCCCCCTTCATAGGTATAAACCCGCCGGGGCATGCCGAGCAGACCAGTGAGATGCATCAGTAGAAACGTGGCATTGAAGCCAATAAAGGTCAGCCAGAAGCCCCATTTGCCTAAAGTTTGGGACGGCATACGGCCGGAGAAATGCGGCAGCCAATAATAAAAACCGCCGATCAGCGGAAACAGCATGCCGCCCACCAGCACGTAATGCATGTGCGCGACGACAAAATGGGTGTCGTGCACCTGCCAGTCGAAGGGCACCA
>JBQGED010000330.1:0-3687 GCA_052039425.1 Sphingobacterium griseoflavum | reverse complement strand
GGTGAATTGCGTCTGGTGTGTGCCACTTCGGCAGAAGAATTACCCCAAGCCTTTGACGACTTTCTTGCCGTGGAAGACTCCGGCTGGAAAGGTGAACGTGGCACCAGTATCAAGAAGCAACCAAAAAAACTCGCTTTTTATCAACACCTTCTCAAGGAGTATGGCGAGCGCGGAATTTGCCAAATCAATATTCTGTATTCGAACGATGTTCCTATTGCCGCGCAGTTTGGTGTGCGCGTTGGGCGCCGGTTGTTCTTGCTCAAGATTGGTTTTCGCGAGGATTACGCCGCCGTCAGCCCGGGATATCTGGTGTTGTATAAACTCGTGGAGCAGAGCTCAGCCCGCGGCGAAATTGACAGTGTGAGTTTTGTTACGGGCGTGAACTGGATCGATCGCTGGCATCCGCGACACCTCGATGTGGGAATTTTTTATCTTGGTAATGGCCTCTGGTTCAGTGAACTTATGGTAACGGGGCTGGTAAAAGCGATTGAGATCCGCGAGCGTCGCAAACAACCAGAGAAGGCTGAGGACACGTCGGACAGCGACGACTAATTACCATCGTTATGTTAGTCCGAGCGCTCATCCTTTTTTCTATCGTTGCTATCGCTCTTGTTTTGGCGGGTTGTACTGCCAGCTGGCTGAGGGGGATTCGCCAGCCCAGTGCAGTGAACCCCGCCCCGGCTCCGCCCAAAACTATTAAGTGGGTGAACAATTGGAAGATGCCGCCGTCTCGGCTGCAGCATCTGGCATTTTCCAGCGAAGCCATGGGACATGAAATCGGTATCAGCATCCTGCCGCCAGCTCACGACAAACCTGCTCCGCTCATTATTTTTTTACATGGTCGCGGAGGCAACGAAACGACGGATTTGCCTGCCTTTATGCGACTGCTGCGCAAAGTAGTCATCGCAAAAGGATTGCCGGAGCCGCTGGTGGTGTTTCCCAATGGTGGCTTGACCGGCTACCGCGGCGCTATGGCCACAATGATCGTCGAAGAATTGCTGCCTTACCTGGAACGACACTACCAATTGGATCCTGCGCGCAATCGCCGGTTGTTGGCGGGGTTCTCCATGGGCGGCGGCGGTGCTGTGCGGTTACAGCTGCAATATCCTGAGTTGTTTGGTGGCGCCGCCAGTTGGGGCGGCGGTGTTTGGCATCGCGATGCCGCATTGTTTGAATCTTTGTTGGCACGTGGAGAGCTGATGAAATTTGGCCCGCGTTTCCTTCTGGTAAATGGCAGCGAAGATAGGCCGAACGCCTTTGCGCCGCTCGCCCAGGCATTCGACCAAGTCGGGATTGCCCATAAGCGCGTAGTGTTTAACGGAGTGAGCCATCATATGGGGGTCTATTTCGACCGGTCAGAAGAGGTCTTTGGCGAGTTTCTCCTGGAGCTCTGGAAAGATGACCATTGACCTGATTTGGGTCGTTCTTTTGAATCCGTATAATCCACTCCCCTTTCCACTACACTTAACGGAAACCGACCGTTGCTCGGAACGGTTTCCGTTAACCAAGACAGAACAGGTTTGCGCATGACTTCCAGAGGCACTCTCTATACGGTTTCTGCTCCTTCCGGTGCGGGTAAAACCAGCCTGGTGAAGGCCCTGGTGGAATCCACCGCCGGCATCCAAGTTTCCATTTCCCACACCACCCGGTCCATGCGTCCAGGAGAGCAGGACGGGGTGAATTACCACTTCGTCAGCCGCGATGTATTCCTGAGCATGTTGGAGACGGCGGAGTTTCTCGAGCACGCCCAGGTGTTCAACAACTTTTATGGCACTTCCAAAGGTTGGGTCGACGCCACTTTGCGCAACGGCGTCGACGTGATTTTGGAGATTGATTGGCAGGGCGCCCAGCAAGTGCGCCGACTGATTCCAGAGGCGGTCGCCGTATTCATTCTTCCACCGTCCCGCGAAACCCTGCACAGTCGCCTCACCGGCCGCGGTCAGGACTCAGCAGAAGTGATCGCGACGCGCATGGCAGAGGCGAAAAACGAAATCGCCCACTACGTAGAAAGCGACTATCTGATCGTTAACGAAGATTTCGCTACTGCCCTTGCGGAGTTCAAGGCGATTATTCTGGCGCAGCGGCTGCGGCTGGAACGGCAGGCCGAGCGGCATGCCTCGCTACTGAGCAGCCTGTTGTCCTGACTGGCCAATTTGCGTACACTCCCGCGCCCGCCCCAACTCTTTAGGGCTGCGGCAAAAGTTGGTTAAACTAAGGCCAACTTGTGTCACCAACGTGCGTTTCAAGCACTCAATAAAGCGGAACAAAACATGGCAAGAATTACTGTTGAAGATTGTCTCGACCACGTGGACAACCGGTTTGAACTGGTGATGGTGGGCAGCAAACGCGCCCGGCAGCTGGCGATTTTTGGCAAAACGCCTTATGTGCCGGAAGAAAACGACAAGCCGACGGTGATAGCCTTGCGTGAAATCGAAGAAGGTTTTGTTACGGCTGCCATTCTGGATGAGCCCGATGAGCGTCCCCCCGTGCCTCAACGCGAACACCATCACCAGGATCTATCCGATTCCGGCATGGATTGATCCTGTGGGAGGGCCGCTTTGTTAACCATAGACTCACTTAGTCACAGGCTCTCCTCCTACCTCGAGCCCGAGCAGATCAGCTGCGTCAAACGGGCCTATTACTATGCGGAACAGGCTCACTACGGCCAGTTCCGCCGCAGCGGCGAACCCTACGTCACCCACCCCCTCGCCGTTGCCAACATCCTCGCCTCCATGCACATGGACCATCAAAGCTTAATGGCCGCCATGCTGCATGACGTAATCGAAGATACCGGCATTGGCAAAGACGCTATCGGCGAACAATTTGGTGAGGTGATCGCTGAGTTGGTGGACGGCGTGAGCAAGCTCGCCAAAATCGAATACGAATCCCAGGCGGAAAAGCAGGCCAAGAACTTCCAGAAAATGGCCCTGGCCATGGCCAAAGACATCCGCGTGATCGTCGTTAAGCTCGCTGACCGTCTGCACAACATGCGCACCCTCGGCGCCATGCCGCCGGATAAGAAACGCCGCATCGCCAAAGAAACCTTGGAAATCTACGCCCCTATCGCCCACCGCTTGGGTATGAATGATTTGCGTATTGAATTTGAGGATCGCGGTTTTACTGCGATGTATCCCCTGCGCGCCGCGCGCCTGCAGGCGTCGCTTAAGCGGGTGCGCGGCAATCGCAAAGCGTTGGTGGAAAATATCCAATCGGCGATCGAAGCGAGATTGCAGCGTGAGGACATCAGCGCGCTGGTGATTGGGCGTGAAAAACACCTCTACAGCATCTACAACAAGATGCGCACGAAAAATAAATCCTTCAATGAGATCATGGATGTCTACGCATTCCGCATCATCGTGGAAGATGTCGATACCTGTTATCGCACCTTGGGGGCAATTCACAATCTCTACAAACCCATGGCGGGGGAGTTTAAGGATTACATCGCCATCCCAAAAATCAACGGCTATCAATCGTTGCATACGGTGGTGATCGGTATGCACGGCGTGCCGATCGAAGTGCAGATCCGCACCAAGGAAATGGACGAGCTGGCATCGCGCGGCGTGGCGGCGCATTGGTTGTATAAATCGGTGAATTCCGAAGAGTCGACGGACGTGGCGCAGGCGCGTATCGACCGCTGGATCAAACGCATTTTGGAAATCCAGCAGCACACTGGAAACTCATTGGAAT
>JBQGED010000329.1:0-6611 GCA_052039425.1 Sphingobacterium griseoflavum | reverse complement strand
TTTCGCCGGTTTTTCCATGTTGTTGAGAGACGGCGCGGATTTCCAATCGATCGATAAAGTGATGGAGCGGTGGGGATGGCCCATGGGGCCGGCCTACTTACTCGACGTGGTTGGGCTTGATACAGCGGTGCATGCGCAGGGCGTTATGGCCGAGGGATTCCCTGAGCGCATGACCAATAGCTTTAAGCCCGCGCCGGACATCCTCTACGAGGCAGGCCGCCTAGGGCAGAAGAACGATAAAGGCTTTTACAATTACGAGAAGGATAAAAAGGGCAAGCCTGCCAAGGTTGCCACGCAAGAAAGTTATGCTTTGTTGGCCCCGCACGTCGCCCCCAAAAAAGATTTCTCAGATGAAGAAATTATTGCGCGCATGATGGTTCCAATGGCGACTGAGCTTGTGCGCTGCCTGGAAGAACAGATCGTGGCGTCTCCGGCGGAAGCGGATATGGCATTAATTTACGGCCTCGGCTTTCCTCCGTTCCGCGGCGGCATCTTCCGTTGGTTGGACGAGCAGGGGTTGGATCGTTTTATTGCCACTGCGCAGCAATTTAAGGATCTCGGTCCTCTCTACCAAGTGACCGAAAACATGCAGAAACTCGCCGTAGAAGGCAAAACTTATTATTAAGCGTGGGAGACGACAGTGAGCCTGAAACCGAGAGACGCGGTAATTGTTGATTACGCCCGCACCCCAATGGGACGCGCTAAAAACGGCTGCTTTAGAAATCTACGTGCCGACGAAATGAGCGCGATACTGCTGAACCAGTTAATGGAACGCAATCCGGGAATCGATCCAGCGTCAGTGGACGATGTTATCTGGGGTTGTGTAATGCAGCGTGAGGAGCAGGGTTTTAATATTGCGCGGAATGCCATCCTGCGGACCAAGCTGCCTCACACGGTGCCAGGGCAGACCGTCAATCGACTCTGCGGCTCCTCAATGTCAGCTCTGCTCACTGCCGTGGCAAATATTCGCTCAGGTATGGGTGATGTCTTCCTTGTCGGCGGTGTTGAACACATGGGGCATATCGACATGAATGCGGCGGTCGACCCCAATCCCTTACTGGGATTGTCTGTGGCGAAGGCTGCAGGTTCCATGGGCATGACAGCGGAATATCTGGCTCTCTTGCACGGAATATCGCGAGAGCAGATGGATGCATTTGGCGCTCGATCTCACCAGCGCGCGGCAGCGGCAACCGGTGCTGGGAAGTTTTCCCGAGAAATCATCCCTCTGGTTGGCCACGACGACAAAGGTGCCCCGATATTGATTGAACACGACGAGACTATCCGGGCGGATACTACCGCTGAGGTCCTGGCCACGCTCAAACCTGTGTTTAACCCGAAGGGCGGCACTATCACTGCGGGCACTTCTTCACAAGTCACTGATGGCGCCTCGGCGATGGTTGTCATGTCAGCAGAGCGGGCATCGGCATTGGGTATTACGCCTGTTGCTCGAGTTTTGGGCGGTGCAGTGGTTGGGGTCGACCCTTCCATCATGGGGTATGGACCCGTGCCGGCTACCGAAAGACTGCTGAAAAATCTCAAACTTACCATCGCGGACATTGACGCGGTCGAGCTCAATGAGGCGTTTGCCGCCCAGGCACTGCCGGTTTTAAAAGATTTGAAGCTGCTCGATGCAATGGACGAGAAAGTTAACCTTTATGGTGGCGCTATCGCGCTGGGGCATCCGTTCGGCTGTTCCGGGACCAGAATTACAGGGACTTTGCTGTCGGTAATGTCAGACCGCAACGCCACATTGGGATTGGCGACCATGTGCATAGGCTTAGGGCAGGGGATCGCAACGGTACTTGAGCGGCTGAATTGAGACATTGGCGGTCGTTTGCCACCCTTGGGGCGACTCCCGCCCCAATATCCACTATTATCGGCGCTTAATTCATTCGAAGATGTTTCATGTCTTGCCATTCGATTATTGACCGCCACCGATATTTGTTACTCCTCATCCTCCTTCTGGGGTTTTCATCCCACGCGGCGAACCGCAGTTCGCCGGCATTCTGGGAAGTGAGCAAGGGCGACGCCGTAGTTTATTTAATGGGCTCAATGCATTTCGGTCGGGACGATTTTTATCCCCTACCGCCGGTTATCGAAGAAGCCTTTCGCAATTCTTCGCGGCTGGTGGTGGAAGTGAATCTCCTGGGTTTGCAAGCGGATGCCTCTCAAATCATCTTTAAGCATGCCGGGTTGCCTCCGGGCTCCAGTCTCAAGGATGTGATATCTGCTGACACATACGATGCATTGAGGGAGCGGGCGGAAGGGAATCAGGTTCCTCTATCCGCATTTCAGCGCTTTCAGCCTTGGTACGTGACGCTTATGTTGGTTGAAGCAGAAATCCGCAAAACTCCCTTGCAGCAACAGCTCGGTGTGGATCTTTATTTTCTTCGGCGCGCTGTAAGCCAAAAAAAGCCGATCGAAGAACTTGAAACTTTCGATTCCCAGCTCGGCCTGTTCAGTCAGTTTTCTTTTGAAGATCAGGAGCGTTTTCTCCGCCAAACGCTTGCGGACTTGCGCAACAGCCAGAGCTACCTCTTGTCGATGGCGGACGCATGGTTGAGTGGTGATATCGACACTTTAACCAAAACACTGATAGATCCATTTCGTGAGCAGGCGGATACCAAGCTGTTGTTCGAGCGCATGTTCACTCAGCGCAACCAGAAGATGGCCGGGGCGTTAGAATCCTATCTGAAGGATAAGGAGAAGATCTTTCTTGTAGTGGGTGTTGGCCATATGGTTGGCGACGAAGGAATAGTTGCACTGTTACGCAGCAAAGGGTTTCGGGTCCAGCGAGTGGACACCGCATTAAAGCTGCCTTCAAACCTCGGGTTGCAGGATTCTTAGCGGGACTTCCCTGAATCTGACGGCTGTGGCACAATTGCCACCCCTCAAATGAGTCGCGATATCAAGATAATAGTTTTTACTGTTTAATCAATAGTTTATCTTGGTTTTCTCTCGATTCACGTTAACTAAGCGGTCGTGGCGGAATTGGTAGACGCGCTGGATTTAGGTTCCAGTGTCTTTGGCGTGAGAGTTCGAGTCTCTCCGACCGCACCACATATGTCGGCGGAATGTCGCCGCAATACTCCTTACTGATATAAATGAGGCGAAGAATGCAAGTTTCGATTGAAACAACATCAGGTTTAGAGCGACGCCTGACTGTTGGTGTACCGGCTGACGTTATTGACAGTGAAGTGAACAAGCGGCTGCAAGAAGCGGCCAAGTCGGTTCGCCTCAACGGCTTTCGCAAAGGTAAGGTCCCTTTTAAAGTAGTACGGCAAAAATTTGGCACGGGTGTCCGTCAAGAAGTGCTGGGTGATACCATTAATCGTTCATTCCAAGAAGCGGTTCGTCAAAAAGATATTAAGCCCGCTGGTCAGCCTCGCATTGAGCCGAAACAATTCGAAGAAGGAAAAGATTTAGAATACGTAGCGACGTTTGAAGTATTTCCAGAAATCACTCTGAAGGAAATCGACGGCGCCGAGATCACTCAATTCGAAGCAGATATTTCTGACCACGACATCGACGAGATGATCGAAACTCTTCGCAAAAGTCAGGCCGGATGGGGTGTGGTCGAGCGCGCGGCGCAAAATGGTGATCGCGTCAATCTAGACTTCGTCGGTAAGCGGGATGGCGAAGAGTTTGATGGCGGCACTGCGACGGGTTACACGCTACAGCTAGGTAGTGGCAGCATGATTCCTGGTTTCGAAGACGGAATCGTGGGCATGAAAGCAGGAGAGACAAAAGTTCTGCCGCTGACTTTCCCCGAAGATTACCAAGTGGAATCTTTGAAAGGGGCGGCTGTTGAATTCACTATCACGCTTAACACTGTATCTGAGCAGCAGCTACCTGAACTGAATGACAGCTTCTTTGCTTCTTTCGGTATTAACGAAGGTGGCGTAGAAAAATTCCGTGCAGACGTACGTGAAAACATGGAGCGTGAAAAAGAGCGGATGATTAAGAACAAGGTGAAAATCCAGGTATTGGATGCCTTGTTGGACGCGAACCAAATCGAGACACCTAAAGCACTGGTGCAAAATGAGATTGATGTGCTGCGCCAGCAAGCAATGCAGCAGTACGGTCAATTGAGCGCCCGCTTGGATGTGCGCTCACTTTTACCTGACGACTTGTTCCGTAAACAAGCCGAGCGCCGCACGGCTCTAGGTTTGTTGATTTCGGAAATTGTGAGTCAGCAAAAAATTACAATTGACAATGATCGCGTCAGAAAACTTGTTGAAAGTATTGCTTCAACTTACGAGGATCCGGAGAGCGTCGTAAATTACTATTACAGCAACAACGAGCTGCTGTCCGGGGCTCGCGCCGCTGTGTTGGAAGATCAAGTTGTCGATTATTTGGTCAGCAAAGCGTCTGTTTCCGCGAAGAAAATTTCCTATCAGGAACTGGTAAAACCCGATAGCAATGATGCTGAAGGCCAATAATTAAACGAATTGTTCTTAAAATGTCTAACTCCGCTGGAAATCAGCGGAGTTCTGCCTCCTAAACTGGCATATCTCCCCTACAAGGGTTAAGCTTCTTCGTAAGCTGATCTTCTTCCTTAAGTTCTTATAACGAATCAGTATTCTGGCCAGTAATCCACTTTCAAGGAAAAGTACTTATGCCCAAATTTGATACTTTTGGTTCCCTGGTGTCATCCCCCTCCAGCGCTTTGGTGCCAATTGTGGTTGAACAGACTGCTCGAGGTGAGCGGTCGTATGATATTTATTCCAGATTGTTAAAAGAGCGGGTGATTTTTCTGGTTGGCCCGGTGGAAGATTATATGGCTAATCTCGTGGTGGCCCAGTTATTGTTTCTAGAAGCAGAGAACCCAGATAAAGATATACATCTATACATCAATTCGCCCGGCGGATCTGTTACTGCGGGTATGTCGATCTATGACACTATGCAGTTTATAAAACCTGACGTTAGCACCATGTGTATAGGGCAAGCCTGTAGTATGGGTGCGTTCCTTCTAACAGCGGGAGCCAAAGGGAAGCGATACTGTTTACCAAATGCGCGTACCATGATTCATCAGCCCTCGGGCGGGGCGCAGGGGCAGGCGAGTGATATTCATATTCATGCGCAGGAAATCTTAAAGATTCGTGAGCGGCTGAACCAACTCATGGCGCACCATACGGGACGAAGCGTAGAAGAGATCGCTAGAGACACTGAAAGAGACAACTTCATGAGTGCTCAGGAGTCAAAAAACTACGGTCTTATAGATGAAGTTTTGACTAAGCGCGTTCTTTCAGAAGGCTGAAATTGATATCTCCGCATCCTACTGATAGCGGTTGGGAGACATTAGACAGGCGCAACTTAAATAAACCGAATTTTGTCTATAGAAAATCGGTCTAAGCGCGGTCTATATGCGTCACTCCAACAAAACTATGGTTTAATTGACAGCAAGCAAACTGGCGGAGAGGTTTGATGACCGACCACACAAACGATAGTGACGACAACGGCAAGCTGCTTTACTGCTCCTTCTGTGGCAAGAGTCAGCATGAAGTAAGAAAGTTGATCGCCGGTCCTTCTGTGTTCATTTGTGATGAATGTGTCGATTTGTGCAACGACATCATTCGCGAGGAAATTCAGGAGAGTGCCCAAGAGGGCGGCGGCGAAAAGCTCCCTACACCTAAGGACATTGCTGCCACCCTTGACGAATATGTGATAGGCCAGGTGGATGCTAAGAAAGTGCTGGCGGTCGCCGTTTATAACCATTACAAGCGCCTTCGTGTCGGAAGCAAGAAAAAAGCGAAAGACGAAGTAGAGCTGGGCAAGAGCAATATCCTCCTTGTTGGTCCTACCGGAAGTGGTAAGACGCTGTTAGCCGAGACTCTGGCGCGGCTTCTTAATGTTCCGTTTACCATCGCTGATGCGACAACGCTCACCGAGGCTGGTTATGTCGGTGAAGACGTAGAAAACATTATTCAGAAATTGCTGCAGAAATGTGATTACGATGTCGAGAAAGCGCAACAAGGCATTGTTTACATTGATGAAATCGATAAGATCTCGCGCAAGTCAGATAATCCCTCGATAACTCGGGACGTATCGGGTGAAGGCGTGCAGCAAGCTCTTTTGAAACTTATTGAAGGTACGGTGGCTTCGGTGCCGCCTCAGGGTGGACGAAAGCATCCGCAGCAGGAATTTCTGCAAGTTGACACCTCGAATATCTTGTTCATCTGTGGAGGTGCATTCGCCGGTCTGGACCGGATTATCCGCGACCGCTCTGAAAAAGGTGGTATAGGTTTCGGAGCGGAAGTAAAGAGCAAAAACAGCAAAAATGTGGGGCAGACATTAAAAGGTCTGGAAACAGAAGACCTTATTAAATACGGACTCATCCCCGAGTTTGTCGGTCGATTGCCGGTAATTGCTACGCTTGAAGAGCTCGATAAACAAGCGCTGATGGCAATTTTGACCGAGCCTAAGAATTCATTGGTCAAGCAGTACCGCAAGCTGTTCGAAATGGAAGGCGTGGAAATCGATTTTCGTGACGATGCGCTTGATGCGGTTGCAACCAAGGCTATGGAAAGAAAAACCGGCGCCCGTGGTCTACGCTCTATCATGGAGTCCGTATTATTGGACACTATGTTCCGTCTACCATCAGAGCGGAA
>JBQGED010000328.1:0-5297 GCA_052039425.1 Sphingobacterium griseoflavum | reverse complement strand
TTTGTACGTGGGAGCGCAGCTCGGCGTCGGTCTCTATATGTTTCTGGTGGGTCTGGGTTTTCGCAGCGATCACTTCCGTAGCAATGTTCACAAAGCCGCTGCGGTGTCGATCTCAGGCATGGCAGCGCCGTTTGTTGTCGCTCTGCTGATCGCCCCTTGGCTGATGACCGTGCCCGGCCTCTTTTCAGAAAGCGCCAGCCGCTTCGACGCCACCCTATTTATGGGCGCCGCGATTGCGATCACTGCCTTCCCAATGCTCGCACGCATTATTCATGAGCGCGGTCTGAGCCATACCTCGCTTGGCACCTTATCGCTGTCTGCCGGCGCCATCGATGACGCCGCCGCCTGGTGTATTTTGGCAATCGTGCTTGCTAGCTTCGGCGCCGGGGCCGGCGTTGCTATTACCGCTATAGTCGGCGGTGCCGTATTTGCGACTATTGTTATCATCCTCGGACCGAAACTTCTCGCCCCCTTGGGCCGCCTTGCAGAACGAGATCAAGCGATAGGACGCCCGCTCAGTCCTACCTTGCTCTCTGTCACCCTGATGCTGTTTATGCTCAGCGCTTTTACCGCGGACGCCATTGGCCTGCACGCGGTTTTTGGTGGCTTCCTTCTAGGTACGGTCATGCCGAGAGGTGCATTGAGTGAACAGGTCAAACGCCTACTCGAGCCTTTCACCGTCGTACTGCTCCTGCCGATGTTTTTTACCTATTCAGGACTCAATACACAACTGACCATGGTGAACAACGTGCAGCTGCTGTTGATTGCAGGAGTCGTGCTGACGGGATCGATCCTCGCCAAATTTGGGGCCTGCTGGGCAGCGGCACGCTTGTGTGGGCAAGATAATCGCACTGCCCTTGGCGTCGGCGCACTGATGAATGCCCGGGGTTTAATGGAGCTGATCATTATCAATATAGGCTTGCAGGCGGGCGTTATCGGCCCCGCGCTGTTCTCCATGCTAGTAATGATGGCCATAGTGACAACGCTGATGGCATCCCCACTGTTCGAGCTAGTCTATGGACGTCAGGCAAGAGCGGATGGCGAATTGGAAGCAGTGGGCAGTTCGCCCGGACTTTGAGCTTTTTTATCGGTTGGCGGCCGCCTGCAGATCGCGCAGAAAGGTCGCCTGCCAAGTATGGATATTGTGCGTTCGAAGCACATTCATCATATGTCGCCAACGATCCGTTCGTTCGTTCAGCGGCATGCGCAGTGCCTCCGCCAAGCTCTTCGCTACATTGGCGATATCGTAAGGATTTACCTTTACAGCGGCATCCAGTTCATCCGCCGCCCCAGCCATATGAGATAACACCAACACACCGGGATCCTCGGGATCCTGCGCCGCCACATATTCCTTGGCAACCAAGTTCATACCGTCGCGCAGCGGCGTTACCAGGCCGACTCTGGCACGGTTATACATCGCCAGAATGGTATTACGACGAAAACCTCGGTTCAGGTAGCGCAGCGGCATCCAATCGAAATCCGCATAACCTCCGAGAATGTGCCCGACGTGCCGATCAATGGTTTGCGCCAAATCCCGGTAAGCTTCCACATCCCCCCGCGATACCGGTGCAATTTGCAAATACACCACTTGACGCAGGAATTCCGGGTAGTTTTTTAGCAGCCGCTCATACGCCTGCAGGCGCTGGGCAAGCCCTTTGGAGTAATCAAGGCGGTCCACGCCAATAATCAGCTGCCGCTCAGACAGACTGGAATTCAACCGTTTGAACTCTTCAGACGTCTCACCACTTTTGCTCACTGCACGTAACGCTTCGGTCTCGATGCTGATTGGATAGACGCCAGCGGTGCACGTTAGATCGCCAAAGCGATAACGATTACCCGGCAGCGCCTCGCCCTTGAGGCCATAGCCGACGCTCATGTAAAAGCCGCGATAATCCGCCTCCGTCTGGAAACCAACCAGATCGTAGGCCATCAAAGCCAGTAGAATTTCCTTGAAGTCCGGCACTGTGCGCAGAAGATCCAACGGTGGAAACGGCGTGTGTAGGAAAAAACCTATGGCGCATTTCACTCCCGAGTCGCGCAGCATTTTGCCCATGGGGATCAGGTGATAATCATGAATCCAGATGACGTCATCAGGTCGCAGCAACGGTAGCAGACGCTGCGCCATTTTCTGGTTAACACTGAGATAGCCCTGATAATCCGCGCCGTCGTAAGACATAAGATCAGGTCGTTGATGAAACAACGGCCAGAGCACACTATTGGCAAAACCTTTGTAGTACTGGCCGTACTCCGTGGGCTTGAGGCTGACCGTGGCGTAATCGATTTTGCCCACCGTTTCGAGCTTGGGAGTCGAATCCTCACGGCTCTCAACTTTGCCATTCCATCCAAACCATAGGCCGCCATCGCGGCTCATGGCAGCCATCACCCCTACTGCCAAGCCGCCTTTAGAGCCGCTGCTGGTGGAATCCGCTTTGGTTACCCGATTGGATACCACCACCAACCGACTCATAGCGAAGACTCCCAGGATTTACTGAGAACTCGGGCGCTGTTGATGATGCCGACCATACTGTAGGTCTGCGGGAAATTGCCCCACAACTCACCGGTTTTCGGATTGATGTCCTCTGATAAAAGCCCCAACTGATTGCGGCGGCTCAGCAACTCTTCGAAAAGTTCGCGCGCCTCGTCGTGGCGGCCCGCAGCGGCGAGAGCATCTATGTACCAGAAGGAGCAAATAGTGAAAGCATTTTCAGGAGCGCCGAAATCGTCCTCCACCACATAGCGGAATAAATAGCGACCTTCCGGCTTCAGCACTTTTTCAACCGCCGCAAGTGTACCGATAAAGCGCGGGTCCTTGCCGTCGATATAGCCAAGTTCAAATGCCAACAGAAGACTCGCATCCATCGTATCGCCGTCCCAAGTAGCGGTATAGCTATTGAGCTCGGTATTAAAGCCGTGTTTTTCGATAGCAGCGCGAATACGTTCTGCCGCTTCGCACCAATAAGACTGACGTTCTGGCAAACCGAGACGTCCAGCTATTTTTGCTAAACGATCCGTCGCAGCCCAACACATCATGCTGGAAAATGTATGAACATGCTGTCTACCACGCAGTTCCCATAAGCCCGCATCAGGCTGATCAAAAGATGCCAACGCTTTATGGCCAACTTTTTCCAGTAATTGAAATAAACCTTGATCACCGCGGCGACGGATGCGCTCGTCAAAAAACATTTGCGTAACCGATAATATGACTGCGCCGTAAACATCGTGCTGCACCTGCTCCGCCGCCTGATTGCCAATCCGCACAGGTCCCATACCGCGATAACCAGGAAGATGAGTAGCTATTTTCTCAGGCATTGAACGAGTGCCATTGATACAAAATACCGGTTGCAATGGTTGGTCATCCATGGACGCTACTATATTCACCAAATATTGCAGGTATTGCTCCATGGTTTGCGTCGCGCCGAGACGATTGAGTGCGTGCACAGTGAAAAAGCTGTCACGTAACCAACAAAAACGATAATCCCAGTTGCGCTGCGTATCCTCCGCCTCAGGAATAGAAGTCGTCATCGCAGCGATAATAGCTCCGGTATCTTCGTATGCACTAAGCTTGAGCGTTATCGCTGCGCGAATGACAGCCTCTTGCCACTCAAACGGGATTGCCAAATAACGCGACCAGTCGAACCAATAATGTTCCGTTTCCTGCAAAAAGCGTTCACCCAGTTGCGATAAGGATTCCTGAATAGAATCATCACTGCTTAACAACAAATAATGAGTCCCATCGAGCACATAAAATTGCTCGTCCATAATCGCAGTGACGGATAATGTGGCACTCAAACGCAAAGATGGCTTATTGTCCGCAACGAACCGTATATGATTGCTGCCCTGAATTCTTTCGTAGACAACCTCACCGTATGAAGCTGCAGGTCGCAATCGGACACGCAATTTTGGCGAGAGGATCGGCACTAATTTACGGATGATGGTCATGGGCCGATAAATGCGGCCAAACTGCTTAAAGCGCGGAATAAAATCCGTAATGATGACGCCGTTGCCATGGGTGTCGTATAACGTGGTAATCAGCACAGCGGTATTTTTTTCATACGCTTGCTCGCTATGACTGAAGTCTTCTAGGTCAATGGCGAAAACACCTGACACGGAATCAGCGCAGTCATCTTTCAACAAGGAGCAGAAGACAGGGTCACCATCAAATCTCGGCATACAACACCAGACAATCTCGGCTTGTCTGCTGACCAACGCGCCGATGGTGCAGTTGCCAATCAACGCCAGCTCCAAGTTTTTCTTAGATGACACCATTTATGACCTCCATCTGAGTACACCTATTTATGCACTTGCGCTCAATTTTTTGCGAAAAGATCTGCAAGATTTCGCCTGACGTCGGCCACGCTTTCTATGCGCTGCTGCGCCGAAGTCATACCTCCTCCGACCTTGCAAGATACCCCATGGTTCGCATTGACCCACTGAAAAGCATCTTCGTCGGTCGTATCGTCTCCGATATAGACAGGCAAGCGCCCAGCAAAAGGTGTCATTTGCATAAATCGCGCTACCGCTTTTCCTTTATCCATACCCTTTGGCTGAATTTCACGTACACAATTGCCATAAATCACGCGGAGCCCAGCGAGCGCTTCAATATGAGACGCAATAAATTGATCGACGTTTTTTTTCATTTCCGGATGCTGGCGAAAATGCAGTGCGATGGAGTGTCCTTTATTCTCGAATAACAAGTTATGCAGGTGCGCATAATCGATAAGCAATTCTGCCGCGACAGAAAAATCAGGCGAATGCCGCTCGTCAATTTGATAATTACCGTCGATACGCCATTCAGCACCGTGCCCGCCAGCCAAAGGAATATGCGGCAGGCCAAGCAGAGAATCTAATGATGCGATAGATCTGCCGGAAATCAATGCTAGAGCTCCATTCAGCTCTGCATGCAAATGCTTCAGAAGATCTGGCAAATAAGGGGGAATAAAAACCGACTCCGGCTGATCAGCAAACTCAACCAAAGTCCCGTCAAAATCCAAAAACAACGCGTTTGACGTGCGAGAAATTGTCAGCATGAATTTTCTTCAGCCAATTCGTCGGACTCGAATGGTAACAGGCTGAGACAACTAAACAAACCGGGGAGTGGTGTTTATGGCAGGAGGAAAATAAAGCTTTATGTTACGCCTTGGTTCGTCTAGAAAAAATTTTTCAGTCCCAAAAGGAAACGCCCCGGACATTACTGACCGGGGCGTTGGTATTAGAAGCCTGACGATGACCTACTCTCACATGGGGAGACCCCACACTACCATCGGCGATGCATCGTTTCACTTCTGAGTTCGGTATGG
>JBQGED010000327.1:0-2802 GCA_052039425.1 Sphingobacterium griseoflavum | reverse complement strand
TCATGGTTTATGGATCAACAAACAAATCTGTTGCCTTGAGCGTTTGGAGCTTGCGTTCTACTAATTGATGGATCACCACATTCGGCCGTATCTGCTCCACCAGAGCTTCATCAACTTTATAACTCCAGACAAATACCGCTTCTTCAAACGCAGCACTCAACGCAGGCACTAATCCAACACCAAAAGAGTCCATGAATATCAGCGCTTTCAGGCCATTTGGTTGGCCGCCAGTACAATCAACTCGATCGAATTTGAACGGATCCGTTTGTTTATTTAAAAAAGGCTCGCCGTGCGGTAATACACAACGTGCTGTCATCCATTCGTCTGGCAATGTCCAGCCGTTCTCCACCATCAAATCCTGCTGCCCGATCATCCGCGCGAGATCGCCGGCTTTTTCCGGTATGTATGGTTGAGGATAAATTAAGGCTTCTACCGGAATACCGAGATCTTTTAGTAATTGTAACGCGCCGATACCCGCGCCGAATTCATTCCAATGAGTGTCGGTTTTAAAAAAAGGGGATGCGTATGGAAAATCAATAACCGCTTTTTGCAGTGCCGCCAGCGGATATGTGACACCGACAGACGAGTCCTGCAGAACCGCAAAAAGCGCAAAAAGCTGGTCCAGTCGCGATTGTTCGTGCTGATGTTGATTAAACCAATCCGGTAACTGGTTGCTGTACAAGCTGTCTTTGTTCGGTGCAATCAAAACTTGATAGCGCGCTCCCATAGCCGCCATCCGGGCAGAGGTGGCGATAAGTCCTGACCGCCAATCAGACAAGCTACCCGTGGAAAATAATTCTGTGCGCTGGAAGTAATTGATCGCCTCGTCATCGGCCAGAAATAGAAAGTCGTCCTCACCATGAACAACTTTAGGATAGGGCGAGGAAGCAAAAATCTCCGTTTTCAAAAAACCATTGAGCGCAATCAACTGATCTTTGGTCGCGAATCGCTGTTTGATGTAAAACCGGGAATCCGCCACATAGCGGCCCCACCCGGTATCCAGTGACGGCGTGCGCGCGATACTCTCCGCGCGAGGACTATCGGGTCCGCTCAGAATATCGAATAAAGTCGCAACCGCCGGAATTGCCAAGAGAACCATCGCCAGAATTGCACCAATAAATCCATCATTGCGTTCCATAATCAAAACCGGAAGTAAATGAATGGTGAATAGGAAGCTGCGCCCGCAGCCACTACAGACAAGCAAAAAATTGTAGTGACAAAACCAGTATAACCGTACCGCCTTACGCCAGCGTTCAATGAGGTATATCGAGCGCGGAACCAATGCCCCACCGGCATCGAAAATATCGCCGCTAATATCAAGGTAAAGAGCACATAACCGTTGATAAAGCGTTCAAGTGGGTACAAAAACGCAGTCTTATATTCACCGGGCATAAACATAAGACGCAGAAACGCCCACGTCTGTTCAGGTGTTTCCGCACGGAACGGCACCCAGCCCACTATCACCACGAGCAACAAATAGGCATGAGCTAGGAGACGCGGAAGTCGGGCCAGAAAAGCCAGTAAACCGAGCCGCTCTAATACTAGGAAAACTCCGTAATAAGCTCCCCAAAAAACAAAATTCCAGGAAGCACCATGCCAAAATCCGCACACCAGAAACACCAGAAACAAATTGAAGTAATTGCGGGTTTTGCCGCAGCGGTTGCCTCCAAGCGGAATATAGAGATAGTCGCGAAACCAGCGGGAAAGTGTCATATGCCAGCGCCGCCAGAACTCTGTCACCGATGTCGCGATATAAGGAAAATTAAAGTTCTCGGGAAATTTGAATCCGAACATTCGACCGAGACCAATGGCCATATCCGAATAGGCTGAGAAATCAAAGAAAATCTGGAAGGTGTAACAGACAATTCCGGCCCAAACTACCGGAGTGGAAAGTCCATCGAGTGGTAGCGCAAAAATCTGATCCGCCACCAGACCCAGAGGGTCTGC
Source organism: Sphingobacterium griseoflavum (assembly GCA_052039425.1). GTDB lineage: Bacteria > Pseudomonadota > Gammaproteobacteria > Pseudomonadales > Cellvibrionaceae > UBA5868. The sequence goes on along the minus strand of JBQGED010000327.1, from coordinate 855 downwards.
AATCAGAATTTTTTTGGCAAGACCGATGATAAATCGCTCAACGCCTATGGTGAAATCAGATCGAGTTGTCTTGCGGTCAACCAACTCTTTTTCAATTTCACTGTAGCGTACAATCGGTCCTGCAATCAGCTGAGGGAATAATGATATGAACAACGCCATTTTTATTGGATCACGTTGCGCGGCAACGTGCCGACGATAGACGTCAATGAGATAACTCAAAGCTTGGAACGTGTAAAACGAAATTCCTATAGGGAGATGGATCGAACGTGTATAAGCCAGAATAGTGTCATTTTCAGTAACGTTCGACGCAATAAAATAAGCGTACTTGAAATAAACCAGCACCAGTATATTCAACGCCACACCCAGCTGGGTGAGTCGCAACCGAGCTTGCGGCTGCGCCGTCCGGTCTATCCAGATGGCGGCGAAATAATTAAGGACTATCATCGCCAGTATGACGAGAAGAAATAACTCCTCTCCCCATGCGTAGAAAATCAGGCTCACGATTAGGAGGAAGAAATTTTTGCCGCCCCCTGGTAGCAGAAAATAAAACGCTAAGGTCAAGGGCAAAAAGAAGAACAAAAACGTGGGTTCGGAGAAAACCATGATAAATACCCTTTTAACACAGGTTCCGAATGACGTACTACGCACTACACGTGATAAGGAAGGCCCCTACACTAGTTCCAGCGCATCATACCTAAGCACAACATATATGCACACCTCGACATGCTGTGCCTATAGGTACGCAGCCCTCATACCTGGCCACTGCGAGTTTTGTGTGGCGCTATTTGCAATTTTTAACCAGTAGATAAGCGTTATTCGAGAATGGTTTACCTCTCCAAACTTCTCGGGGAGAAT
>JBQGED010000326.1:0-27135 GCA_052039425.1 Sphingobacterium griseoflavum | reverse complement strand
AAAAGGACAGCCTTTTCAACGGCGGCGATACCGGCTTTTTCCGCGATATGTACGACCAGCAGTTGTCTCTCAGTCTCGCCCAAAAAGGCACCGGCTTGGCCAAAGTGATTTACGAACAATTAAGCCGGCAATATAGCAATGGCTCTGAAAATGCTGAGGAATCGCCCGCGCCGGCATTAGCGCTTTCCAAGCGCACGGCGCTGTCTCCAGGCTATGGTAAGGCCGTTCAGCCAGCGGAGCAGGAGCCGGCTGATAACTCCAGTTCACAAGTCTTCGAGGCATCACCCAGTATGTTTGCCAGCGCCGGTGAATTTGTCGATGCCATTCTTCCCCATGCCCGCGCGGCGGCTAGCATGCTCGGCGTCAACCCGTTATTTCTGGCGGCGCAGGCGGCGTTGGAAACCGGTTGGGGCAAATATGTCATCCGTGATCAGGGTGGGCAGAGCACGCACAATTTATTCAACATCAAAGCCGATCGCAGTTGGCAGGGTGAAAAGGCGGAGGTCAGCACTCTGGAATATCGCGGCGGTGTTCCCATGCGCGAGCAGGCGCAATTCCGCAAATACCACGATATCGGTGAGAGCTTTGCCGATTACGTGCGCTTTCTGCAAAACAATCCCCGCTATCAAGATGCCTTGGCAGTCGCCCAAGACGAGCGGCAATTCGCAGTTGGCCTGCAGAATGCAGGGTATGCAACAGATCCCGCGTACGCCGACAAAATCTTGACGATTGTGGAGCAACTTTCCGCTCGGCAGCTGGGATCGCGTTGATCGAGTTGCATTGTTGGTCAGCGCTCAGCAGACCTGTTTCAGTAGGTAAATTTCCATGACCAACAATATTCTTGGCGTCAGTATTTCTGGGCTGAAAATCAGTCAGAGCGCACTGCGCACGGTCGGTCATAACATTGCGAATGCGGGTACCGAGGGGTACAGCCGCCAACGCGTCGACGCGGCGACAAATCCTGCGGCACACTTGGGCGGACATTACGTGGGCAGCGGTGCCCACGTCGATAGTATCCAGCGCGTCGTCAATCAATTTGTGGTGGAACAAACGCGCACCGACGCCGCTATGTTTAATGATCTGGAAACCTATTTCGATCAGATTAGCCAGCTGGACAATTTGCTCTCCAACGAATCCACTGGATTGGGCAGCAGCCTCAATCGTTTCTTCTCTGCGATGCAAAACGGCGCCGACGATCCCGCGTCGATTCCCTCGCGACAATTGGTTATCAGTGAAGCGCAGAATCTCGCCGACCGATTCAACTCGATTTATGAGCGCATGCAGCTGATCGACAGCGGAATCGACAGCGGTATGAAAGTCGCGGTCAGCCGTATCAATGTATTAACCAATAACAACGCAAAATTAAATTTGCAGATCGCCAACGCCCAGGGCGTGAGCAGCCGTGCGCAACCTAATGATCTGTTTGATCAACGCGATCTCGCTTTAAAAGAATTATCGGGTCTGGTTTCGATACAAGTCTTTGATCAAGGCAATGGCCAGGTCAACGTGAGTGTTGGTACCGGTCAAAGTCTGGTGATCGGCGACCAGGCGCGCGGTTTGGAATTAAGCGCGAGTACTGCCAATCCGCTGCAAAAAGAAGTGGTGTATATCGACGGCAATCGCCGAGTCCCCATAACCGACGCGCTCAATGGCGGAAAATTAGGTGGCCTGCTGCGTTTTCGCGACACCATGACCTCGGTGTATAACGAACTCGGCAAAACCGCTGTGGTGATGGCGGACAGTTTTAATCAGTTGCACAGTCAAGGTGTGGATCTCGAGGGCGATTTCGGCGGCACATTTTTCTATGATGTCAACGCCGACGATCTGGCCCGCAGCCGCGTGGTAAACAACGGCAACAACGCCAAGCCGGATAATCGCCAGTTGGCGGTGTATATCGCGGATAGCTCAAAAATTACCGCCAGTGATTATGAAGTGTCGCTCACCCAAGGCGGCATTTATAAAATCACCCGCAGCAGCGATGGCGTGCAAGTGGCCAATGGCGTGTTGGATGGTCAATTGCCAGCCAGCGTCAAATTTGACGGCCTGGAGCTGGAATTTCAGAGCGGATCTTTTCAAGCGGGCGACAAATTTACGTTGCAGCCGGTGCGCCGTGCCAGTAACGATTTTTCCGTCGCCCTTGAGTCGCCACGCGATATCGCCTTTGCGAGTCCTTTGGTGACAGATGCGGCGTTGGGCAATCGCGGCACCGGCACTATCAGTGCCGGTGAACTCCTGTCGCGGAAAGATACCAACGGCAATCCCTTGCCGCTGTTTGCCGAAGCCGGAAGCATGGCGCCGCCATTGATCGTGGTATTTAACACACCTTATTCCTACGATATTTTGGACAATTCCGATCCCGGCAACCCGGTGCATTTAAATCCGCCCATACGCGATCAGCGCTACGTGCCGGGAATTGCACAAAATCTATTTCCACAAAATGCCGGTGGTACTCAGGTCTCCACCAACGGCGATATGATGGGATTGCCCGACGGGCGCTTTGCGGTGACTCAAGCCGCGCTAAAGACCGGTGGTAATCCGCCTGATTTTGCTGTGACGGATTTCAGCGGGACTCCATTTTCATTTGATATTGCCATAGCAGGAACACCCGGTGGTGCGCGCGACGTGGCCCGCACCATTACCATTGATGGCGCCAACATAACGGATAATCAAAGTCTGTTAACCCATATCAATGCGCAGCTCAGCAATACCGATGTGAGGGCTTATATTGCCGACGACGGTAGTTTGGCTTTTCGTTTAAATACTCCCGGTTACGGCAATATTTCATTGACGGGAATTGATGGCGGCGCGCTGGCTAATGATTTATTGGGTTTCGATGTCGAAAACGCCAACTTGACCACTGTAGGCAATGTGGACGGCACAGCCGGGTATGGCAATTTGACCAATGGTTACCCCGCCGAAATGGTCACCATTACGCGGCCGCCGACAACACCTGGCGGCAAGCCGGTGAGCGTCAACTTGTACACTCCGCAGAATGCTTCCGCCAAAGAGCTGGCGAGTATGCTGAGCAGCCAACCGGGTGTGGAAGCAAACGCATTTAATTATGTGGAAATTTCGGATTTACAGCTCACTCGCAACGCGCCATTGCAAATCAGTTTGAACGGCGAGAATCTGCTGGAATACAGTTTGGATACCATCACGGGTGAACCCATTCTCTCCGCGATGGTGCCGGACCCAGTAACAGATCCTGACGGCTTTTACGATTACGTGGCCGAGCGCATTAACAATAATCCATCGCTGAAAGCCAAAGGCGTTTACGCCGTCGCTGGTGAAGATGCTCTGACCGGGGCTCGGGAACTGCGCATTTACGGCACGGAGGGCGACGATTTCAAAATATCCCTCACTGCAGCGGAAGGGGAGAGCATCGATGTCAGCGATGGTGAGAACAGCCCGCTGACATTAGCAGGGGCGGGCAATAGTGTGGGCTCCCATATTATGGTGGGCGGACGCTTGGATATCAGCCTTGGCGAAGGGGTTACGCTCGGCACAACCCCGGCGGACAGCATGATTTTTGGGAATACTCAGGCTGCGGATTTTGCACAGTCGACTTACCTGGGCATTCAAGCAAGTATTAGTGGTTCTCCCCAAGCAGGCGACCGTTTTACGCTGGATTTTAATAGCGACGCGACTTTGGATAACCGCAACGCGCTGAAAATGATCGAGCTGCAGCAAACCAAAATCGGTGCGGAAGGGGTTAGCTTCAATCAGGCGTATGGCACCCTGGTCGAAAAAATCGGTATCGAGACCAGCGCAGCGAAAATCAATCGCAATGCTGCGGAACAAGTTTTGCAACAATCCGAAGAACTCCGAAATTCCATCTCCGGAGTTAATTTAGATGAAGAAGCGGCAGATCTTATCCGCTTTGAGCAATTGTTTTCCGCCAACGCGCAAGTCATATCCGTCGCTCGGGATATATTCGATCGGTTGATTAACGCTTTCTGATGCGGTTGGTATAGAGGTTTAATGCAATGAGAATATCATCGCTGCAAATGTTTAATGTTGCCCGCAATTCCATGGCCAACACCAACAAAGACATTATGCGCACGCAGGAGGAAATGTCCGCAGGCAAGCGGATATTAACTCCCGCTGACGATCCGGTGGCGTCCACTAAAATTCTGCAGTTGACAGATGAGCTGGCGAATATCGATCAGTATCTGAAAAACCTGGATGTTGCGGAAAATAATCTCAATCTAGAAGAATCCATTCTCAACAGCGTTGTGAATATCATGCACCGCATGGAGGAAATTGCGGTTGCCGCTGGTAATACGGCGTCATTGACGGATAAAGAATATCAAGCATTTGCCGCCGAAGTCTCTGCGCGCATGGACGAAATGGTCAATTTGATGAATACGCGCAACGCCAATGGTGATTATATTTTTGGTGGATACAAAAGTGGCTCTGAGCCTTTCGTTGGTGATTCCTTTAGCGGTTTTCAATATCGTGGCGACGATGGCCAGCAATACATCAAAGTGGCGAATAACACCAAAGTCGCCACCACCGACTCGGGTAAATCGCTTTTCCTCGATGTGCAGAGCGCGAATAAAACGTTTGAAACCTCTCCCAGCGCCAGCAACAAGGCCAATCCTCCTGCAAAAATCAACGTCGGCCAGGTGGTGAATCAACAAGCGTATGACGAGTTTTATCCAGAGGATATCGTCATTACGTTCAACGCCGATTCCGCGTTATCCCCTGCGGGAAAAAACTTTACCGCGACAGAACGCTCTACCGGGCGGGTGATTGTTGCCAATCAAGCTTACGTTCCTGGCAATGAAATTGTACTTAAAGGTGTGAGCGTCCAAATTATTGGCAGCCCTGCGTCAGGTTCCCAGGCGGTACCTGCCACGCGATTGTTTGGTGCGGATGCAGCGCCGGTTTTTCCTGTGGATTTTTCCGGAAGTAGTGAGAGTTTCAGTATTACCGTCGGCGGTCGCACTGAGAATTTCGTGCTGGATGGCAACATCACCAACGTCGCTGATTTGGTGGCAAATTTGAGCAGCACCGCGAATGGCAATGCCACGCGTCTCGCGCGTTTGGGTATTCAGGTGAATGCTCAAGGTTTTCAAATGCCTGCCGGCGTAAATATGACCATCGCCAATGGTTCACCTAATGTCGACGCGGTTTTAGGGTTGAGCGCCACCAGCGGCAGCGTTTCCACGAATGGTGTCCAGGCGGTGGCAGGTGACCAGTTTTTTATCGAATCTTCGGAAAAACAAGGTATTTTGACCACCTTGGCACGCTTTAAAGAGGCGATGACTTCCTTCGATGGCAGCTCCGAGGGAAAAACTGAATTGTCGGCGGTAATAGCCTCGACATTGAGCAATCTTGCCAACGGTCTGACAAGTGTCGTTAACGTGCAGACCAAAATCGGCGCGCGCATGAATACGGTTGAAAGCGCGCGCGATCTGCATTTGGATACCCAGCTCGTCAATAAAAAAATCGTCAGCCAGTTGCGCGATCTGGATTATGCGGAAGCCGCCACCCGTCTTTCACAACAATCCTTGATTCTGCAAGCTGCGCAACAGTCGTTTATTCGCGTCAGCCAGCTTAATCTCTTTTCTCGCCTCTAAGCTTTGATACGATCCACCCTAAACCGGCTTAGGCCGGTTTTTTTATGCCTGTGGAAAATCTGCTGCGTCAAAAAATCAATAAATGCCTGCCACTTCCACGCGGCAGAGCGGCAATTTTTTGTCTTGGTCACTGCAATCTATTGCCGCTTTAAGTTGTTGCCGCCGTGGCATGCAATTAAAACTCTGGAAAAATAGCTGAAAAATGCGCTTTTCCCGCGACGGCAAGAGCAAAAAACAATACTGGCACACCCGTTGCAATATTGCTCTCAGTCAAGAGTTCGAGCGATTTAAAAAGTCGTTTGAGCTTGAAAAAATTCCGACAGATCTTTGCGCAAATAAATGGCGCTGTACCCGAGTGGCGAAAGACTGGTCCGGTTGTATTTAGGTAACAGGAGATAAGCTATGCCTCTGATTATTAATACCAACGTCTCGTCACTGAATGCGCAACGACAGCTGGTGACTTCCGGTAAAGAATTGTCAACCGCTATGGAGCGGTTGTCATCCGGCAAAAGAATTAACAATGCTGCTGATGACGCTGCAGGTTTGGCTATATCCAATCGGATGACATCGCAAATCCGTGGCCTCAACCAGGCTGTGCGCAATGCCAATGATGGTATTTCGTTGATTCAAACAGCCGAAGGCGCGCTGGATGAGTCCACCAATATATTGCATCGTATGCGGGAACTGTCCATTCAGGCCGCCAACGGTATTTATTCTGATGCCGACCGAGCAACTCTGGACGCGGAAGTTCAGCAGCTGATCCAAGAGCTGGATCGCATCGCCAAAACCACCACATTTAACGGTCAACCACTGCTCGATGGCAGTATGCGCAATGTGGATTTACAAGTGGGTTCTCAGGCTAATCAAACCGTCGGCCTTGATATTCAAGCGTTGGATGCGAAAACGCTCGGTATGGGATCTGTATCGGTGGATATGTTGGGCGCTGCAGTGTCAAGTGTTCTTACTGATGCTACTGACGGCTTGGTCCTCAATGACACAGACATATTAATCAACGGCCAATCTATTGGAAAGTTTGACGGTACTAAAGGAGATACATTCAAAGATTTGCTCGACAATATTAATAAAAATGTCCGAGGTGTAGAAGCATCTGGCTATACCTCATTGCAGTCAGCCACTACGGGCGATGGTGTTTTGGAAAAGGGTAATAAGCTGCGCATTACTATTGAAGCAGCAGACGGTAGTGGTCAAACGATTTTTAATATTACCGACACCAAGAGCATGAAGGAGCTGGTTGAGAAAATAAATACTGTCACCGGCGGCATTATCAGTGCTGATACCGACAGTAATGGGCGATTGAATATTTCCAATAATACCGGCGCGACGATTAATGTCGTGGCGGTGGACGACGCGGGCTCAACATCCAGCGATAGTGCCGCTGAACTGGTGGCCCGCGCCACGGGTTTTGAAATATTCAATGCCTCTGGTGCCATAGGCGCGAGAAGTATTTCTGATTCTGCTCATGGTCAAATCATTCTGACTTCCACGCAGGGTGATCCTATTACTGTCGCTCTCGGCTCGACCGGCGATATTGCCAAATTGCATCAACTTGGATTCCGTGAAAGTACAGATCCGGGTGTGGTAAAAGGGGTTGGTATTTCCGCAGCGGGTGCGCAGGTACCCTGGAATGTCGGCGATTTGACCATCAACGGTACTCTGATCGACAACACCGATACGAACAGCTTGCAAGGCAAGGTTAATGCGATTAATCGCCATAGTGCCGATACCGGAGTTGTGGCCAATGCCTTTTCCAGCGTATCGATTCGCAATATTGATATGTCCGCATGGGATAATGCCACCGCGTCATTAGTTATCAACGGTGCTGAAATTGATCTCGGGACACCTCCTTTGTCGGCGACGCCGACTATGTCGGAGCTGGTGGACGCCTTTAACGCAAAAACCGATGTCACTGGCGTAACCGCTTCTTTATTGGGAGATCGTGTTGTTCTGCAATCTGATCAAGGCGCTATTAACATTGGTCCCGCCGCAGCAAATGACATTTTCACCACCGCTTTCGACGCCACCGATTTTATTCATTACGTCGGCAGCGATGCCGACAATAATGGGGTTTCGGATGAAGTGGTAGTCACTATGCCGGCTGGCGGCAGTGTAACCGTGCCTGCAGGCTTAAAACTCACCAGCACTACAGGCCAACCCATCAGCATTGAACTCGGACCCAATGCTGATCCCGCAACGCTCGGTTTATTGGAAGCTAACTCCACAGCCCAAGGGCGTTTTGGTACCGCGATTGCCAGTGTAAGTATTGAAACCGCAGAAAAAGCGCAGAAGGCGATAGGCGTGATTGACAATGCGTTGGAAACCATCAACGCCATTCGCGCGGATTTGGGTGCCGCGAATAACCGACTGGATTTCACCATCAACAATTTGATGTCAGTGGCCGAAAATACGGAAGCTGCGCGGTCACGCATTATGGATGCGGATTTTGCGGCGGAAACAGCGGCGCTAAGCCGCGCTCAGGTTCTGCAGCAGGCATCTCAAGCGATGCTGGCTCAGGCCAACGCCGCTTCGCAGCAAGTGTTGCAGCTCCTGCAGGGCTAATCCCTCTTTAATTAACTTCCAAAAGCCCGGCTCACAAAGTGATCCGGGCTTTTTTATTTTGGCTTAACCACCGAACTGGGGAGAAATCTGCGGCTTTGTTATTAAAAGTGGTTTTTCATTCCCTAACGACCTAAGCCTCCCTGGACTTGCGCAATATTTAGTAAAAAAGTACTAAAGAAAATGTGAGGGGGGTCGAAAAGCAATGCAGAAGCGCTCTTTGAGCTTCGCCTGCAGGCTAAACAGAAATGGCTTGCAAGCAATCTGACAGCAACTTAGTTAGGAGGCTTACATGCCACTTTATATTAATACCAACACTTCCTCGCTCAATGCCCAGCGTCAATTGATGAGCTCTGGCCAAGCGTTGGATAAAGCCATGACCCGATTATCATCCGGTATGCGCATCAACTCCGCCGCCGATGACGCCGCCGGTCTGGCCATTTCAAACCGTCAAACCTCGCAGATCCGCGGCTTGAACCAAGCGGTGCGTAATGCCAACGACGGCATTTCCCTGATTCAAACCGCTGAAGGTGCAATCTCTGAAAGTACCAACATCCTCCAGCGCATGCGCGAATTGGCCGTCCAGTCTTCGAACGGTATCTATGACGACAAAGACCGCGCCACCATGGATGCTGAAGTTCAGCAGCTGGTCTCCGAGCTGGATCGTATTGCCAAATCCACCTCCTTCAACGGCAAGAACATTCTTGACGGTTCAATGGGTAAAGTGGATCTGCAAGTCGGCGCCAATGCGAAAGAAACCATCAGCATGAAGATCCAATCTGTGGATGCCAAGACCTTGGGTATGGGATCTACCAGTGTGGATTTGATGGGCGCAGAATCATCGTTGGCGACATTGACAGGCGTAGCCGCACTGAAAGAAAACGATGTATTGATCAATGGCCAGTCCATTATTAAGGGCACGGATACCTGGAATGGCGCAGGCGGCACGCCCGACACCACTCAAGAGCTTTTAGACCATATCAACGCTAACGTTAACGGCGTTACTGCATCGACCTACGCGGCTGCTTCGGCTACTGCTGCGGGGGACGGAATTTTAACGTCTTCTGAAACTGTGACTGTAGCCTTAACAAACCTGGATGGCAGCACAACAAGCATTTCCATCGGCGGTGAAACCACATCTTTGCAAGAACTCGTTGACAAGATGAATGCCCAAAGTGGCGGTAAGTTTTCCGTTTCCATCGATGACAAAGGGCTGGCCTCAATTTCAGCTGAAAATGTCGCTCGCATCGCTGTGACTGACGCTGCCGGTGCTCTAGGTACGGGTATTACTACGGCTGTAGACGCCAGTATTACACTGAAAGCAGATAATGGTGACCCCATCACTGTAACCCGCGGCTCAACTGGAACATTGACGCAGCTTGATGCTCTCGGTTTCCGTGAAAATGACCAGAAAGGTGTAATTGAAGGGTATGCAGTTCAAGCGGCGGCAGCAACTGATGCATTTGTGATAGGTGACTTGCAAATTAATGGTGTAAATGTCGGAGCCTCCAAGACTGAGGGATTGCAAGACAAAATTAATGCAATCAACGCTGTTTCTTCCGAGACCGGGGTTCGAGCAACCGCGTTTACTGGTGCAGTTTTGGATTTTCGGGCTGTTAGCTTGGAAGATGATGTTGCCGCCGGCACCTTTACCCTTAATGGGCATGAGCTAACTTTCGTTGCGGGCACCGCGACAACTACGCTTTCGGATATTGCTAAGGTTTTTAATGACGAAGCAGATAAAACAGGCGTCACTGCTACCGTATCTGGAACGCGTTTGATCCTCGAAGGTAATGTGGCAGCGCTCAATTTCGGTATGGACGATGGCGGAGCGACAGGTGTAACAGATGTGTTTACAAACTTGGAGTTTGGTGCAGGTAATGACACTCTGGCCGCCATTGCTGATGACACGAAAATCGCAGGAGGCATCAAGCTGACCAGCGACAACGGTAGCCCGATTTCCGTAAAACATAAGGATGATGATGCGCGGGACAAATCAGGTTTGATTGATTCCAACGTGATGGGTGGCGGCGCCTTCGGCACCGCAATTGCCAACATCAGCATCTCGACTCAACAAGGCGCGCAAAAAGCCCTTGGTGTCATCGACAACGCTTTGGATACCGTGAACGACATACGTTCACAGTTGGGTGCGGTCAACAACCGTCTGGACTTCACCGTCTCCAACCTGTCCAACGTTGTGGAAAACACTCAGGCAGCTCGTGCACGTATCACTGACGCCGACTTTGCGGCAGAAACAGCAGCTCTTAGCCGAGCCCAAGTTCTGCAACAAGCGTCTCAGGCGATGCTGGCCCAGGCCAACGCCAGACCGCAGCAAGTACTGTCACTGCTGCAATAAGTTGAAAAAGGTTAACCCGGTGGCAACACCGGGTGATTTTTTAAAAAGCGTTGGCGGGCTCGCAAACTCTTCGAAAGAAGGGCGCGTGATTCCGCCAATCGCTATTGTGAGAGGTTAGCCCATGAATGAAGTGCGATTAACGCCGGTAGCAACAACCGTAGTTACCCGGCCTGCTTCATCGACGGGGGGCGATGTGGACGGCCCGGTGCAGCCAATCGGCAAAATCTTGCCGTCTGACTCAGAAGGACAAGCGCTGCCAAATGCTGGAGCCAAAGCGGATGCCGGCGCTTCCGAGCAGGTAAAAAACGCGGTGGTGTCGATAAACCAATTTGTGCAATCCCTCAATCGCGACCTGCATTTCAGCGTCGACGAAGAGACGGAGCGCATGGTGATTAAAGTGGTCGACAGTTCCTCCGGCAAGCTCATCCGCCAAATTCCGGAAGAGGTTGTTCTGGAATTGGCACGCAAGCTGAATGATGACGGGGGATTCCAGCTGATCGACGCCATCGGCTGACGTCGGATTCCCAGACGCTCCGTAAATGGAGTGTAACCTCTGGCAAGATGCGTGGGTCACCGCGCATCTTTTTCGCGTTTTTTGTTTATTAAAATCTGGTTTTTATACCTGAATTTCCCCGGCGGAGCGGGAGACAATTTCCGCTAATTTCTCAGGAAATTCAATTCGTTTTCGTAGGGAAAAACGCACTGGCTGGCGGTGCGTTGACTATACTGTTTTGACGGTGCATAGCGCTCAAGAATTTGCGTATCCGGGCGATAACCTGGGTAAGCGGTGGAGGTTGTATGATCGACAACAATATCATCAAGTCTCTCGGTGCCGGTTCGGGTATCGATTCCACGAGCCTTGTCAAACAGCTGGTGGATATTGAGCGCGCAGCTCCGCAGGGTCGTATCGATGCGAAACGCGAAAAGGCGGAAGCGCAAATTTCCGATTTTGGCCTTATGACGTCCGCCATGGATAAGCTGAAATCCGCTGTCACCGCGCTCACAGAAAAAGAAGGTCTGTTCAGTAAATCCGCGTCTTACACCTCCAGCGATGCCTTGGTTCCAACCAAGCTCGCCACCAACGCACAAACCGGCACTTACACCATGGAAGTGCGCGCTTTGGCGGCCTCCCAATCCCTGAGCTTTGCTCCGCTCGCCACTGTCAATGATGCGGTGGGCGAGGGCGTATTGCATTTTAATTTTGGCCAGTGGAATCGCGACGGTAATGGTGATCCCACGGATTTTGTTGCTGGCTCAGCAGCGGATAATTTTTCCATCACCATCGACAGCACCAACAACAGCCTGAATGGTTTGAAAGACGCCATTAATAAAGCCGGCAAAGGTGTGCAAGCCAGCGTAATTTTTGACGGCACTGGTTATCGATTGGTGGTGACGGCACCTTCCGGTGCGACTCGCGAACTGCAAATTCAAGCGGAAGAAGCAGGCGACACACCAACGAATGGGGATAGCTCCGGCCTTTCTCGTTTTGCCTTCAATGAAGATATCGCCAACCTGACGAACGTAGAAAAACAAAAAGGCGCGGATGCACAATTGGTGATTAATGGTTTAGCGCTCACCCGCTCTACCAACACCATTACCGATGTGGTGGAAGGTCTGACGTTGGATTTATTAAAAGCGTCTCCGGGCGAGTTGGTTACCGTTACCATTTCGGATGATAAGAATTTCGCGGAAGAAAAAATCCGCGGTTTTGTCGAAGCTTACAATGCGTTTTTGGAAGAAACCAAACCGGTATTTTCTTTTAATAAAGAAGAGGAAAAATGGGGCTCTCTCGCCAATGACTCGCTGGCGAAATCCGTGTTATCCCGGTTCCGCTCTATTATCGCCTCCGCTGTCCCGGGCTTGAACGACTCCAACTTTACCTCCCTGACCAACCTGGGAATACGCACTCAGCTGGATGGCTCGCTCAGCATCAATGAAGACGACCTGCGCAAAGCGATTGACAATAATTTCGCGGATGTGCAAAAGATGCTGTCGCCCTACACCCATTCGTCGACTGGAGACGTTACGGTCAATAGCTTCGGCAAACAAACCCAGGCTGGCAGTTATGATGTGGTCATTACCACCCCGCCGCGCAAGGGCTATTTCACTGGCGGAGAAGTCGATGCCGCTGTGACCTTTCCGAATTTTGACACCACAGGAAAAAGCTACAGCTTTGAGTTGAATATCAATGGCATACAGACCAATGCTATCGAACTCCCGGCTGACAAAACTTACGCTACCTATGCGGATTTTTTATCCGCGATGCAAAGTGCCATCAATGCCGACAGTAATCTGAAGAATAACGGCATGACTGTGGTAGTAACACACGACGCGGACACCAACAAAATCTCCATTACCTCTACCCGTTATGGCACCAGCTCTTTCGTGAACGTAGTGTCATCCAGCGATGATGCGGCGGCGGATCTAGGCTTGGCCGAAGGGGCGGGTACAAAAGGGGTGGACGTGGCGGGAACGGTCAACGGCGTGCCAGGCTTTGGTTTGGGTAACGTATTGCTGCCAAAGTTGGGCGAAAAAGCCGAAGGTTTGTCCATGATTATTGGGGAAAATGCGACCACGGCAAAAGTGGATTTTTCCCGAGGTTTTGCTGGGCAAATGGAAGAATTGCTGGGCCAGTTTCTACAGACTAATGGGCTATTTAGCGACCGGGAAAAAATCTTGGAACGTCAGTTAGTCGATTTCGATGATCAGGAAACTCGTCTCGAACGCCGTATGACGGCTTATCAAGAGCGATTGATGCAACAATTTATTGCAATGGAATCCATATTAAATGGGTTGAACTCTCAGGGTGGCTTTTTAGAGAATCTGATCGATTCATTACCCTTTACTGCTAAAAAGTAAAGCTTTGAGGTTTCTCAAATTCCAGCGCGGGCAGATCACTCGCGCAGCTTTTTGAGAAGCTTCTACCAACCCTAGCATATGAGAAGTTGCTCCAGCATGTTGAAGCGTGACGTTTTAAAACTCCTATTATTGTCCTTTCTATCCACTCTCGGCTTTATTTCTGCGTTAACAGCTTCCGCTCGCGATGGGAATACCAAGGTTACTGTCGTATCCCGCGGCGACGACAACGCCGCTTATGCCATCGAAATGATAAAACTCGGATTGGAAAAAGCCGGCAGAAAATTCGAGTTGGTAGTACAGGATGGCGCACTCAGCGCACCCAAACTTCGCGAGGAATTGGTCTCCGGCAATATCGATGTGGTATGGATGGCGACCAATATGGATATGGAGGAAAACACCTTGCCCGTGCGCGTACCTTTATATAAGGGTCTGCTTGGCCACCGCCTTCTAATTGTCCATAAAGATAATCGCCATATTTTTGATCATGTGAAAACCATGGATGATCTGCGCCGATTCAAATTTGGCCAAGGAGCCGGCTGGGCCGATACCGCGATTATGAAAGCGAACGGCTTAACAGTCGTGGAGGCGACGAAATACGAAGGTCTGTTCCACATGACCGACGGCAAACGTTTCGACGCTTTTCCTCGCGGTGTTCATGAGCCGTGGGGCGAGCTGAAAAATAATAAGGATCTCGAGCTCGCGGTAGATTCTAATCTGATGTTTGTGTACACATCGCCGTATTACCTGATGGTAACGCCACGTCGCCCAGATCTCGCTGCCGATATAGAGCGCGGTTTGTTAATGGCCATAGATGATGGCAGTTTCGACAAGAAATTTTTCAACAACGACATGGTGAAGATGGTGCTGCAATACGCCAACTTGAAAGACCGCCGGATCTTCAAGCTCCGCAATCCAGAGCTGCCGCCTAAAACTCCCCTCGACAATCCCAAATTGTGGATTGATATTTCTACGCTTTAATTCGCGCATATCTTCCGCCTCGATTTCTCCAATGCCGTAAGCAGTGGAAAAATGTGACGGCCATCTCCTTTCTTTCGGTCAAAAAATGCGAAATTTTCGATCTTTTTTCGCTAGTTTTCAGGCATCTTTATCGTAATCGCGCTTTTTTTGTGTTCTGACATGTAGATTGGCGCGCTTTACCACGCCAATCTCCCCTAACGTCTAAGCATCGTGGGATAATCCGGCCCCGTTCGAACCGTACCTGTGAAATACGACTGTTCAGGAGCGCGCGACGTGGACACTTCCAGCTGCCCGACCGCAATCGTTTGGTGGTGATTGGCGATCTCTCGTCCGTTGCCTGCCTCCAATATATATCTCGTCCCACAAGATTTCGTTTTCACAAAAGGGCCGGAGAATTCCCATTTTTTTGACCTATGTGTGTGATCACTCATGACTCAGAATCCATCTGCCAAAAACACGCGTTTTTCCAAATCCCGCTTGGCTTTCGCCATCGCCGCGCAAATGCTGACCTATGGCAATGCATTGGCAGGGCCCTCGGGCGGAGAAGTGGTTGGCGGTGTGGGCAGCATCGAACAGCAGGGAACGGAAACCACCATCACGCAGGCATCGGACAAGATGGCTATTGATTGGCAGAGTTTTGATGTCGCCAAAGACGAGCGCGTGACGTTTGTGCAGCCGGGGCAAAGCGCCGTGGCGCTCAATCGGATTTTGAGCAATAACGGCAGTGAAATTCTCGGACAAATCGATGCCAACGGCCACGTCATTTTGGTAAACCCCCACGGTGTGGTGTTCGGAGAGGGGGCGGTGGTCAATGCGGGAGGTTTGATCGCGAGTGGTCTGCAGATCAATCCCGATGATTTTATGAATGGAGACTTGGTTTTTAAGCGTATTGAAGGCACCGATGGCACCGTCATTAATGCAGGAATGATTAACGCCGCATCTGGCGGCAATGTCGCATTAATAGGCACACAGGTGGAAAATCGCGGATTAATTTCGGCGCGTCTCGGCAGCGTAATTTTGGCTTCGGGAAAAGAAGCTGTTTTGACCTTCGATGAGTCCGGCTTGCTCGGTTTGCAAGTAGATGAAGCCATTTTGCAAAGTGAGCTAGGCGATAAAGCGGCCATCAGCAATTCTGGCGAGCTAAAAGCAGAAGGCGGCCGCATTTTATTAAGCGCCAGCACCACGCGGGATGTATTTAGCCAGGCGGTAAATTGGGGCGACCAAAAACAAGCCCGTAGTGTCACCTACAACGAAGATGGCAGCTTTACTCTGGGCGCTGGCGGCGACGTGGTTAACACGGGCGAAATTACGGTTTCAGGTGAGACGGCCGGTAACATTGTTGCACTCGGCGAAAATATCACAAGCACAGGAAAAATCCGCGCCGACGCTACCCAAGAATTTGGCGGTAACGTCGAATTGCATTCCAATACCACAACCATTATTTCCGAACAGGGCATAGTCACCGCCAATGCGAAGCAGGGTGGTGATATCAAAGTTCTCGGAAAAAATGTCGGTTTGTTTGATAGTTCCAGCGTCGAAGCCACCGGAGAAAATGGCGGCGGCAGAATTTTGGTCGGCGGCGACCGGGAGGGATTGAATCACCAAATTCGCAATGCGGATTTTGTTTATATCAATGAAAAAGCCTCCATCAATGCCAGCGCGACAAACGCTGGCGACGGTGGTAGAGCAATTGTTTTCGCGGAAGACACCGCTCGGATTCACGGTAACCTATCGGCGAGAGGTGGCGAGTCTGAAGGAAACGGCGGGTTTGTTGAAACTTCCGGCAAAAAGAGCTTTTCCATCACTGCGTCGCCGGATGTTTCTGCGATAGATGGCGTTGCTGGGAGTTGGTTGATTGATCCTTATGATCTTAGGGTAGGTGATGGTGGGCGTGGTGCTTTGGATGACGACAATGCTTTTGAATCAGGCCCGAATACTTCTACTATTTCGGCAGAATTGATTAGTAATGCCTTAGATTCGGGAGCTGATGTTACACTCAGGACCGGTTCATCAGGCTCACAGCAAGGTAACATAACCGTTTCCAGATCAATCAGAATGACGGGAAGCGAAGAAGCCAGCCTCAACCTCATTGCCCACAATGAAATTCGAATAGAACAAAACATCATTGCCGAACGATCGCCAGATCGGAAGCTCAATGTTAATTTGAACGCGGGCGGTGATGTAATTTTAGGTAATGGCGTTAATATCGAAACCAGTGGAGGTGACTTCTTTATAGGAAAAATAAATTCCGAAGGCGAAGTCGAAGCTGGTGCGCACAATGTGACATTCGAGCGAGATGCAGTAGTTAATGTAAAAGGGAGCTATTCGGAGACAGAACTGGGTGAAGTTTTCTCCCATGCAAATGGTTTTACCACCGGGTTGGGGCCAAGTGGTCGTGTGGTAATTAATGCTGGGGGCGACGTTAAATTCCGTAATATTCAAGTGGGGGGGCGAGAGCGTGTTGGCGATCCAGCCAAAATTGACATTAAAGCGGTAGGCGATATCGAACTTTCGCAGCGTTGGCAATATGACAATAACGCGACGGAGGAGTTTTTGGATGACCCGGATCTAAACGAGGGGAAAGGATATACGACGACTCGTTTGACGGCGGGTGGGGATATCCGTTTTGATGGAAGTGTGGTCCTAGAATATCCGACGGAAGAAAATCCCGCACACCAAGACCGTATGCATTTTATATTAGAGTCTGGCGGGGAAGTTCGGTTGGGTGATGGAGTCGAGATCAACACTTCCAGTGGAGATTTTATTGTCAATAATGCGAGCTTTTTGAATTTTCGAGGCGCGATAAATACAAGGTCCCTTTCTGGGGAGTCTGGGGCAATTACGCTTAAAAGCGAAGGATTGTTGGAGTTGCCAAGCATTGATACTGCCGGTGATCTCAATGTTTTTGCAAAAGGAAACATCACCCAGCAAAACAATTCGAGGTTAAAGGTCACAGGGCAGACTATTTTTTCCCTTGAAGGTGGAAACCTCACTGTCAATAAACAGGATAATGTTTTTAGTAGCTTGGTGACGGTAGACGGTGCGGAAGATGTTTATCTGGCCACAAGTGAAGATCTGGAACTTGGGGGAAAGGAGGGAGAGATAATTGCTATAGGAAAGTTGGATGTTTCTGCTAAAAATATCAAGCAATCTGGTGCGGTTAAAGTAACCGGTGAGGCAGTCTTGTCTGCGAGTGAAGATATTACATTTAATGCAGAAAACCAGCTCTCTTCTCTCAGAATTAAGAGTGCGAAAATCGCTAAAATTAATAATTCCCAGGACCTACGTCTTACAGGGGTTCAGGATGCCAATAGACTGGAAATTTCTGTGGCCGGCAGTTTGGGTCAATCCTCTACTTTGAGCGTGGATCAACTTATTCTCAATGTTTCGGGTATTACCTCACTCGGCCAGATTGGAAATCGAATTTCCGGGCTTGCCGGGACTATTGCTGGTGGTCAAATTAGCGCCGGTGATACATTGAAGTTGGGCGAATTTAACCAGGACCAGCTTCGTCTTACTGGAGCCACTACTATCAGCGCTCGACAAATGAATGTCGATGATCAGGTTTTGCTAGCAGAAAACGCCCTCTTGACCTTAGACGGCGTCGGAACTTTCACCTTGTCTCGTGGGTTTAGGGGTGAAGATCCGACGGTAAATTCCGTAACGGTCAACGGTCGTGAAAGCAATGGAACTTACATCGTCTCTCAAAATGCCTCTTGGGAAGGTGTCAAACTTATATTTAATGGCGCCGGCGGCGCAGATACCTTGATAATCGAGAAGGCTGGCCCGATAAGCGTGGGACTTTCAGCTGATGCAATTGCTAATGAACTACCCGAACACTCACTGGCGGCCTTAAACATCGAAACCATTGAGGCACGGAGCGGAACGAGTAATACCCTGATTGGCGCGAGTTCGGCCTCCAGTGGTTATGAGTGGAATATCAATGGGCGAGGTGAAGGCTCAGTAAAAGATCTGGACACAGATCAGCAGGTGGGATTTAGAAATTTCGATGTGCTTGAGGGTGGAGCGAAGAGCGATCAATTCAAAATGAATAATCGTGCAAGTATGACTGCCATTCGCGGCGGCGGCGGAGAAGATACTCTCGATTATTCGAACAGGGAAGGACTGTTGAATATCACCATAGGTGAAAAACAGGATGGTTTTGAGGAGATCAAGGATATCGAAATTCTTGTCGGTAATGGCGCCGACGCCACATTGCAGGCGCCCGATGCTATTAATACTTGGCTTATTGATGATGCCGAAAATAGCGTTATAAAAAGCGCTGGTGGGCAACCTGGTGATGAAGAGCTGCCAGCGAATGAGGAGCCGCCGGAGAGTCAAATGAAGTTCCGCAATTTCGGCCGTTTAAAAGGCGGTGGACAGGCGGATACATTTCTCGTCAATTTGGACGGCAGAGCTGTGCAATATACCTTGGAGGGCGGCGGCGGAAGCGATGTGCTGGAGTTTTTGGGAGGTGGAGACCGGTGGCTGGGAACTTACAAGATTGACAACAGCAGTCCTTCTTTCTCTTTTGTATCACCTACTGATGTCTCAGCCAATTTCACTTATGCAGATATTGAGTCCATACAGCTAAATGCGAATTTGGATCTTATGACGCTTACCGGTAGCTCGGGTAGTGATACATTTTTTCTTGGCCCCCAGTACTGGCAATGGAATACCTCCCCAAGGATTGCTTTTAGCCAGTTGCAGAGGCTGAGAGTCGAGGCAGGCAGTTCTGAAACTATTGATCTAACCGGGACAATTAATCTTCCTGAGAGTTTGGAATTGCATGGTGGTAGACTCCGAATTAACAGCCAGGCCATTTTGAAGACCAACAGACTCATCCTCGCAGAAATAGATGAGGTAGATCCGACAGATGCTCGTTTAAAGATCGCCGTTAATAGTCTGACGCTAAAAGACAACAGGACAGCTCTGTATCTGGAAGAGGAGGAAGGTTTAGAGCTGGCTGGTCTTAGCGGTGAAAGTTTGGTGAATTTAAAAATACTGCAGGGTGATTTAACTCAAAGCAATGGGGAAGGTGCGGGACCTATTAATAGTAGGGGAGTTTTACAGCTCGAAGCAGTCGCTGGCGCAATTCGTTTGGATCGTAGAGACAATGAAATATCGGGTCCCATTACTATAACTGCTGGTACGGAGGCAACCGTATATGCAAGTAGCAATTTGGAACTTGCCGGTGTAAATGCCCCTTATCTGAGCTTGGAAACCACCGGATCCATCAGCTCAGCCGTGGCTGTTGTCGCAGATGAGGCGCACTTTGTAAGCGGTGATGATGTCAGGCTCAGCTCCATAGAAAATGATTTTTATTGGGTTATTGCCAATGTTGCGGGGGATGTCGACTTGACTGATGTCGGTGATCTCGTTTTGTTTGAATCGAGAATTGGCGGTGATTTGAGTCTTCGCTCCGATTGGATCGCGTTTGACGGATCTATAACTGTCAATGAGGATGCGTTTTTGGAAGCTGATGAAGTGGGTTTTTGGGGGGCTACTAGCATCGGGCGGGACCTGACTCTTAACGCCGACCTGGTCGGCTTTTTCGGTGAAACCACCTCGGGCACCTTAAAAACTGACGCCAATTTTATCACCGTCGAGGGTATGGTGATTATTATTGGCGACTATGATTTTGGCGACGCCCTCATAACCGGAGGAGGGGTCATCCGCACTATCAATGGTGAGATTCAAGCTAAATCGAAGTTCACGGGACTTGAGCGAATGATTGAGGTCGAATCGCTGGCTGATATTGATCCTGCGATTTTCACTGACGTCAAAAATTATTTTTATCAGGATGTATCAATTCAATTGCCATCGGATCAACTGTACGAACAGCAGGCGCAGGATAAGCCTTTGGCTGGGGTCGGCGATTTTTAGTTTCTATTGACTAGGGAATAAGAAGTCCTTGCCAAGGACGTATATTCTTTCATCGTGGCGATCAACTTTTTATAGATTGTGCCAAAACGATCCATCTAATGATTATTCATCAATGAAATATTCCGTAAAATTAATTGTTTTTTTTCTATTTTTCTTTGGTTATGCACCTTTGGTGCAGGCAGGTTTTCTTGAGATGCCCACAATTGAAGAGGTGCCGGAGGCCGAGCACGATATTCTGTTGAAGGATTTGGATATTCCGCCTGTGCGTGAGCGCAATCCTAATCCGGAAGATGGTCCGCGTCTTAATGTCACCGCTTTTCGGGTACAAGGTGTAGTGGAGTTTCCAGAGCTCGGCATCACCCGCGAAGCAGTCATCAAGTTGGTGGAGAATCTGCGCTACGACATGATGAAGGAAGGCGAGGTTCTGTATTCCGGCTATACCATGGAGGAGTTGAGCGAGTTGCAGGATCTGATCGTGGAAATCGAGAAGGAAACCCGGGACCAGCATGTCGAAACCGTCGATGTCCAGCGCTTGGTATTTTTGATCCGCGACCAGCGCCGGCGCCGTGGGGTTACCTTGGGGATGCTGGAGCAGGTTGCCGATCAGATCACCGACTATTATCGACAGCGCGGATTTGTTTTGGCTAAGGCGTTTATCCCTGAGCAAAAGGTTCGTGAAGGTATAGTGACCATTACTTTGTTGCTGGGCAATTTGGGTGATGTGCGTTTGGTTGGTGCTCAGCGTTATTCACAAACTACGGTAGAAAAAATTTTTCGCGATGTCATCCACGGACCGGTGAACAGCACTCAAATCGAAGAAAAGCTGTTTTACGTTAACGATTTGCCAGGTTTGAATGTTCAGGGCTTTTTTTCACCTGGAGATCAAGTAGGTGATACCCTCCTTAATATCTCCGCCGTAAGTGAGCGGCCGTATCAGGTTAATGTGCGTGGCGATAACCACGGTTCGGACGTAAGTGGCGAATATCGGGCTTACACCGATTTACTGCTGAATAACCCCTTGAGATTCGGTGACAGATTGCATATTGCGGTGCTTCGCGCATTTGATCCGGAAACAGCCACATACGGCATGGCGCGCTACACTGCACCTCTTATGCACTATCGTTGGAAGTTCAATACAGGTATGTCGCAAAACGCTTTTGTATCCGGTTTGGGCGACAATTCAGACGTCGGCGGTAAGTCGACGACCTACGATGTGGGTGTGAATTATCAGTTCCATCGCAACCGGATAAAAAGCACTTCAGCCCATCTCACGGCATCCCGAATTAGCACGACCAAAGAATATCGTGGCGATAGAATCAATATCACTTTCGATGACGATGAAATCGATAACGTGGAAATGGGATATCAGTTCGATATATTAAGTGAGGCAGAGCGTGCTGTGCACATGGGCGGACTACGATTGATTTATAGCCGTATGCATGAGACGAAATACAATTACCATTTAGAAGATGGCTGGCTGGTAGATCTCGATTACACCACGCTGCGATTTCTTAAAATTCCCTTGCTGCAGCCCGAGGCGCGCCTATTAATGCGTGCCAACGCTCATTACGCAGGTCGCCAAACGGCCTCGGTCAATCAGTTTTCCCTCTCGGGGCCAACGCGATCCAGGGGATATCAAACCAATACTTTCTTCGCTGACGATGGTTTACATCTCGGGGTTGATTTGATTTTTCAAGGTCCGGCGCTGTGGAATCTGCGGGATTATGTACAGCCGTATTTATTGGCCGATGCAGCATATGGAATCGTCTACAATCGGACCAGTACTCGGAAGGCAGGCTACGCAGGCTTAGTTAACGCCGGCCTGGGATGTAAGCTCTTTTGGAAAAATTTTCGGGCAAACATTTCTGCTGCTTTCCCTTTGGAAACGAAAATATCCGGCAATCCCGATCTGGAAGGAATAGACGATTCCAAATGGTATTTCGATATGCAATACACCTTCTAAATCGAATTGTTGTTGCAGTGAATACGACGGCGAAATTAATTTGCCGTCGATGAATGTGAATTTCCCCTCGGCCTACCACCCAGCCACAACAACCCAAAAGCCACCAACGCCGCCAACATATTGGCGCCATACAGATTTTTATAGCCGTACAGATCCGCAAAAATCGCGATCAGCAAGCTGCCGAAGATGTTGCCGATTTGGTTGGTGTTGGTGAACAGGGTCGATGCCACTCCTGCGCGACCGGGTAACATGTTCTGGAAAAACGTGATACCGAGGCCGGCGATGCAGCCGATAAAGATGGCGTTGAGTAATTGCAAAGCGAACATTTGCCATAGGTGTTGTACCTGCCATACGCCCAGGTAGAGCACCACGGCTGCGGCGCAGCCGAAGCGCAAAATCGCCACCAGGTTCAAACGTGCCGCCAACCAGCCTGCGAGCAGCATGACCGGAATTTCCAGCGCTGCGGCGGTTCCCATCAGCCAGCCGGCAAATTGCGCCGGCGCCCCCAGTTCCTGCGTCAGTAACATTGGCAGGCCCAGCACATAAGCGTGATTGGCGCCGAAGAGGAGGGCGAAAGCGCCCATCGCCAACAGAATTTCGGTATCGCCTTTAGGTCGCTCTTTTGGCCGCGGGGGCGGTGCTTTGCGCGGAAATCGCGGCAGCAGGGCGTAGGCCAACCCACCAGTAACCACATAACACACACCAACGCTTAGGTATTGCCATTCAAATCCAATCCAGCTTTGCAGAAAAAATCCCAACGGTGGTGCCGCCACCCAGGCCATGGCAATGCAGGCGCGCACTATGGAATTGAACAGGGTGGTGCGGTGCGGCGGCAGGCAGTGGTCGGCGTATTCTCGACTGAAGGCAAAAATCTGCGGCAGCACCGCGTTTGACATGGCGAACAGCGTCAGACCGCTGAGCAGCACCCACCAATAGCTGGGAGCCTTGGCGAAGGCGAAGCAAGCGAGTCCGCCCAGCACCATTCCGCTCAGGATCAAGCCGTGGCGCTGTTGCAAACGGTCGGACCAGCGCGCGATCGCCTGGCTGTACGCAATATTGGCCAGGGCAATAGCAATAAAAAATCCGCCAACTGCCAGCGGGCGCATTTGAAAGTGATCGGCCAGATAAAAACTCAGCGTTGGTGCCACCAATGCGTAGATGCCGCCGAGCAACATGGTGAGCAGATAGATCAGCAGAGTTCTGGGACTGAGCAGGGAGGCGGCGGGAGGCATAGAGCGATATCGGTGGCGAGAGCGGCGGCGATTGTACTGAAACACTTGCCGACGCGACAGCGCCAGCGGGTTATGGCCGGCCGCGCCATCCGTTACACTGGCGCCCCACAGATTTCCAGCGCCATCTTGTTTTATTCATGAATAGAGTTACGTCTCCACTTTCCTTGCGCATTTTTCTCACCGGGCACACCGCCAATGCCTTGAGCATCGGCGTGCAAATGGTGCTGGTGGCATGGCTTGCTGCCGGGGTGTTAAAGCTGTCGCCGGCGGGCATTGCCTGGGTACAGGCGGCAGTGCTTGCGCCGAATCTGGCGTTGATCCTGTTTGCCGGAGCCATGGTGGATCGCCACCACCCGGCGCGTATTCTGACTCTCACCAACACCGGACTATTGCTGGTTCACTTGGTGGCTCTGGGGTTGTTGTTGGCGGGGCTGTTTGATCGTACCGGCCTGTTGCTCTATGCCCTCTGCCTGGGGAGCGGCAATAGCTTTGTGCAATCGGCACGGGAAAAGCTGGTGGCCCAGCTGGATGATCGGCGATTGCAGAAAAATATTTCTCTTGCCGGTGTCTGCCAATACCTCGCGCAAGCGGTGGGTATCGCCATCGCGAGTCTGATGGATTATCTCGGCGCCTACGTGATTGTTGGTCTGCAAGCCTGTTTATGTTTCTTCGCTTTGGCCTGTTACGCGCGGTTGACGCAACTGGTGCCGCAAGTGGCACCGCTGTCTGGACCGCTTGCGCCCGCTGTCGGGGAGGCGTTGCGGCGGATTTGGCAGCAGATCGCTCTGCGTCATTTGATTCTGTTGATAGCTTTTAACGGACTGATGCATCTGGGGATGTTTCTGGTGCTGCTGCCGGTGCTGGCGCGAGACTACATGTCATTCTCTTCCCTTGAGTACGCATTACTGCAGCTCTGTTTCACTCTCGGCAGCGTGCTCTCCTTTTGGGTGATCCTGCAGCGGGGCAGGGTGCGCTACCCCGGTCAGGCGGTGCTGTTTTGCCTGCTCTATACCGGCACCATCGCTTTGGCGCTGGCGGCGGGGCCGACTCTGTACGGTTTATTCGCTTTGATCTTTCTCTGGGGCGTGGTGGCAGGTGCTTCGGCGAACCTCAGCCGCCTGGTGCTGCAGACCCTGGTGCCGGACGATTTTCGCGGCCGCGCTATGGCGGTCTATCAGTTGGCGTTGTTTGGAATGGCCCCCTTGGGCGCTTTGCTGGCGGGCGGATTGGTGCAGTGGTACGGCGTGACCTTCACCTTCCACGTACTCGCCGGTAGTAGCTTTGGACTTTTTGCGGTTTCCTTGTTGTCGCGGGCGCTCTGGAGCGTGCAGCAGGGGGAAATCCACTCGTCGTCAGCGGAATAAGCTGCGAAACGCCAACAGGCTGGCCGCCACACTCACGTTAAGCGATTCAACACCGTTGCACATGGGAATGCTCACCTGATCCGTGCACACCGCGCGCACCTCCCGCGACAACCCATTGGTTTCATTCCCCATCACAAAAATACTGCGGGGTTTGGTTTTTAGTGTCGCCAACGACTGGGACGCGTTCGCATCCAAGCCGTATACCGCTGCCCCGAGCTCAACAAAACCCGCAAGGGTGTCCGCCAGATCCAGGCAGCGGTAAATCCGCGCGCGGAAGAGGGTGCCTGCACTGGCTTTGATCACCAGTGCGTCCAGGCGGGCGCAGCCGCGCTCTGGCAGCAGCAATCCAGCCATGGGGGAGGCGCACACGGAGCGGATGATCATGCCGAGGTTTTGCGGATTGGTGACGCCATCCAGTGCCATCAGCTCCATTTCTGCCGGGCAATCCGCCAGCAGATCCGCCGCATCGGCAAAGCCCTCACACTCGATATCCAACGCCACACCCTGATCCTGCTTAGCATTTTTCGAGATGCGCGAGAGCGCTTGTTTATCGTGATAAACCACCTCGGCATCGCGCTCCTGCGCCAACTGCAACATCTCATCAATGATGCCTGCGCTCTTGTTGCTGTCCGCAAGGTGCAGACGGAATGGGCGCAAACGCCGGTCCTGCAGCGCTTCCAAAACGGGTTTGCGGCCGAAGATGGTGAGCATGCGCCCAAAGAAGCGTTTTTTGGCTTGGTAGGTTGGACGGTCTTGAGTCATGAGGATTGTGGCGGGTGGGTGGTCAAAAGGGCCGCCAGCATACCTCACGCCTGCAACGGAAATCACTCATATGGAGATGTTGTTGTGCGGCTAGGTGTGGTGAAGGTAGCAATCCTCACTGGTCGTCAGCAGTGCCTCCAGAATGCGGGAGCGGGAAATCAAACCCACCAGGCGGCCGCGCTGCACCACCGGATAATTTTTTGGCGGCGACGACACCATTTTTTCCGCGACCTCATAAATGGTGTCGTCCGGTGAAACCGTCTGTACGCGGCGGTTCATCACTTTGGAAACCGGCATGGAGTCCTCGCAGAAAAAGGCGTCGTTCAATAATTCCTTGATGCAATCCTGCTCACTGACAAATCCCACCACGTGGCTCGCATCATCGACTATGGGCGCGCCGATGATTTTTGCTGCGACCATAGTCTCAACGGCTTTGCGGATGGGCGTGTTGAAGTGAATTGCGTGGGGATTGGGATCCATAAAATCCCGAATCAGAATCGAGGGCATAACAGTCTCCTCTCAACAGACAAAAAGGCGAAGTGAGAACGCGACCTGACTTTTTAAGTTTAGTGGGGAGGCTGGGGAATAAAAGCGAGCGGTAAGTTCTTATCGGCGCTAGAGACGCTCTTGTTTAGAGCGCCTTCGCATAAGATTTCAGGTGGAGGTTTTGCAGAGCGCCAGATAAGCCTTCACCGTTGCCGTCAGCCCCATGTTCAGCGCATCCACGGTCAGCGCGTGGCCGATGGAAACTTCCTGCAATCCAGGAAGATTGCGAAAAAGAACCATATTGTCCAGATTCAGATCGTGGCCCGCGTTGATACCCATGCCGATTTCCAGCGCGAGATTCGCTGCATCCACATAACGCTGATAAAGCTCGTTGAGATCCGGCGCCTGCTCGGCAAAGGCTTCCGCGAATGGGCCCGTGTACAACTCGATCCGATCCGCGCCTAACTGTTTCGCCAAACGGATTTGGTCGAGATCCGGGTCCATAAACAGACTGACTCGTACGCCCCAGCTCTGCAATTGGCGGATGATGGGTTGCAGGCGACCACCGTCGGCGCGCAGGTCGAAACCGTGGTCCGACGTGAGCTGCTGTTGCGAGTCGGGCACCAACGTGCACTGGTGCGGACGGCTGCTTTCCACCAGCGCGAGCAACCCTGGGTAGCTGCCAAAATGCGGGGCGAAGGGATTGCCTTCGATATTGAATTCGGTCCCTGGAAACTCTCGCACCAACATCGCCAAAGGGGCGACATCGCTGGCGCGGATATGACGTTGGTCGGGGCGCGGATGTACGGTCAAGCCGTGGGCGCCCGCCTCGAGACAGGTGCGTCCGTGGGCGATTACATCAGGATAATTACCGGTGCGGGAATTGCGAATCAGCGCGATTTTGTTGAGGTTGACCGACAGCGCGATGCTCATGTTGCGGTTAATGCTCCTTGACGGGTGCCGGTTCTGCCGATTTGGCGGCGGGCGGTTCTACCGCCATTTTCTGCTCATTTTCCGGGTGGTAGCGATAGGCGCGCTCGATCACGATGGGCGTATTGGGCGCGTTCTCGAACACACCCTGGTGATCGCC